>JBKKBM010000299.1:0-27742 GCA_046714215.1 Terriglobales bacterium | reverse complement strand
ACCCACTACCCAGTCTGGATATAACAGCAGGCAAAAGTCGTCACCGTAGTAGAATTGCCTGTTTTTCGCGCTCATAGACGCCGACGAGGCGTCGCTACAAAAGACGCACTTTCTGGAGACTCCCATGAAACTTACCCCCGGCAAACTGGCAGGCATGAAAGCGGTATCGGACAAGCGCGGCGTAATCGCTGCGGCAGCGATGGACCAGCGCGGTTCCTTGCGCAAGTCACTGGCCAAGGAAAAAGGCAGCGAGATATCTGACTCCATGATGGAAGAGTTCAAATCCATCGTGGCCGAAGTGCTTACGCTGCATGCCAGCGCCATCCTGCTGGACCCCGAATGGGGACTGCCCGCCGCCAAGAAGCGGCAAAAGGATTCCGGCCTGCTGCTGGCCTACGAGCAGACGGGCTATGACAACAACCGCGCCGGCCGCATCCCTGACCTGCTGGGTGAGTGGTCGGTACAGCGATTGAAGGCGGCGGGCGCCGATTGCATCAAGGTGTTGATCTATTACACGCCTTTCGAAGATGCGAAGCTCAACGACGAGAAGCATGCCTTTGTGGAGCGCATCGGCGACGAATGCCGCGCCAACGATATTCCCTACTTCCTGGAATTCGTCGGCTACGATCCCGCCGGCGGCGACGAAAAATCTTTGGAGTACGCGAAGAAGAAGCCGGAGATTGTGACCAAGAGCATGGCGGAGTTCAGCAAAGACCGCTACGGCGTCGACGTGCTGAAAGTCGAAGTCCCCATCGATATGAAGTTTGTAGAAGGGGCGCAGGCCTTTGTCGGCAAGGGTGCAGCCTACACGAAGGACCAGGCGAAGAAACTATTCCTGGAATCAGCGAAGGTAGCCACCAAGCCGTTCATCTATTTGTCGGCAGGTGTAAGCAATTCCGAATTCACTGAGTCGCTGGAACTGGCGGCGGAGTCTGGCGTGAAGTTCGCGGGCGTACTCTGCGGACGCGCCACCTGGAAAGACGGCATCCCGGTATATGCCAAGCAGGGCGGCGCGGCCTTCGACAAATGGCTGCGCAATGAAGGCGTGGTCAACATCAGCAATGTGAACGACCGGCTGAAGGCGGCTACGTCGTGGTACGGACAGTATGGAGTGGCGGCGGGATCATAAGCACAGGGAATGAGCCGCAAAAGCGCGCGGCGGCGCGCTTTTTCTTTGTCCATATGACAGCTCCCATGGTGCGGAGGTATGATGCAGCCCGCAGTTCGTTTCCCAACCCCAGATGGAGGACCTATGAAAAAACTTTTAATCGCGCTCGCACTAGTTGCATCGTTGGCGGTCGCGCAGGAAGCTAAGCAGGACGCCAAGAAACCCGAACATAAGAAGCACGATATGAAGCACGATGGCATGGACAAAGAGAAGAAGGCAGCCATGCCGCACCACAAACATACCAGCGGGGCCAACCTGCAATGGGGACCGGCGCCCCCCATCCTGCCGGCTGGAGCGCAGGCGGCAGTGCTATCCGGCGATCCGGCAAAGCCGGGCGAGTTTACCCTGCGCATCAAGCTACCGGCGGGTTACAAGATCCCGCCCCACTGGCATCCCTCCACGGAGCATGTAACGCTGATCTCCGGCGAAGCTTACTTGGGCATGGGCGAGAAGTGGGACGAGAGCAAAGGCGAAAAACTCGTCGCCGGAGACTTTATCTATATGGCTCCGGGGACCAGACATTTCGCCTGGACCAAGAGCGCGTCGGTATTGCAACTTCATGGAACGGGGCCTTGGAAGTTGATCTACGTGAACCCCGCGGATGCGCCTGCACCCAAGAAGTAGCGCCTGCCGTCACAACGGGAGCGGGACGCTGCGGCGTCCCGCTTTTTTGTGACATTCCTATTTTGACGGCGACCCCGTACAATCCTTGTTACCTCGAAGATGGTCGCACCCGCATACTTCGCTGCACTCCAAAACATGACCACAAAACCTGAACAGACTGCATTGATCACCGGCGCTTCCGTCGGCATCGGCTATGAACTCGCAAAACTTTTTGCCCGCGACGGCTACCGGCTCGTGCTGGTGGCGCGCCGCAAAGTCGCGATGGAGAAAGTCGCCGAAGAGCTGCGCAAGCTCGGAAGTCCCGGCGTGACGGTCATCGTCAAGGACCTCGCACTGTTGGAAGCTCCGGACCAGCTTTTCACGGAGACGCAAAAGGCGGGCTTGCATATTGACGTGCTCGTTAACAATGCCGGCTTCGGCGGCAATGGCGCCTTCGCCAAAACCAATCTCGACGACGAACTCGACATGATGCAGCTCAACATGGTGGCCCTCACCCACCTGACCAAGCTGTACCTGCCGGCGATGCTGGCGCGCAAGCGGGGGAAAGTGGTCAACATCGCTTCCACCGCAGCGTTCCAACCCGGTCCGTTTATGGCCGTGTATTACGCGACCAAGGCCTATGTGCTTTCATTCTCTGAAGCTGTCTACGAGGAGTTGAGCGGAACTGGAGTTACGGTGACGTGCGTGTGCCCGGGCGCAACGCACACCGAGTTTGCCAAACGCGCGCGCATGGAGAAATCCAAACTCTTTGCCGCGCGGGCGATGGCTGCCGACAAAGTGGCCGCGCGGGCGTATAAGGGCATCATGCAGGGCAAGCCGCTGGTCGTTACCGGCTTTGCCAACTGGCTGGGAACGCAGTTGCTGCGCATCGGGCCGCGCTCGGTGGTGCGCAAAGCGGTGCGGAAGATCCAGGAGAACTAGGGAATTTGTAATTGAGTAATTTGTAATTGAGTAATTTGAAGAACAGAATCGCAGCAACTAAAGCTGGACTCCTTTTAATGGGCTGATGGCGCAGCTCGAGTCACGCCCCTCCAAAGCAACACCTATTCCCACTCAATCGTTCCCGGCGGCTTTGACGTCACGTCGTAGACCACGCGGTTGATGCCACGCACTTCGCTGACGATCCGCGAAGAGATCTTCCGCAAGACTTCATAGGGCAGCGGCACCCAGTCCGCGGTCATGCCGTCTTCGGAATTCACCGCGCGAATGGCGCATGTGTAAGCGTAAGTCCGTTGATCGCCCATCACGCCCACGCTCATCACCGGCAATAAGACGGCGAAGCTTTGCCAGATGGAGTGATAGAGTCCCGCGTTCTTGATCTCCGTGACAACGATCTCGTCAGCGTGCTGCAGGATCGCGATGCGCTCCGGCGTGACTTCGCCGAGGATGCGCACCGCGAGGCCGGGTCCCGGGAATGGCTGGCGTTGGAGGATCTCATCCGGCATGCCGAGATCTTTGCCGATGCGGCGCACTTCATCCTTGAACAGGTCGCGCAGCGGCTCGATAAGCTTGAGCTTCATGTCCTTAGGCAGCCCGCCCACGTTGTGGTGTGTCTTGATGGTCTGCGAGGGGCCGCGCACCGAGCTGGATTCGATGACGTCGGGATAGAGCGTGCCCTGCACCAGCCATTTCACATTGCCCACCTGCTGGCGGATGCGCTCTGACTCCTCGTCAAAGACCGCAATGAATTCCCCGCCGATAAGTTTGCGCTTCGTTTCCGGGTCGGTGATGCCGGCAAGTTTCTTCAGGAAGCGGGCGCTGGCGTCGACGGCCACCAGATTCAGGCCGAGGCGGTCTTTGAGGTTGGCCTGGACTTTGGTGAATTCGTCCTTGCGCAAGACCCCGTTGTTGACGAAGACGCAGGTCAGCCGCTCGCCGACGGCCTTCGAGACGAGCACGGCCGCGACCGAGGAATCCACTCCCCCGCTCAAAGCGCAGATGGCATGGTCTTTATCGCCGACCTGCTTACGGATGGCGCTCACCGCTTCGTCAATGAACTGTTGCGGTGTCCAGTCGCCCCGGGCTTCGCAGATGTCGAAGACGAAATTGCGGAGGAGCGCCGCTCCATTCTTGGTGTGGTGGACCTCAGGATGGAACTGTACCGCCCAGATATTTTTTTCCTGATTGTGGATGGCGGCCAAGGCGTTGTTGGTGGAAGCGACCTGGGTAAAGCCCGGGGGAAGCTGCTGCGCCTCATCGCCGTGCGACATCCAGACACTTAATTTTTCCGGTAGGCCCTGAAAGAGGCGCGAGGGCGCGGTGACGGTGACTTCCGCGTGTCCGTATTCGCGGCGGCTGGCGGAAACTACCTTGCCACCGAGTTTGTGCGCGATGAGTTGCAGCCCATAGCAGATGCCGAGCAGCGGCAGGCCGAGGGAGAGGACGCGGTCGTCCATGGGCGGTGCGTCGGCGTCGTAAACCGAAGACGGGCCACCGCTGAGGATGATGCCGACCGGCGCATAGCTCTTGATCTCATCGAGCGGAGCGATACAGGGCAGAACCACGGAGAATACTTTTAGCTCGCGGATGCGGCGCGCAATGAGCTGGGTGTACTGCGAACCGAAGTCGAGGATGACAACGGATTGATGAGCCAGATGGGATTGATGTGGAGATGGCGGTGATTGCGGCACGGATTAGTTTGTCAGAAATCTTCAGCCGGGGCAATGTGAATCGCTTACGTCGCCGGACGCCTTACATCGCCGGTACCACGGGCGGATCCAGCAGCGGACGCGCGGGCCGCGGCGGCACGACCGGAACCGGCGGGCTGAGTTGCTCCGTTTCGTCCCACTCGAGGATGCGCAAGTACGAACCCATGCGCGCAAGGTAGAGGAAGTTAGAGACTCCCGAGTAGGCGGCAAGAAAAAGGATCAGTACTGCGGTGGAGACTCCCGGCGGGGCCCCAGCGGCGGCCGTCATCGCGGTGAGAAAAATAAAGAATGCGGCAAACCACACGACGGCGCGAAGCACGCCAAAGAAAATGCCAACCCAACTGAATTGGCGTGGCTGGCGCCGGACGAGCGCGGCCGCGTCGTACAGTGAATCGAGCGTGCCAGTGGCATTGCGGACGGAGAGTATCGGCCCGAGCGATAAATACCAACTCGCCGACGACCAGGCGCTCGAGATGACTAGGGATAGCAGCAAGAACACGAGATAAAACTTGCCGGGGTGGTAGCCCTGTCCGTTCTCGAAGCGGGCGGCGGAGGCGGCGACGGCGAAAGCGCCAATATAGGCGATCCATGCGGCCGTGCCCACCAGCAGCCGAAGGAAATGGAGGCGAAAGATGGGGCGCAGGCGGGCCGGCTTGCGTAGCAGGGCGGTCAGAGTGGCCGTGCGTCCCATGGACGCGGCTAAAAACCACAGCAAACCGATCCCGAACGAAAGCATGAGCGCCAGGCGCACCATCTTGGGTCCGCTCCCCTTAAAAATGTTGGCAAGCGCCGCGCCGTAGAGACCGGGAACGATGCCGGAGAGTCCGAAGAGATCGCGATCACTCACCGGCAGCGAATTCAAGAACAACAACACGCCGTAGAGGACGAGCAGTGCGGCCGCGATGGTGTAAGTCCAGCGCCAGGCCAACTCCGCGAGATAGACGAGCGGATCGCGGAAGATGGCGGCAAAACCTTCGCGGACTGCGTGGGATTTAGACATGCTTTACTTCGCCACAATACTGACGAGCTTGCCCAGGACAACGATGACTTTGACTACTTCCTTGCCGGCGATGGCAGTTTGCACTTTTTCATCGGCCAAGGCGCGCTCCCGGACGAATTCTTCCGTGCTGTCAGCCGGCACGGAGATGCGTCCGCGCAATTTGCCATTCACTTGCACGGCGATCTCGACTTCGCCCTCTTTCGCGAGCGCTGGGTCGAACTGCGGCCACGGCTGTTTGAAGAGGATGCCCGTCTCGCCCAACTGTGACCACAACTCCGCGGCAAGATATGGCGCAAAGGGTCCGAGCAGCAATACGAGCTTGCGCTGGACGTCAGCCAATAGCGGCATGGGGATGCGGTTCGCCGCAATCACCGTCTCCGCGGCGTAGAGGTCGTTGACCAACTCCATCACGGCGGCGATCGAGGTATTGAAATGCCAGCGCCCGTCGAAATCCTGCGTGATCTTAGCGATGGTCTGATGCAGCTTGCGCTGGATGTCGCGGGCTTCAGACGCGAGCGCAGCCGGCACGGCGGCACTCCAGTCTGGGTGCGTGGGCTGCGCATTTTTCGTAACAAAGCGCCAAACGCGGTTCAGGAAGCGGTGCACGCCTTCCACGCCCTGCTCCTGCCAATCGAGATCACGGTCCGGCGGCGCGGCGAACAGCGAATACATGCGCGTGGAGTCAGCGCCGTAGCGGGCCACCATGTCGTCCGGGGAAACCACGTTGCCTTTGTTCTTCGACATCTTGGCGCCGTCTTTGATGACCATGCCCTGGGTAAAGAGGCGGTCGACGGGCTCGGAATTAGCAATCAATCCCATATCGCGCATCACCTTCGTCCAAAAGCGCGAATAGATCAGATGCAGGATGGCATGTTCCACGCCGCCGATGTATTGGTCGATGGGGTACCAGTACGCTACGGTCTTGGGGTCGAGCGGCGCCGTCGCAAGCTGGGCGTTGGTGTAGCGATAGAAGTACCAGGACGAATCGACGAAGGTATCCATGGTATCGGTCTCGCGGCGCGCGGGACCGCCGCAACGCGAGCAAGTCGCGTTGACGAACTCCGGCACTTTGCTCAGCGGAGAGCCGCCCTGCTGCGTTATCTCTATGGTCTCCGGCAGCAACACGGGGAGATTTTCTTCCTTCTCCGGCACCAGACCGCACTTATCGCAATACAGGAACGGGATGGGTGTGCCCCAATAACGCTGGCGGGAGATGCCCCAATCTTTCAGGCGATACGTGGTGGCCGCTTTGCCAAAGCCTTTCTCTTCCGCGTAGGCGGCCATCTTGGTCATGGCTTCGCGGTTAGCAAGTCCGTTGAACTCGCCGGAATTGATGAGCAGACTTTCTTCTGAAGTGAAGGGAAGCACCGGGACCTCCGCCTCACCCTCAGCCGCGGGCTCTTCACTGCGGCGCGGGAGAACGACAATCCGGATCTCAAGCTCGTACTTCTTCGCAAATTCGTAATCGCGTTCGTCGTGCGCGGGCACAGACATGATGGCGCCAGTGCCGTAATCCAAAAGAATGTAGTTGGCCACCCAGATGGGGACCTTCTCGCCATTGAAGGGGTTGAGGGCATAGGCGCCGGTGAACACGCCCTTCTTCTCAATGGCGCCCAGGTCACCGGCCTCGCGCGCCTTCTTCTGCTCGTCGATAAGATCGCGAACGTCCGCACGCAGATGCGGATCGTGGTCGTACAACTCGGCGACCAGTGGATGCTCCGGCGCGAGCTGCACGGAAGTCGCGCCGAAGATGGTGTCGATGCGCGTGGTAAAGATGGAGATCTTGGCGCCGCTGGGCAGGGGCGTCTCCAACTGGAAGTCGACGGTCGCGCCCTGGCTGCGCCCGATCCAGTTGCGCTGCATGGTGCGGACTTTTTCCGGCCAGCCGCTGAGCTTCTCGATGTCGTTGAGCAGTTCGGGAGCGTAATCGGTGGTGCGCAGGAACCACTGTTCGAGTTCTTTCTGCTCCACCTGCGTATCTTCATGGCGCCAGCAACAGCCGTTCACCACTTGCTCATTGGCGAGCACGGTGGCGCACTCCGGACACCAATTCACCTTGCTCTGCTTGCGATAGGCGAGGCCACGCTCGTGCATCTTCAAGAAGAACCACTGGTTCCACTTGTAGTAATCCGGCAAGCAAGTGGTGACTTCTGTGGACCAGTCGTAGGAAAAGCCAAGCCGCTTCATCTGCGCCTTCATGCTGGCGATGTTCTGCAGGGTCCACTGGCGCGGGGGCGTGTTGTTCTTCAGGGCGGCGTTCTCAGCGGGCAATCCGAAGGCGTCCCAGCCCATGGGATGGAGCACGTTGTACCCGCGCATCCACATATGGCGCGCAAGCGCGTCGCCAATGGCGTAGTTGCGCACGTGTCCCATGTGCAGAGCGCCGGAGGGATACGGCAACATCTCCAGCACGTAATACTTTTTCTTCGAAGAGGTAGGCGGTTCGGCGGCGTACAGCGCGGGATCGTCATTCCATGCTGCCGCCCACTTCTGCTCGATGAGGGCGGGATTGTAACGATGATCGTCCTCGGGCCGGGTGTGTGGATGGGCACCGCCGTCTGTCGGCTTTTCGCGTACCTTCTCGCCGGCTGGTTTCTCGCCCTTGAGGGTTTCCGCCAGGTTGAGGATCGTTTTGGAGATGTCTTTAGTCATTCAGACCAGTCATTTGCGATCGCCGCCGGGACAAGCTTCTATCTTATCTAATCTACTAGGTTTTTGAGGGTCTCGACGTTGCGCTGGTCATCGCCGGGCACGTCAATAGGAGTTTCCGCGATGAAGGACGCGTGTTGGGTGCGGGCGTCGTTGAGCAGGCGGCGGAAGGGCTCTATGCCAATGGTGCCCTGCCCGATGTGCTGATGGCGGTCGAGCTTGGAGCCGAACGCGGACTTGGCGTCGTTGCAATGCCAGACGAGGACGTTCTTGAGGCCGACGGTGGCATCGAGTTTCTTCATGGTGGCGGCGAAACCCTCCGCCGTGACGATGTCATATCCCGAGACATGGGTGTGGCAGGTATCGATGCATGCGCCCACGGGCACGGCGCGGCGTAGGCGGTCGAGCAATTCTGCGACCTGATCGAACGAGCCACCGAGGGAGAACTCCGCGCCCGCGGTGTTCTCGATGAGGATCTTCAGCTTGCCGGCTTCGAGGTCGAGGCCTTCGACCGATGCGGCTATGGAGTCGGCGGCGCAGATGAGGCCTTCTTCGCGGGTCTTGCCGCGAAACGAGCCGGGATGGAGGACGAGATACTCCGCGCCCAGGGCAAGTCCGCGTTCCACTTCACCGCGAAAGGCAGTGATGGACTTGCGCAGGAACTCCGGCGTGGCGCTGCACAGATTCACGAGATAGCTGGTGTGAATGACCAGCGGCGCCAGTTGGTGTTGCGCGCGGAGGAGATGCATCGCCTCCGCCTGCGGGCGTGAGATCGGGAACGGCACCCACATGCGCGGGCTCGACGAAAATATCTGGAAGGCGTTGCAGCCGAGGCGGTAAGCGCGTTCGGCGGCCGTCTCCACGCCTCCGCTGGTGGAGGTATGGAGCCCGATCTTCAGGCGTGTGAGTTTCGGCGGAGTAGCGGACGGAGGCAGTTTGAGGACGTCGTACTTGCCCGCCAGCTCTTGGTCGGCAGGAGGAGGAGCGGTCACTTTTTTGGCGGAGGGGCCTTTGGAAGCGGTGCGCGGCATGGGGTACCGTGATTTTATCAGTTGCTGCGAGCGGCTCCGCGACGTGATACAAAGGCCGAATCTTTAGTATTTGGAATCTTTGCATGTTGAATCTTTGCATCAGGGAGGCACGATGACAATCCAACCAGCACTTCGATCTTTTTGCATAGGAGCGTTACTGATTATGACCAGCGCAGAAGCGCAGAACCAAACGAAGCAGAGTCAGGGTAAACATGATCAGGGTAAGAAGTTCATCAATCTCCCCAGCGAGAGGCAGAAGCCGCCGTTCAGCGATGCCGTGCTGGTGGGCGAGACGCTTTACCTCTCCGGCCACATCGGCATGGACAAGAACAACAAGGTCCCGGACACCGCAGAGGCTGAAGCGCGGCTGGTGATGCAGAAGTTTGAAGCGACGTTGAAAGCCGCGGGCATGGGACTGGAAGACTTGGTGTACGTGCAGGTCTTCTGCTCTGATGTCTCACACTTCGCCGCCTGGAACAATGTCTATCGCGGGCTGTTCCAAGACGGGCGCTATCCGGCGCGGGCATTCATCGGCAGCGGGAAGTTATTGTTTGACGCCCGCTTTGAGATCCAGGGCATCGCGGTCAAGAAGAAGTGAGCGGCGAAATTGCCGCCCGCTAAAGGCCGCGATACACTGGTATTTCCGAGGTTATACGAATGTTAGTGGTGATGCAGGCCCACGCCAGCGAACAGCAGGTGGAGGCCGTGTGCAAGAAGATCGAGTCGCTGGGGTATCGGGCACACGCCGTTCCCGGAGCGCAGCGCGTGGCCATTGGCGTCACCGGCAACCAGGGCACGGTGGACGCGGGCGCGCTAGAAGAAATGGCGGGCGTAAGTGAGGTCATCCGCGTAAGCAAGCCGTACAAGCTGGTGGGCCGTGACTTCAAAGCCGAAGACACCATCGTCCGCTTTCCCAAGCTCGCGAACACGGAGGCGGTGATCGGGGGGACGGAAGTCGCCGTCTTGGCGGGGCCCTGTGCGATCGAGTCACGTGAGCAGGCGTTCGCCATCGCGGAGCGGGTACAACAAGCGGGCGCGCGCTTCTTCCGCGGCGGCGCCTACAAGCCGCGCACTTCACCTTACACATTTCAGGGCATGGGCGAAGACGGGCTGAAGATCCTGGCGGAAGTGCGCGAATTTTTCGGCTTGCGCATCGTGACGGAGGCAATCGATCACGAATCGCTGGAACTGGTGGAGAAGTATGCGGACATCATCCAGATAGGCGCGCGCAACATGCAGAACTTCTCGCTGCTGAAGCGGGCCGGACGGTCGGCCAAGCCGGTGCTGCTGAAGCGCGGCATGTCCGCCACGCTGGAAGAGCTGTTGATGGCGGCGGAATTCATCATGAGCGAGGGCAACTACAACGTCATCCTGTGTGAGCGGGGCGTGCGGACTTTTGCCGACCACACCCGCAACACTCTGGATCTGAGCATCGTACCCGCCGTGCAGCGCTTGAGCCATTTGCCCATCCTGGTGGACCCGAGTCATGGCACCGGCAAGCGCAACCTAGTGGCACCGCTGGCGCGGGCCGCAGTGGCGGTGGGCGCCCATGGATTGATGGTGGAGGTGCATGGCAGCCCCGATAAGGCGTTGTCTGACGGCATGCAATCCATCTTTCCCGACCAGTTCGACGCATTGATGGGCGACGTGCGGCAGATCGCAGCGGTGCTCGCCCGCAGCGTGGCGCAGCCAGTAAAGCTCGAAGAAACGGCGAGCGTACGCTAGCGGAAAGTGAATCCGCAAATCGGCCCGGCGCATTGACGCTGGGCCGTTTCATTTAGAATGGCGCACGTCCTGCCGAATGTTTACTGAAGATAGTTTCTGAAAGACCACCGTTGAAACAACTGCGCTCCATCTTTTTTCTTGTCCTCGTGTTCCTAGCACTTCTGCTGCTGCAGGCGGGCTGCGCGCAGCAGACGCTGGACGAGCAGAAGTACGCCTACCACGAGAACCTCTACGTCACCAACGGGGGCAGTAATGACGTCACGGTGATTGACGCGCGCAATTTCAAGGTGCTGAAGACCATCGCGGTGGGACGGAATCCGTCCGGCGTGGCCATCAATCCGAAGAAGAATGAAGTGTATGTGGTGAACAGCGAGTCGAACAACGTGAGCGTGATCGACGCGGAGAAGAATGAGGTCACGCACACCATCGGGGTGCATCGGGCGCCATATTTCATCAGCGTGTCCGCGGATGGAACGCGTGGCTACGTAGCCAACGCCGGTTCGAACAACGTGACGGTGCTGGATTTGCAGCAGCACAAGGCGATCTCGTCGATCCCCGTGGGGCAGGCACCGGGGATGGCGATGGTCTCGCCCGACGGCAAGACCGTGGTCGCCTCCCTGCGGGGCGAAAATGCGATTGCGGTGATTGACGCGTCCACCTTCAAGCTGCGCGCGAAGATCGCGGTATGCGAAGCGCCATCTGATATTGCGATCTTGCCCGATTCCAGCAAAGTGTTTGTGGCTTGCAGCGGCGGTTCGCAGGTGGCGGCGGTGCAGTTAAAAAAACCGGAGTGGAAGCAGGACGATGACCGTCTGCTGGTGCTGCTGCGCGTGGGCCAAACCCCGGTGCATCTGGCGCTGAAACCGGATGGCGGAGAGATCTTCGTCAGCAACTTCGATGCGGGGACTTTCTCCGAAGTAGCGACTTACGCCAACGAAGTGGGGGGGAGTTATCTGATCGGCGCGAATCCCGTGCGCGGGTTGGTGGCGGAAGACAACGCCACGCTCTACATCAGCAATTTCAATTCGAACACGATCGGCGTATATGACATCACCATCGGCAGGCTGCTGGCGTCCATCCACGTGGGCAATCGGCCGGAGTCACTGGCCTTGTCGCCGAACCAGAGCTTCCTGTTCGTAGCGGACACGTCTTCCGGAGATGTAGCGGTGGTGCGGACGGCGGTACGGGCGCTGTTCACGCTGATCCCGGTAGGCAAACAGCCCAACGCCATGGTGATCAAGGCGTTCGCAGTCAAGCGGTAGCAGGCGAAACCGCCTTCGTTTGCGCGGCCAGGCGTCGCGACAACACCAGTATTCCTCCCAACATCAGCACCGACCACAGCGCGTAGGCGCAGAGGGTGGTGAACGCCGCGCCGACGATGCCCCATCGCGGCAACAACACGATGTTCGCCGCCACATTGAAGACCGCGGCTAGGAGCGACGATATCCAGACCCAATGAGAGTTCTTTACGGCGAGGAAGTAGGCGGCGGACGTGTGCCCGATGAGGAAGAAGATGTGCGCGGAGGCCAGCAACATCATAAGCGCCGGGCTGTGCCAATATTTTTCGCCTAATACGAGGAGCGCCAGCGGCTTGCCCACAAAGTAGACGAGCACCGTACCCGCGACGGCGAAGCCCACTCCCGCGGCGAGAGTTCCCAGTACCACGCGCAATACCCGGTCCCAGGCCTGGTCGGCGGCGCGCACATAGAGCCGGGGACGGCTGAAGCTATGGATCCATCCGTTGAGAACGGTGAAAGGCACGGCCCAGAACGCATAGTTGATGACATAGATGCCGACATCAGTGCGACTCGCAAAGTGATCGATGAGATAGCGGTCCGAAGTGGCCATCATCCAACTAGCGAGGTTGAACAAATACAACGACCAGCCGAAATTGCTGATGGAAGATAGGGCCAGCGTGCTTTCGGGGCCGGATGGAACGGAACTGATGCTTGCCCGCCACCGCCAGGCCAGCGCGCAAAACACCAGTAACGCTGCGAGCGCTTGCGCCAGGACGATGGAAACCGACCCGCGCACGGCCAGCCACAACAAGCCCAGCAACAGCGGGACCTGCAAGACGCTCAGCAGAGGTTGCACGATGGAGAGACCGCGGTAGTTGCGGTGTGCTTCCAGTTGGCCAAAGGCAGCCAGCAGTTGTGGCTGTATAAAGATCATGATGAGTACGGGAAGTAAAAGTTGCAGATACGTAACTTGTCCGCGGTAATAAAGCACGGCGGCGATGGCGAGATAAATAGCCGCCATCAGGGTCGAGACCCGGAGTAGCAACCCTTGGATCACGCGGGCGAGCGGCCGAGTGTCACCCAGTCTGAGATGATCGAAGTAGAGGCGCAGGCGTTCCGTCAACAACGGCCCCGCGATGAACTGGTTAAGCAAAGCGCAGAGGCCAAGGACGAGGCTAGCGGCGCCATATTCAGCCGCAGGGACGAGCCAGCCGATGATCTTGAGTGTGGCCAGGCCGCTCAAGACGGTAAGCAGGTTGCCGCCGAGACTCCAAGACGCGTCGCGCCAAACCCTCCGGAAGATGGAAACAGGGAGCGCGAAGATGCCGCCATCGGCGCCGGTGCCGGATGGTCCTACACCGGGAGAATTCATTTCTGCAGGCGGGGAGTGGACCCCACCGGAAGACTAGCCGTTGGCAGCACTGAAGAGAACGCCATGGGTTATCCCGGCGTCAACTGCGCTGCCTTGGCGCCCTTTTTCCGTTCGTATGCGATCACGGAATCAATGATCTCTTCCAATTTACGCGTAGGTTTGAAGCCGAAAACTTTGCCGGCCTTGGTAATGTCAGGGACGCGCCGGTCCATGTCTTCAAAACCGGGGCCATAGGCTTCGCGGTAGGGGATATGAACGATCTGCGAGGACGAACCGGTCATGCGGATCACGCGTTTGGCCAGATCGTTGATGGAGATCTCTTCCGGATTCCCCAGATTGAAGACTTCGCCATGGGTACTGGGTTCGGAGACGCAGGCGATCACTCCTTCAATGACATCGGCCACGTGGCCGAAGCAGCGGGCCTGGTCGCCGGTGCCGTAAACAGTGACGGGTTCGCCCGCGAGCGCCTGTTGCACGAAATTCGGCAGCACCATGCCATAGCGTCCTGACTGGCGGGGCCCGGTGGTGTTGAAGAAGCGCAGGATGGTGACGGGAAGTTTTTTCTCGCGGAAGTAGGCTAGCGCAAGGAACTCATCGATGGCTTTCGAGCAGGCATAGCCCCAGCGACAGTTGGAACTTGGCCCCATCACCAGATCGTCGTCTTCCCCGAAGGGCAGCTTGGTCGACTTTCCATAGACTTCCGAAGTGGAGGCGATGATCACGCGCTTAAGTTTTTTGGCGGCGAGTTCCAGGACCAGTTCGGTACCGCGAACGTTGATCTCGATGGTCTCGACGGGGTGGTCAACGATGCGCCGGACGCCGACGGCAGCGGCCAGGTGCACGACCACGTCGCAGTGGTCCACCAACTCTGCGGTCAAACCTCGATTGAAGATGGTGTCAAAGTAGTAGCGAAATCCGGGGCGCTCCTTGAGGTGGGCAACATTGTCGATGCTACCGGTGGAGAGGTCGTCCACGATGGTGACTTCGTGGTTCAAGTCGAGGAGCCGTTCAGAGAGATGCGAGCCGATAAAACCCGCGCCACCGGTGAGCAAAAATCGCATGCGAAAAAAATCCTTCTGGAAAATCCCAGGTTGAGTACCGAGGGTTATAGGTATTTTAGCCTATTTCGCGCGATGGCAAAGCGGAATCAGCCGCGTGCAGCGGCGATCACGTCGGGGTTCACATCAACTTCTTCGCGCCAGCTCGGGTTCTGGATCATCCGACAAGAGTTCGGCCAGGCGCTCGCGAAAGTGTTCGATAGAGAATTCGCGGGCCAACTTCTCCCGGCCGGCCCTGCCCATGGCGGCGCGGGTTTCCTCATTTTGAAGTAAGTGGACGATCGCAGCGGAGAGTTGAGCCGGTAACATTTGCTCTGCAACCCCGGGGTCGACGAGCAATCCGGTCACGCCATCTTCGATGACCTCGGGAACGCCCCCGGCGGCTGCGCCGATGCACGCCTTGCCGTGGAACATGGCCTCCAGGTAAACGATGCCGAAGCCCTCTCCCGTACTGGGAAGAACAAACAGATCACTGGCGGCAAAGTACGACTGGAGGACGTCGTCGGCCACGCGGCCGGCAAAGATCACGCGGTCGCGGAGGGCAAGTTCTCCAACGATAGCTTCCAGCCGAGGACGATCATCGCCAGGGCCGATCACCACCAGCGTCGTCTGCGGCTCGGCGCCGAAGACCTCCGGCAGCGAGCGGATCAAGAGTTCAACGTTCTTATAGGGCTCCAAGGTCGACATGCGGGAAACGCACAGCAGAATCTTCCCCGGCGGAAGTCCGAGCGCTTCCCTCCCCCGCGTCTGGGCGGCGGGCGGATAGTTCGGCCCCAGAGTGTTGGGGAGGCGCGCAAAGCGGAGGGATTCACTGAGACTTGGATTCTCCTCGATCATCCGGCGGCGGGTGTAGTCACTGACGGGCCAGATCTGGTCGGCATGTCGAAGGGCCGAAGCGGTGAGCGGGCTGAGACGCTTCCAGACTTCAATGCCATGGGCGGAGATGCGACACGAGGCATGAGGTGCAAGCCAGGAGAGGGCGTGCAACAGCGGCGCAAAGTGCACGTGCGCCATGATGATGACGTCAGCGTGGCGCGCGGCGCGGAGGCTGGCAATCCCAAACTGGAGTTTATTGCCGGCAAAGCCCGTGTGCTCTATGAGTTCTAATCCCGTTCTGGCTCGCGCGGCCTGCCGGCGTTGATCGTGCAGGGCGAGGACATTTATGGGAGGGGCAAGGGGGGGGGTGACGGAGGTGCTGGCGCCTGCGTCGGGGCGCAGGGCGAGGGCGTTCAGCGACCAGACCAGGGCCTGGCTATAGGTCTGGATACCGCCCAGCGAGTCCAGCAGGCTGGGTAGGAGGACGAGGATGCGCATGGGGAAGAGAGGAACGGCGTTCATTGTAGTCGATTGTGGGGTCGAGAAGCGTCGTCCGGAAGCGAGCAAGTCCAGGGTACGCAACGGGCGATGAGCCGGGCCGGCGGAGGCGCGGAGGGCTTACGAAAGTCATTCCCCTTATGACATTTAGGGGGAGGAGGGGCAGAAATTCAGTGCTAAAATGAAACTCCCCCGGCAAATACGTGGCAAACCGCCAGAAAACCTGACCGTGAGAAATATGGGGCAGCTCCAGTAGCCGTAAACAGCATGGAAGATAGACTCACAATACGGAATCAAGAAGACCGGCAGGCGGCCCTATCCACCGTCCGGACGGCCAACGAGTTCTTTTATCAGACGCATGAGACTAACCCTCTCATTACGTATTGGCACATTCTTACCAAGCGAAAGTGGGCGGTTTTCACCACTTTCCTGATCTTGACCACGCTCACCACTATTGCCACGCTGCGCTCGACGCCCATCTATGAGGCGGTAGGGCGGGTGGCCATCTTCCGCGAGAACTCTGACAGCCTGGGGCTGAAAGAGGGTGGAGCGATGGGGATGGCCGACTCTGACGACTACGACTACACAGTGGCGCTGGAGACTCAGGTCAACGTGCTGAAGAGCGATCAACTGGCGCTGAAGGTAGCCCGGGCAATGAAATTGGACCGGAACCCTAAATATAACCCCCGGGCGGCGCTGAGTGCGGGGGCGGCAGGACAGGATGTGGCACAGGACTCCCAGATGGACGGGGGTCTGATCGGCCTGATCAAAGGCGGGATGCGGGTACAGGTGTTGCCGCGCACGCGCGTGGTGGAGATCCGTTATGAATCTCCGGACCCCAAGTTGGCGGCCCAGGTAGTGAACTCAGTCATCGAGACTTTCAAAGAAGAGAATTTCCGGGCAAAGTATGACGCCACGGTGCAGACCTCAGAGTGGTTGACCAAGCAGCTTTCCGAATTGCAACTGAAGGTGGAGACGTCGCAGGAAGAGTTGGTGCGCTACCAGCGTGAAAAGAACATCTTAGGCATCGACGACAAGCAGAACATCACCACGGCCAAGCTGGACGAGCTGAACCGGCAGTTGACGAGCGCGGAGACGGACCGGATGCAGAAAGAATCTGCGATGCGGATGGCGGAGACCGGGAACCCGGAGTTTTATTCCGCTAGAGATCCCAATTCACTGTTCGAGAAGATGCGCAACCAGCTCTCGGACATGAAGTCGCAGGCGGCGCAGTTGAACACCCAGTTCGGGCCGTCGTATCCGAAGGTGGTGGCCTTGACCAGCCAGATCGCGCAGATGGAAAGCGAAATGGTGGCTGAGCAGAAAAAGATCATGAGCCGGGTGAAGGGCGAATACAACCAGGCCATCCAGCGCGAGCGAATGCTGCGCAACGCGCTCGAAGCCCAAAAGGGCGAAGCCAATAATCTTAACGAGCGGGCCATCCAGTACACGCAGCTGAAGCGCGAGGCGGAAGGCAGCCGCGATCTGTATGAAAGCCTGTTGCGGAAATCGAAGGAAGCGGCGGTAGTGGCGAGCCTGCGCTCGGGCAATATCCGCACCGTGGATTCGGCGCGCGTGCCGGAAGCCCCCTCCAAGCCGAACATCCCGCGCAACATCATGCTGGGCATGTTGATGGGCTTGATGGCGGGCATCGGCCTGGCCATTGTGCTGGACATCCTGGACAACACCGTACGCACGCCGGAAGAGGCGCAGAATATCACCTCCCTGCCTTCGCTGGGGCTGGTGCCGTTGATGGGTGATGTCTCCGGAGCCAAGCCTGCGGCGGGCAAGCGACTGCCGGCGGCGAAGACCGCCAGCGGTCGCAACCCAGCGATGGGGCTGGTCGCCTATGGACGGCCGAAGTCTGAAGTATCGGAAGCTTACCGCGCGCTGCGCACCTCGGTGCTGCTCTCCGCGTTTGGCAAAGCGCCCAAGGTGATCCTGCTGACCAGTCCACTGCCGCAAGAGGGCAAGAGCACAACCAGTGTGAACTTGGGCATCGTGCTGGCGCAGAAGGGCGGACGAGTATTGATCGTGGATGCTGACTTGCGCCGTCCGAACATCCACCGCACGTTTGGCTTGGCCTCCACTGCGGGACTGAGTACCGTATTGGCCGGGTCAGACACTTTCGAGAAGGTGGCGATCATTTCTCCTATCCTGCCGAATCTCACCATTCTGCCGGCCGGACCCACGCCGCCGCAGCCTTCGGAGATGCTGGGCTCGCAGATGATGCGTGACCTGGTGGCGCAGTGGGCGCAAGAGTTCGATCACGTGATCATCGATTCGCCGCCGGTGCTTTCCGTGACCGATGCGGTGCTGCTTTCGAGCGTGGCCGATGCGGTCATCCTGGTGATCCGCTCCGGACAGACCACCAAGGAAGCTCTACGGCGCAGCCGGAACCTGCTGGCTCAGGTGAATGCGCGCGTGCTGGGCATCGTGATGAACGCGGTCGACCTGCGCTCGCCCGATGGCTACTACTACTATTACGGTGGCAAATACTACGGTAAGTATTACGACGAGACCGCCAAAGTCTGATCCAGGCAGGCCGCTGATTGAGCCAGAAAGTCAAAACAACCACACTGGCGTTGGTGTTGCTGGCGCTGCTGGCGGCGTATGTGGCCGCTTCAGCGCGCCTGTTCCGCGCGCACATCGCCGTGGCAAGTAATACCCTGGAAGGTCTGGAAGCGGGCGTACGCCTGGCGCCGGGCAACGCCGATTATGGCCTGCTGCTGGCGCGTACCCGGACCTTGGGCCTACTCGATTTTCCCCGTGGCATCGCTGAATACCAGCGCGCCTTGGCCCTGAATCCGTATTCTTCGCGCGGCTGGCTGGACTTGGCCGCTGCTTATCAGATAGCCGGCGACGCCTCTCATCAAAGTCAATCGATGCAACGGGCCGTGCAGATGGATCCCACCACCCCCAACGTCGCCTGGGAAGTTGCAACTTTCTACATCGTGCAAGGCGACGTCCCGAAAGCCGCGCCCCACTACCGGACCGTCCTCAGCAGCCAAGGCAGCGAGACGCGCGCGGTGCTGGAGATCCTGTGGCCGGCCAGCGGGCAGAACGCGGACTTGATCCTGAACCAAGTGCTGCCGCCGACCACGCGGGCACATGTCGACTTTCTTCGCTTCGCCGTGGAGCAGAAAGATGTGGCCGCCGCCAACAAGATCTGGGCCCGTCTCATGACGTTACCTGGCCCCATCGCCGTCAGCGACACTCTCCCCTACTTTCAGTTGCTGCTGGATGCTCACGAAGAAAAGCGCGCCCTCGAGGCCTGGAAGCAGATGACGAAGGCGCAGGCGCAGCCCGCCATGGCCGCGTATCAGCCTAAGGCCGACAACCTCATGATCAATGGGGATTTCGAGGATCAATTGTTGGGCGGCGGGTTGGAGTGGAGCTTCCTGCGGCATTATTCAGTAGAGTTGAAAGTGGATTCCCTCGAATTCCATTCAGGAAATCAATCGCTGTCCGCAGTCTTTGACCAGGGCTACGCGCCCTCGCTGGGTCTCACGCAACTGGTTCCGGTGGAAGGTGGAGTTGAGTATCAATTCTCAGCATTTGTGAAGGCGGACGGGTTGACCACGGCGAGCGGGCCGCGGTTGAGCGTCTCGGACGCGTATACCGGCCAACGATTCTTCCTCAGCGACGATCAGCGCGGCACCACCGGTTGGAAAGAGATCCAGTCCGTTTTCCGGGTGGGCCCTGAGAGCCGGTTGCTGAAGATCGAGGTCGTGCGCGAACCCTTCCAGGCGCTGATCCGCGGGAAACTCTATCTCGACGACTTTAGTCTCAGGCGGAAGCGATGATGCGCACGTTGGCGGGAAGCGGCGTGGCAGACGCCCCTTTGCGGCTCAATAACCCACCACCCAGCGGGCTCTCACAGGGCCTGGAGACGGCGGCGTTCTGGATGCTCTGCGCCATGATGGTGTTCGCGCCCCTGGCTTTTGGCGCGGTGGAGCCGTGGGCCGTATTCGGACTGCAGTCAGGGATGGCGGTGATCGCGCTGCTGCTGGTGGCCAGTGGGATGGTGGGCGCCCGCGGCTGGAGTGGACTACGCACTCCGGCGCTGCTACCGGCCGCACTATTTCTGGCGCTGATCGGCGTGCAGTTGGGCTTGAGTCTGAGTCTGTACCGGCACGCCACGTATGTGGAGTTTCTGCGCGTGGTCGCGTATGGCATCGGCTTTGCCGCGGCGCTGCAATGCCTGCGCGGCAGTGATCGTCTGCGGCAATTCACGATGTTCCTGGCCATCTTTGGATTTGCGCTCGCAGTGTTTGCCATGCTGCAGCACTTCACTTCTCCGGACAAACTTTATTGGGTGCGGACGCCCAGCCATGGGGGCAGCATCTTTGGTCCGTTCGTGAATCGCAACCACTATGCGGGCCTGATGGAGATGATCACGCCCTTCGCGGTAGTAGGCTTCCTGGTGCCTTACACGCGCAAAGAACAACGCATCCTGATGCTGTTCGCGGCGGCGCTCACCAGCGCCAGCGTGGTGCTCTCGCTATCGCGCGGTGGAGCGATCGCGCTGATGTTAGAGATGGTCTTCCTCGGCTGCTTCCTGACGTTCCGGGCGGGTAACAAGCGAGCGGCGCTGGGCGTCGCGGCCTTGAGTGTGCCGCTGGTCGCGTTGGTGACGTGGTTGGGCACGGCCCGCCTGGTTGAGCGCTATTCCAGTCTCGAGGACTGGATGCGCACGGCCATCATCCGCGACGGTCTGCGCATGTTTGGCGACCACTGGGTCACGGGGACCGGTCTGGGAACATTCCCCACGGTCTATCCACAATTCCGCAGCTTTGCCACCGACCTGTTCGTCAACCAGGCGCATAATGACGTATTGCAGTTGATGGTGGAGATGGGATTGCCGGGCCTGGTGCTGGTAGTGTGGTTCCTGGTGGCAGTCTACCGCCAAGGACTGGTGAAGGCGCAAGCGTGGGTCACCAGCTGGAAGGGCGCGGCGTCGCTAGCGGCGCTGACCGGCATCACCGGCCTACTGGTGCACAGCCTTTACGATTTCAACTTGCGCATCCCTGCGAATGCTTTGTTTTTCTGCGTCCTGTGCGGACTGGCGGCGGCGCGCGAACGCGAAAAGGCGCTGCTCATCGAGCAGTCGCACCGCTTCCGCCGCAGCCCCGGGAATGCGATCGAGGACCAATCGAACGAGGACCAGGAGTGAAGCGTCTAGCCAAATTCATGCAACTGCCAGGACGGCGCCAACGGTTGTTGATGCGCGTCTGGCTGGAGTTGAATGCGACGGCGGTGGGGTTGCGCCTACTCCCCCTGCCCACGCTGCTGGAATGGTTCGGCACCAATCCCGCCACGCCGAGCGAAGTTCGAGCGGCGAGCCTGCGGCTGGGCAAAGACGAGATCATCTGGACCGTACGTGCGGCCGCAGCGCTGGCCTGGAAGCCCACCTGCGCGGTGCGCGCCCTGGTGGCGGAGAGACTCTTCCGCAAGCACGGCTATCCGGTGCAGTTCAAAGTGGGAGTGCGCTCCGGCGAGGATTTCCAGGCGCATGCCTGGGTAGCAGACGAGAGCGGCATCCTGGTGGGTGAGTCTGAGCGTCCCTACCATGCGTTGCCTGACCTCTCCGCCACTGACCTGGTGACCCCTTCCTGAAATGAGCAGCCGGGTGTATTGCTGCCTTGATACCTGATGCTTGATGCCACCCAAGCCGACGTCGTCCGCGAGCAGGCGTGGACTCCGCCCTGGACTCCGGAGATGGAGGTCGTGCTGGCGTGTGCGCAGGCCTATAGCGCGCCGCCCGGGCCGGGACTGCGCTTGTCTGCACCGCTCGACGGCGAGCGCCTGTTGCAGGAAGCGGGCCGCCACGGCTTGTCGACGCTGTTGCATCGCTGGCTCTGTGAGACGGAAGTGCCGGAGACGGCCACGCCTCCGGGATTTCGCTTGGCACTCGAGGAACGCTATCGCTCCTCTATCCGCCAGGGCTTGCAGCACACGGCAGTGCTGGTGGAGTTGATGGAGCGGTTCCGCGCGGCTGGACTCACCGCCCTCCCCTATAAGGGGCCGGCATTGTCGGCGCAGATCTTGGGCGATCCCGCGCTGCGCGAAGCTGTGGACCTTGACATCCTGGTTCCACAAGACGAAGTGAGCGCTGCGTGCGAGCAGATGGAAGCCGCCGGTTTTCGCCGAATCCGTGGCTGCGCGCCCGGGCTCGAAAAACAATTACTCCGCTACCGTGCGGAGATCGGATTGATGCGCGAGGGTGTCCTGGTGGAGTTGCAATGGCGACTGGCGCCTCAATATTTTTCCGTACCGATAGACGTGCGGGCGTTGGCCGCGCGCGCGGCGCACGTCGAGGTCGCTGGCACCTTATTACCAGTACTGGCCGCCGAAGATAACCTGCTGGTGTTGTGCGTCCACGGCGCCAAGCATCATTGGCAGAGCCTGAAGT
Source organism: Terriglobales bacterium (assembly GCA_046714215.1). Lineage (GTDB taxonomy): Bacteria > Acidobacteriota > Terriglobia > Terriglobales > Acidobacteriaceae > DATLCI01. Next base: position 5,500 of record JBKKBM010000299.1, on the reverse strand, counting down.
GGCTGCTGGACGTAGCCCTGGTCATCCGTACGAATCCAAACCTGTCGTGGCCGACGCTGCGGGAGCGCGCGCGGGCCACCGGAACCGTGCGGCTGCTGGGATTGGGTCTGCTGCTCTGTGAGACGCTTTTGCAGACACCCATCCCGGCAAGCGTGGCAGGCGGCATTCGGCGCGACGCGGTCGCTTGTACAACGGAAAAAGAGGTGCTAGCGGGTCTCGCATCCATGCACCACCCCACCGAAGCGGAGCACCACCGGTTGATGCTGCGGCTACGCGAGCACTTCTCCGACCGCGTGCGGTATCTACTCCGCTTAGGCTGGCAGCCCACGGAGACCGAGTGGGACAGCGTGGCCCTGCCGCGCGGGCTACACTTTGCGTATCACGGAGTCCGCGTAGGCAGGGTGCTGGTCAAAGCGCTGCGTCCGCCGCCCGCGTAATCGGCCAGATCCGCTTTCACCGCCTCAATCACGTCGGGCAGGATGGTAAGCACCCGCGGATAGGAAAGTCGTTTTATGGGTACGCGCTTCACCAGTTCCGTCGCCCACCGAAATTGGGTTGTAAGCCGCTGGGGCGTTCTCACCTTGACATTAAAGGAGTTCTCCAACAGCTCCAGGTAAGCCTCTTTTTCGTTCAGCGGATCGATGCGAACCTGTTTCAGCGCACCCACCGATTTAGGTGACGTCAGCGAATAAAAGACGCGTAAGGGGACGGGGCCAAGCACGGCTTCCTCAATGGGATAGACCATCTTGGGGCAATGGTCGGCATTCATGGGCGTGCCTTGGCTGCGATCGGCGACCAGATGTTTGGAGACGCGTTCGTAGAGCTTGATGCGGGGAAATCCGGGATAGACGATATAGTCACCGGCGTCTTGGCCCAGCACGAGGAAGTCATCGGAGAGCAAGCTGCATCCGACCTGCAGAAAGGCGGCAGCCAGGGTCGACTTACCGCGAGCACTGTCGCCGAGGAATCCGATAGCCGCGCCATCCATGACCACGCTGGCGGCATGGATAGTCTCGTAGCCCATGCCCAGCAAAGCATACGAGAGCAGATGCCCGAGCATGTAAGTGCGGAAGGCTTTTTCCGGGGCACCGTCCAGGCTCAACGCGGTGACCACCTGCGCATCCGCCGCTATGTGGAACTCGAACATATCCTTCCACAGCAAGTAACGGCTGCCGTCCGGCAGTTCATGGTATTGAATCTGTTTGGGGTGGGGCTGGCGTAACCCGGCGGGCACCCGGGCGGAGAAAAACTCGGGTAGGCCGTTGCGTAATTGAATGGAAGAAAAGGCAAAACGAGGCTTACGGGAGCACGGGAGATCCCAATCGCTCGCAATCGCCAAGCCGAAGGCGTAAAAGCAGTTGGGGAGAGTGCTCAAGCAAGCCGCAAGCGGCTACGATCCAGGATTTACCTTGGTCGCACGACCGGTCGTGTTGTCAGCCTTGGTACCGGTGTTGGTACCGGCCAAAGTCACGTCACGAAAATCACCGAATGTTATCAAGGTCGGAACGCGATAGGGCCTCAACTGCCCTGATAGCGTTGCATTGACATCAAGTTTCTCATTCATTGTCGCGATCCTTAACTTGGGATGAGGTCAAAACCAACCTACAGAACTTTAGCATACCACGGGTCACGACGCTTCCGGGAAAAAGACTGCCAGAAATTGCTCCAATTCGAGCAGATCCATGGTCTTCCAGAATCCTAGGGCGTTCGCGTCACTGTCGTCTTGCAAATCACGCTTTAGCTCCGCCAGGTCAAGCCGTAAAGCCTCCTCCGGCTTTACCAGAGTGAATCGTCGCGCGGCTCCCCCGACGAGCCACTTCTCCAGGAGGTCGAAGTCTTTCAGCGCTCCGAGCCTGCCGAGGCGGGTAAAGTCCCCTTTGGAGCGACGGTTCTGGATATTCTCCGGCAGAATACCCCTCATCGCTTGGCGGTGAATGCCGCGCGAAACCCCATCCGGACAAACGGCTTCACCGGGCATTGACATTACCAGTGAGATCAAATCACGGTCGAAGAACGGATAAGCTATCTCCATGTTGAACGCGCTGATCGCCTTGGCATCCCGCTCCAGCCGGCTCTTATAATTCTTTGAGACGGCGCTTTGATAAAGCGCTTTCTTGAAGGCCCTTGATCTCGGTAGCTTGATCGCTTTGGCCCTGGATGCGAAGGAGGCATAGACCTGGTGAAACTCTTCGGAAAAGAACGGGAGGCGCGTACTTTGCTGGCAGAGCAGCCTGCGGATCCGGTGATAGGTCGGCCTTACGACTTCCGGTACCAGGAACCCCTTGAGGTTCGCAAATAGATCCTTCCTCAACTCCGCCTTGGTGAGTTGAAACTCCTGGGTGGGGAACCAGTTGTTTCCCACGTACCCCTGATAGCACCGGTAAGCGGTCAGCCACTTACCTTGGCGAACAAGATCAATGATGAATTGAGGATTCAGCAGCAGATTATCCCCATAAAATCCCGAGAGCAGCACGCGGGCGCCGAGTCGACTGGACTCCTGATAAATATCCTGCCAAGCATCGGGAATGATCAACAGGCCCTCGGAGTGCCATATTTTATCTCGATAGTCCCGGAGCGACGTCAGGCCGCTTACGGGGTGCTTAATGATAGGAACCCCGCACTTTGCCTCTACGGCCTGTTGGAATTCAAGCTCGTTTCCACGAACGTCTGTGCCCACTTGACCGATCCCAAGTATGGGGGAAACGCAAGCTCCGCTTTTGCTAAGATCATCCGCCACACAAAAGATTGACGACGAATCCAACCCACCGCTCACGGTGATTGCCGTGGGAAAGGCGCTCCTGAGGCGGTTCTTGACGGCCCTGAAGAATGCCTGACGATATGCGTCTACATATTCCGTCTGGCTGCCCAAACGGAGGGTCTTACTCGTATCAAAATCAAAATATCTCCGGAGGGTGGTGCTATCAGGGGTGATCGTGACCAACCGCGCGTCCGGCACGGTCGCGATACCCGCAAAGAACGTGTTGGTTTCGTCAGCATAGTCCAAATGACGGAAGAGGAATTCCGCCAGTGAATCCATATCGGGGCTGGTCTTGACGGCGGGGTGAACCAGCAAAGCCTTGATCTCAGAAGCGAAAAGAACATACGAACCAAAGCGACAATAGTTGAGGGCGCGCGCACCAATGGCGTCTCGCGCGAGCAGCAGGTACCGCCGCGACGGATCATAGATGGCGAGGGCAAAATCACCATCCAGCTTCGCGGCAAAGTCCTCCCGGAACACTTCATAGGCCAGCAAGACCAGATTGACATCGGGCGACGCCACATCCACCGGGCCATGAGGCCGCAAGAGCAGAATCAGTTCCTCCCGGTTGTCGAGCCTCCCGTCCCACAGGGCAACCACCCCACTGAGCGACTGCAATGGCTGTTTTTCACGGCACGATTCAGGCGTCACTTTCATCTGTTGGAAGGCAAAAGCCGCTGACCCGCAAAGCAGGTGGGAAGCGCCATCGGGGCCCCGATGGGCCATGCGGGCATTCATGCGTAACAGCAGATCCTGAGGGACCGCTTCGCCTGCGACGTTCCACACACCCATGATGCCGCTCATCAGCGATAGAGTCCTTGATAGTCCAAGATTTAGGTTAGAGGCGGCAAAAGGAAAAGGCGGGAAGTCCCCGCACAACGCCTGCCTACAGTCGATGGTTTATTATAAACGAGTCCTCACCGCACTTTGCTTGGGGCTGGAGATTCAGATACTCTGCTTGCATCTTTCATGGCCTATCTTGAGATTAATTCTGTGGACAAGCTTTTCCGGCACCGCCCGCGCTTGCGGAACTTGATCGGGAAAGAACGTACAGGCAGCACGCAAGCACTCAAGAACGTGACCCTTTCCGCTGAGCGAGGACAGACCATCGTACTGCTGGGGCCCAATGGCAGCGGCAAGAGCACGCTGCTCAAGGTGATCGCCGGCCTGCTATCCCCGGAGAGCGGGACCGTTCGCCTGGGAAATGGGAACGTGCACGAACATCTGCCGCAGATGCGGCGGAGGATAGGGATGGCTATTGCCAGCGAGCGGTCGTTCTATCCCCGGCTGACGGCCCGGGAGAACCTGGAGTTCTTTGCCATCCTCGACGATGTGTCCCCCGCCCAGATCAGCCAACGACTTCCCCGTCTACTGGAAGAAACCGGTCTCACCTTCGCCGAACACACCCTCGTACGGAAGTTCTCATCCGGCATGTATCAGAAGTTGGGTCTGGCCCGGGCACTGATCAAAGAACCAGACCTCCTGCTGCTTGACGAACCAAGCCGAAGTCTAGCGCCCGAGGCAGTGGATGCCTTTCACCATCAGCTAAAACATCTGCGGACTTCAGGTACCACCGTATTGCTGGCAACGCACAGCTTCGAAGAGGCTGCGGCTGTCGGGGATTCCATCGCGATACTGCTGGAGGGCACCATTGCCGCTCGAGTCCATCCATCAGACTTCGCCGAAAAGGATCTGGCTTCGCTCTACTTCGCTACGCTTCGACTTCGCAGTGCCATCCCAAACTGAATGTCATCTCCGCCGCGTAATTCACTTTTGCTGAAACTGCTGGCCATCTGCAAACGGGACACGCTGACCATGACCCGGGGATCGATGGGGATCGGCATGCAGTTTTTCTTCATCTTGGTCGAACTGGCTACTTTCTACTTCCTCGCGCGCGCTGTTGGCCCTTCTTTCCGCCCCGAGGGGCTGGACTATTTTTGGTTCCTACTGACCGGTACCGCCATCTTTGAGTTGCTGATGATGAGTGCCCAGAGTCTTATTCGTGGCCTCCGCGATGCTCAGATCTCAGGCCTGCTGGAGGTTTTGCTCGCAACTTCCACTCGCGCCGAACTCGTGATGGTTTTGGATTCACTTTCTACCGTCGCGGGCAGGATTGTTCATGCGGTGATCTATATCACGTTGGGCTTCCTCGTTTTCCGCATAGCCCTCCCCCATCCCAATTGGCCAGCCACCTTAGTGATACTCACTTTGTCCATTACTCTTTCTCTCGCTCTTGGCCTGGTAGCGACCGCCCTGCAGATCTGGCTCCAGAAAGGCGACACCGCTATCGCTGTCTTCGCCATCCTGGCGGGACTTTTCAGCGGTGTGCTCTTTTCCGTCGATGTCTTGCCACCCGCCCTACGTATGGTGTCGGACCTCAATCCTTTATCGCATGCGCTTAGCGGCTTTCGCGCGGCGTTCCTGCGTGGCGCGTCCTGGCACGAGCTTTATCCCACCTTTCTGGTGCTGGGCGCCTATAGCGCCTTGCTCGTGCCTTTCGGCCTGTGGCTGTTTAGTTTTGCCCTCAGGCGGGCGCAGCGCACCGGGAGCTTGTTGTTTTACTGAGCTTTCCTTTCATGTTAAAATCCGCGCAGTCCATGAAAAACCTTTCTACCGAAAGCCGGGTCAAAGTGACCCCCGAGCAGGTGTCTTCCGAACTAGGGGCTGAAGTCGTCATTCTTCACGTCCGCAACGGTATGTACTATGGCCTCGATGAAGTCGGCGTGGTCATCTGGAAGAAAC
>JBKKBM010000298.1:0-2592 GCA_046714215.1 Terriglobales bacterium | reverse complement strand
CTTTTAAGCTGCGCGCCTTAATTCTTTCCTGAAATCCCTCTCAAAATGTCCCTAACGTTTCTGCGCGCTCACCGCTGTCGGCTGCGGACTCGTCCCAAACTGCTTCAGGATCACCAGCTTTGACTTTCCTTCACGGCCGCCCGGCAGGAACAGCAGCCGATTCGCCGGATCAAACGCCAGCCCGTTGCCGCGCACCGCGCTCACGATCTCCTCTTGCGCCGTCAGCCGTCCCGCGCCCACGTTGATGATCTGCACATAGCCATCGCCCGCTCCGGCAAACAGCGTGTTGCTCTCGCCTTCCAACCATAGCGTGGTCGTTCCCGGAGGTGCCGGCACCCGCGATATCTCCTGCCCGCTGTCAGCATTCACCTGCAATACCGCGTAGCGCACCGCCACAAACAACTGTCGTGAGCTCGGCGCAAACACCAATCCCGTCGGCTGCGATGCCTGCAACTTCATCCGGCTCTCCACCTCGCCCGCTACCGGATTCACCGCCACGATCTCCGCCGTCTCTTCCACCGTCACATACACCACATTCTTCTGCGGGTCCCACGCCATCTTCTGCGGACGTCCGCCTACCGCCACCGTCACGCGCTCCGCATCCTTCTGTCCCATGGTCGACGTCGGCACCAACGCCACCGCGCGCCCCAACGGCATCGTCACCGCCAGTTCGCGCCCTTGCGACAGCAGCAGCAGCGACTCCGGCGCTTGCTCTAGCCCGATCACGCCTTGCACTTGCCAATCCTTACTGCTGATCACCACAATGCTGTTGCTGCCCGCCGCAGCGATGTACACCCTCCCATTCGCGTCGTCCACCGCGATCCCGCGTGGATCCGCCACGTTGTTGACCTGCGCGACCAGCCGCCTCTTCGTCGGTTCAAAGATGTCGACTGTATCCGCGCCCTGATGCGCCATCACCAGATGGTCATTGGCAAACACCACCGCGTCAAATCCCGGTTTACCCGGCAAGTCCAGGATCGCGATCTGGCGCAAGGTGTTCGGCTTCTTCTCCGCAACACTCACAGTGGTCACCAGCAAGACGACAGCGCAGACGGCGTATTTCGACATTCGCAAAGTGGTTCGCAGCAGGGATAACGTTTGCATGTTTGTCCAGGGGTCTTCAGTTTCGACGAGGATATTTGCGTCCAGCAGATGGGATGCAGCCCGACCTCGCCCTGCTGCCTCAAGAAACCGCTTTTCGGCTCAAAACTGTGCTCAAGAGAAAGGCCGAAGCGCTGGGCTTCGGCCTAGAAAATGCAATACTTAGCGAACCTAGTCCGCGATATTCAATACCCGCTTGAAGCTGCCTTTATCGTTCATGATCTTCTCTTGCAGCATCGTGATCGCGTAGATCAGCTGCTCCGGACGCGGCGGGCACCCCGGCACATAAATATCCACGGGGATCACCTGGTTCACGCCCTGCACCAGCGCGTAATTATTGAAGACGCCACCTGAAGTCGCGCACGCGCCCATGGAGATCACCCATTTCGGCTCCGGCATTTGCTCCCAGAGCTGACGGATGACCGGCGCCATCTTCTGCGACACGCGTCCCGCAATGATCATCAGGTCGGCCTGCCGCGGCGACGGACGAAACACCTCCGCGCCGAACCGCGCGATATCAAACCGCGACGCGCCCATCGCCATCATCTCAATGGCGCAGCAGGCCAGGCCAAACGTCATTGGCCATACCGAACTCTTGCGCGCCCAGTTGATGGCAAAATCCAGCGTGGTCAGAATCAGCCCCTCGGGCTGCTCATTGCCGAATGTCACCGGTTGCACCGTCGTCTGACCGTGCTCGGAGCCCACCAGGTTCTGGAACCGCTGCGTGCCTTCGCTCTCTGGTCCTTGATTCATATCTTCCTATTCTAAAGCTTCCTTTATTCTAGCTCCCTCACCCCGGAATGCCAATCCGAATGCCGTCTCCAGCATTTTCACGCTCGACCCGGCACTGCAAGCACCGATTATTTCGCTCGATCCTCGATTCCGAGGCTCTTTCGTGCCCTTCGTGCGTAGTCGAAGGCCCCTACCTTGGCATTACCCTCAACCTTGTCATCCTGAGGCCGGCCCTTTGGCCGAAGGACCTTGCGGTTGTTCTTCCCCGTCCGGCTCTTCAATTACCAAATTACCCGATTACTCAATTACACACTTCTCTCTTGTGTCAATATAGAGGATATGGCCAAGACGCCCAACCACGCCCGTAAGCTCTCTCCGGAGGCGCAAGCCGCCCTAAAGAAGCACCGCGAAGCGATGCACGCCCGGCAAAACCCGGGCTCCGACCCCGTTTCTGAGCAGAGTTCCGCCCGCCGCACCGTCAACCAGAAGACCAACCAGATCTTCAAAAAGGGCGGTCAGTAAGCGTTTTTGCTCCTGCTCGTGGCGGGAGCACCCGGCTTTAGCCGGGTGGACGAAGCAAAAAACCATTGGGCTTTAGCCCTGGTCGCCGTTGCCCTCCGGCCCTTTCAGCCCCAGCCCCTTCACCCGCTCCCGCACCTTCTCCATGAACCCCGCACCCGGGTCGCCCTTCTGGTTCCGATACTTCGGGTCCAACTCCAGAAACAGCGGCGAGCCCTCCATCTTCCGATACTCATGGTG
>JBKKBM010000297.1:0-7321 GCA_046714215.1 Terriglobales bacterium | reverse complement strand
GACGACATCGACGGCATCTGGTGCTTTGGCGACGAAGCGGCGAGCGCCGCAGTGAAGGGATATTCCATCGGCAACTTGAAGCAGGTTTTTACCAATGAAGGCCGCGCCCTCGACTGGTTCAAGACCGCGCAAGCCGAAGGGCGCTGGTTCCTCGATCATGCAGTCCAAGTGAAGAACATCTGGGTGCCGTACGGCGAGTAGCTACTGAAACGTATTACACGCGCTCACGTCGCCACTCTCGAAGCCCCGCATAAACCATTGTTGACGCTGCGCTGACGTCCCATGCGTGAAGGACTCGGGCTGGACTTCACCCTGGCCCTGCTTCTGCAGACGGTCGTCGCCGATGGCCGCCGCCGCATTCATCGCTTCATCCACATCGCCCGCTTCGAGGATGTTGCGCTGCTTGGTGGCGTTTCCCCAAACACCGGCGTAGCAATCTGCTTGTAATTCCATGCGCACGGAATATTCGTTCCGGGCGCCGGGATTGCGGCGCTGGGCCTCGCGTACCTTTTGCGCCGTTCCCATCAGGTTCTGGACGTGGTGTCCGATCTCATGCGCCAGCACGTAGGCCTGGGCAAAATCGCCGGGCGCGCCAAAGCGCTGCTTCAACTCGTGGTAGAAGCTGAGGTCGATGTAAACCTTTTCGTCGCCGGGACAATAGAACGGTCCGGTGGCCGCGCCGGCCATACCGCAGGCCGAGTTCACACCCTGGCGAAAGAGCACCAAGCGGGCGTCGCGATAGTCGCCGCCGCGCTGAACAAATATCTGCTTCCACGTGTTCTGGGTATCGTCGAGGACGAAGGAGACGAACTCGACCATCGGTTCTTCTTGGGGATCACTCACCGGACGCGCGTTCTCCTGAGTAGACGCGACCGGGCCGCCGTCGAGCATGGCAAAGAAGTCTTGCTTGAAGACGAAGCTGAGGACGAGCAATAGCAGGGTGCCGCCGATGCCGAGCTTCATACCGCCGCCACCAAAGCCAAAACCGCCGCCACCACCACCACCACGTTGATCTTCGAGATTGCCGCTACGTCCGCCGGGAGTCCATCGCATAATAGTGAATGTGATGCCGGCAGGATGGGGCAGGATGGAAGCCCCCTTCCCAGGGTCGCCCGCGAAGGTCCTTACCGATTTCCTCCATTGCGCGTGCCTGCGGCATCCATATACAGTAGTCGTTCGAACTGAACGGTCATTCAGTGAAGCCCACGAGCCCCACCAAGCGCGGCGCAGTCGTAGGACCCGGACGTACGGGCAAGCCCGGGCCTCGCCCCGCTCCCGGCCCCAATACCGGCCACAGCGAGCAGAAGTACCATCGCATTCTGCAGGCGGCGATCACTGTATTCGCCGAACATGGCTACTTCAATTCGCGGGTTTCTGACATCGCGAAAAAAGCGAAAGTCGCTGACGGCACCATCTACCTTTATTTCAAGAACAAAGAGCAGATACTGATGGCGGCGCTGGATTCCGCCTTCGACTCCTTCATGGAGACGGCGCAGCAGGAGCTTGCTACCATCGCCGACCCGCGGGACAAGCTGCGGCGGCTGGCCTTCCTGCATCTGGACCGGCTGGGGGCGAACCGCGGGCTCGCTATGGTGGTGCAGACCGAGCTGCGACAGAGCGCGAAGTTCCTCACTGATTTTTCTCATCGGCATATGGTGGCGTACTTCGACGTGGTGCGCGGCATTGTCCGCCAAGGCCAGTCAAGCGGGCAATTCCGCGCGGAGGTCAGCGACCGCATCGCCGTCAACTGCTTCTTCGGCTCGCTGGATTCGCTAGTGACTTCCTGGCTCTTGAGCGAACATGAGTACCAACTAGCGGCGAGCACCGACGGCGTGGTGGACGTGATCCTGGCAGGGCTGGAGCGGCGCGGATGAGAGACCTGAAAACGCTGATCGACGTCTTCAATGAGATCTTGTTCCATGACCGCGGCGCGGCAATGCAATTTCGCGTGGATGGCCACTGGCAAGACCTCTCCGCGAAAGACGTCTATCAGCGCACCATGAACGTGGCCCGCGCGTTGCAGGGTTGGGGCTTTGCCAAAGGCGACCGCGTCGCCATCCTGAGTGAGAACCGTCCCGAATGGGCCATCGCCGACTTCGCCTGCCTCATGATCGGCTGCGTGGATGTTCCCATCTATTCCACGCTGCTCGCCGACCAAACAGCCTTTATTCTGCGCGACGCCGAATGCCGCGCCATCTTTGTCTCCAACCAGCAACAATTGGAAAAAATCCTTTCCATCAAAGACCAGACACGGTTGGAGAAGATCATCCTGATGGATGAAGTGAAGGATTCACGGGCCATTCCTATGGCGAATTTGATGCTGGCGTCAGCGTATGCGAAGCATCCGGACCTGGAGCAATTGGGTGCGAGCGCGCGTCCGGAAGACCTGGCCACCCTCATTTACACCTCCGGGACGACGGGAAACTCCAAGGGCGTGATGCTGACCCACGGGAACATCACTTCGAACCTGGTGGGCACGGAGAAGTCATTCAAGTGGTCGTCGGGCGACGGATATGTTTCATTTCTGCCGCTGTGCCACATCACCGCGCGCCATGTGGACTACGTGATGTTTGCGGAAGGAGTACAAGTCTCCTACTGCGGCGCCTTCGAGTTGCTGCCGGAGATCCTGAAGCAGGTGCGGCCCAGTAATTTTGTGAGCGTGCCGCGCGTCTACGAAAAGATCCGGCAGGAGACGGAACGGCGCGCGTCCACGGGACTGAAGAAGCAGATCTTCGAGTGGGCGTGCCAAGTGGGGCGCGAACATCGCGGAGATATCCTGAAAGGAAAGACGCCGACGAGCCTAAGCTGGCGGCTGGCCAATACTCTGGTCTATTCCAAGATCCAGGCGGGCATCGGCGGCCGCGCCGAGTGCTGCATCTCCGGGGGCGCGCCCTTGGGGCGAGAACTGGCGGAATGGTTTGCCGACATGGGAATCCGCATCTTTGAAGGCTATGGCCTCACCGAGACTTCGCCGGTGATCGCTATCAATACGCGCGACCATGTCCGGTTGGGCACGGTGGGGCGTCCCATCTCGAACGTCGAGTGCAAACTGGCCGAGGATGGCGAGCTACTGGTGCGAGGGCCGTCCGTTTTCCACGGCTACTGGCACCTCCCCGAGGAAACAGTCAATGCTTTCGTCGACGGCTGGTTCCGCACGGGGGACATCGCGCAGATCGATGCGGATGGTTACGTCTCCATCACCGACCGCAAGAAAGATCTGATCAAGACGTCCGGCGGAAAATTCATTGCCCCGCAGCCGATCGAAGGCAGCCTGAAAACGAATGTTCTGGTAGCGCACGCGGCGGTCATCGGCGACAAGCGCCGCTTCGCCTGCGTGCTGATCGCGCCGAACTTCCCGCTGTTGGAGGACTGGGCGAGGGCCAGCCAGGTGTCATTCGCTTCGCGGGAGGAGTTGATCGGGCAGCCGCAAGTGCGCGCGCTGTATGAGGGCATCCTGACGAAGGTCAATGAGAAGCTGGCGCGCTTCGAACAACTCAAGCGGGTGATCCTGGTGCCGGATGAATTCACCACCGCCAGCGGCGAGCTTACCCCCAGCCTGAAGCTGAAACGCCGGGTGGTGGAGGCCAAGTATGCGCCGCAGATCGAGGCGGCTTATGCCACCCCGGAGCACGTCACGGTCTAGTTCTTAGGCTCAAATCTCCTCAGTTCAAACCTCTCATCGCTAACTGTAATCCAATCCAGGGAAGGCGGGAGTGTCCCCTCTGCGCCCATCTTAAAGTAAGGTTTAGGAATCGACAATTATGAAACGTCTTTCAGTGCTTGTAGTGTGCTCTGCAATTCTCTTCACTGTGGGCTGCTCGCAGACCCGCAATAGTCAGGCCAGCGGCGGCGCCGCCGCCACCTCCAACGTATCGGGCGCGAAGGCCGAGTCCTATGACCGGCTACGCGATTCCGGCAACGTGCTCAATGAACTGATGGGAGCGCCCGATCAGGCGATCCCGGAGAAGGTACTGGCGGACGCGAAGTGCGTGGCCGTGGTGCCGTCGATGGTCAAGGGCGGATTCATCATCGGCGCGCGTCATGGACGCGGCGTGGCCACCTGCCGCACGGGCAATGGCTGGAGTGCTCCGGCATTCTTTACCATCTCGGGCGGAAGCTGGGGCCCGCAGATCGGTGTAGAAGCGGTGGACCTGGTCATGCTGTTCATGAATGAAAAGGGCACGAAGGACTTGCTCTCCTCGAAGTTCCAACTCGGGGCGGATGCATCGGTGGCAGCGGGCCCGTTTGGACGTGATGCCAGCGCTTCGACTGACGCCTCCATGCAAGCCGGCATCCTCACTTACTCTCGCAGCCGTGGGCTGTTTGCTGGGCTGACGCTGAATGGCGCCAACGTGCAAGTGGATGACGAGTCGCAGGACGCGTTCTACGGACGCAACGTGGAATTCGCCAACGTACTGACCGGCAAGGTGACTGCCCCCGCGGCGGCCAACACCTTCCTGGCTTCCGTGCGTAAGAACTTCCGCGAAGCTCGCACCGGCGGCAACTAGAACGCAGCAGATGTAACGAAAGGCCCGTGACGTATAGACTAGTCATGGGCCTTTTATTGTTCTGAAGAGAAGTTCTAAGCCAATGTTTTTTGGCATCTAAACGGGAAATCCGCTGTTAGCTTGTTATTTTCGGAGGAAAGAACGTGCACAAGTTGCTCACATTGCTATTGATGATGACTCTGGGGTCGCTGGCCGTGGCCCAGGACAAAGAAGAAGACCGGCTGCAAGCCGCCGGCGAAGTGATGCAGGAGATCCTCGGCATCCCAGAGGGCATTCCGCAGGAATTGCTGGATAAAGCGGAGTGCGTGATCGTATTGCCTTCCGTGAAAAAGCTGGCGCTGGGCATTGGCGGAAGTTACGGACGCGGCGCCATGGTATGCCGCACGAGCAATTTCAGCGGACCATGGAGCGCGCCGGTGATGATGGCGCTGGAAGGCGGAAGCTGGGGACTGCAGATCGGCGGCGAGGCCACGGATTTTGTGCTGCTGCTAATGAATCCGCGGGCGGCGAATGCCGTGCTGCGCAGCAAGGTAAAGCTAGGCGCCAACGCCACGGCGGCGGCCGGCCCGAAGGGACGTTCCGCGCAAGCGGCGACCGATGCCAGTCTGCGGGCGGAGATCCTGACCTACTCACGTTCGCGCGGGCTTTTCGCCGGCATCTCACTGGAGGGATCCACCCTGCGGCCCGACGGCGGCGCAAATCAGAACCTGTATGGACGCAAGATGTCAGCCAAGCGGCTGGTGCAGCAACCCGGTCCGGGCGCGGCGAAATCCGCTTCCCTGCTGGTGGCGCAGTTGAATGAACATTCGCGGGGCAATGCATCAGACGCGAAGTCGTTGCAGAATCCGGTAAAGTAGAGTGATCGGTTCTTCAGCCCGGCTGCGGCCGGGCTGTTTTTTGCGCCTGCGTTTACTCTTAAGGTTGTCGTATAACTCCCTATATGGCAAATGCCGAGATAAAATTTGGCACGTCCGGGTGGCGGGCCATCGTGGCCGACGACTTTACCCATGCCAACGTGCGCCGCGCGGTCACCGGCGTTGCCCGTTATGTGATCGCTCAGAAAGCGGCGAGCGCCAAAATCCCAGCGGACGCCAAGATACTGGTCGGGCGCGATCCGCGCTACATGGGTGAGACCTTTGTTGCGATAGCGGCTGAGGTCTTGGCGCGCCACGGCATCACGCCGCTGGTCATCACGCACGACGCGCCTACACCGGCGATCTCCTACGAGATCCTGCGCAGCTACGCGGATGGCGCCCTCAACTTTACCGCGTCGCATAATCCTCCGGAATATAACGGCATCAAGTTCAACTCGGCCGACGGCGCGCCCGCGTTGCCCGAAGTCACCCAAGCCATCGAGGCGGAAGTATTAGCTGCCGATAAAGATGGTTTGGCGGCGAAAGAATCAAGCACGCCGGCGAAGGTGCAGCAGGTAGAAGTGAAATCGGCCTACCTGGCGCGACTGAAAGAGATTGTGGACCTGAAAGTGATCACAAACTCGAAGCTCAAAGTGGTCTTCGATGCTTTCTGGGGCGCGGGCCGCGGCTACTCTGATCAACTCTTGAGCGAGGCCGGCGTCCCGGTGGCGACGGTGCATGAGAATCGCGATGTGCTCTTCGGCGGACATGCGCCCGAGCCCGAGCACGAACTTTTGCATGAAGCCCGCGCCCGCATGCGCGAGACGGGAGCGAAGATCGCCATTGCCACCGATGGCGACGCCGACCGCTTCGGCATCGTGGATGCCGACGGAACTTTCCTTCAGCCGAATTATGTGATCGCACTGCTCTTCGATTACCTGGTGGAAACGCGCGGCTGGAAAAATGGCGTGGCCAAGTCCGTAGCCACCACCAACATGATCAACGCGCTGGCGGAGCATCATGGCGTGGAGTTGCATGAGACGCCGGTGGGATTCAAGTACATCGGCGAGTTGATCAAGCAGGACAAGATCGCCATCGGCGGTGAAGAGAGCGCGGGGCTGTCTATCCGGCACCACGTCCCGGAAAAAGACGGCATCATCGCCGGCCTGTTGTGTTGCGAGATGGTGGCACGCCGCGGCAAGAGTCTGGGCGAACAATTACAGGATCTATTTGTCGAGATTGGTTCCTTTTATCCGTTGCGCGAGAACTTTCGCTTGACGGCGGAGGGGAAAGAGAAGTTCACTACTAAGTTGAGTTCGTCTCCGAGCGATATCGCGGGCCGAAAAGTGGCGCAGATCGTCCGCACCGACGGACTGAAGCTGGTCTTCGCTGACGGCTCGTGGATCTGCTACCGGCTTTCCGGTACGGAACCGGTGGTGCGGGTGTACAGTGACGCGCGTGCGCAAGCCGACGCCGCCAAGCTAAGCGCCGCCGCCAAGGATTGGGTGTTTGCGTAAAGCTTTTGCGTAAAGTCTTCGCATAAACTTTTTTACTCTAAGGTGTCAGCTTACTGGGTTGGGTCACATGAGTTGGGTCACATGAATTGGATAAAAAAGATCACCGCGCCCGTCACGGGATGGCTCTACCTCTCGCGCCGCCGCATCGCCACGGTGGGCGTTGTGGTGCTGGCCACGATGGTGGCTTTCCACGTGGTGCTGGGCGCGAACGGCGTATTCGTCTATACGAAGAAACGCGCCGAATATCGCGACCTGGACGCCGAACTGAAGCGCCTGCAACTGGAGAACGAGCGGCTGAACCAGAACATCAAAGCGCTGCGGTCGGATCCGAAGACCATCGAAAAAGAGGCGCGCGAACAGCTCCGCTACACGCGTCCGGGCGAAGTGGTCTACGCGCTTCCCGCAGAAAAATCCGCTCAAACCGACTCCTCTACCGCGCAGA
>JBKKBM010000296.1:0-4649 GCA_046714215.1 Terriglobales bacterium | reverse complement strand
CAGCCTTTTCAGGGCTGCGCTCTACCAACTGAGCTATCTGGCCACTTGGAAGGAGTTTGGCAAGCACAGAGGTTTGAAAATTGCCTGCCTGCTTCTTGTTGGACCCAATAATTATAGCAAGTGATGGCGGACCGCTCCAACCTCTTACACCCCTGGTGGAACCGCCCGCGTCTCAACCATCACATATACATAAGGGTAGAGAGGTGAGCCTTCGCCCCGCGACAACGGGTGGAACCAAAGTCACCCCTCCAGCCCCCGACGGGCGCCGGAACCCGCTCAGACCCACGCCAAATCGTGGTAACATGGGCTTCCCCCCAATTAACTGGCGCCGGTATCTCAAGCTCCAGTAACCAGTCTAGGTAAGGCTGAGGAGACGTGAATTCTGATGAGGTTTTTTCCCCGCGTAGCGACTGTTCTTCTGCTCTCCATGCTGTCACTTTTCGCCCAGAACCCTCCCGCGAAGGAAGGTAATGATTCGCCCGGTAAGCCCGCGGGCACCGACGCCGCCGTAGCGGTCGAAGGCGTGCAAGCATCAGAGCCGAAGGACAAGGCTGCGGACTACGACCGCTCGACGCTGAAGATCGGCGTGGGCGATCTGCTGGAAATGAAAGTTTTTGGCGTGCCCGACCTCACTGACCAAGTGCGCATCGGCGCGGATGGGAATATCTCCCTGCCCCTGGTCGGCACCGTTCATGTGGACGGCCTTTCCATCGACCAGGCGCAGAAGACCATTGAAGCCAAGCTGCGCGACGGCGGTTTCGTCCGTGAGCCGCACGTCACCATCTCGGTGAAAGAGTTCGTCACGCAAGGCATTTCTGTGATGGGAGAAGTGGTGCGCCCCGGGGTATATCCGTTGCTGGGTGCGCGTCGCTTGTTTGACGCTCTCTCCTCCGCTGGCGGCACCACGCAAAAGGCGGGCAAAGTAGTATCCATCACCCGCCGCGACCAACCCAAGGAACCTATTCTGGTGGCGCTCTCTTCTGACCCCACCATCTCGTCGCACAGCAACGTAGATGTGTATCCGGGCGACACCATCGTGGTCTCCAAAGCCGGCATTGTCTATGTAGTGGGAGAAGTGGGACGCCCCAGTGGTTTTGTCATGGAAAATAATGAGAGCCTCACCGTGCTGCAGGCGATCGCCCTGGCCCAGGGACTGGGTAAGAATGCCGCGTTAAATTCGGCCAAGATCATCCGCAAAACCAATGACGGGCGCACCGAGATCCCGGTCGCGCTGAAAAAAATCCTGGAAGCCAAGGCCGGCTTCCCTGACGTTCCGATGCAGGCGGAGGACATCCTTTTTGTGCCCGCCAGCGCGGGCAAGAGCGCAGCTCGTAGAACGATGGAAGCCATCATCCAGATCTCGACGGGCGTCGCTATCCGAAATTAATCAAGATTCCTGTTGTTATGAACTCACGCCTCCGATACCCTTCGGAGGCGTTCGCTTTTATCCGTATATGTCTCAGTCGAATACCGGTCCTTCCAACAATCAAAGTTTGGGCGAAGTGGGAGGGAATTCACGCGGTCGCAAGCGGAAGAAGAAACACAGCCACCGCAATAGGATTCCCCGTCGGGCGATCATCGTTCTTCTGTTCATTCTGGCGTGCCTGACCGCGTTTGGAACCTGGTATTTTCTGGTTCAGGACGGCCCCTGGCGAACATCCGCGCCGCTGCTCAGCCCTCCAAACCGCACAAAAGCCTGATTTCTCAGCAGCATTCCAGCATCCATTCGCATCAGAATCTCTGAGAGTCAAGCGATATGCTGGAACGAATCTTCCGATCGGCTCAATCCCGCAAGCAACCGGAAGTACCCGTTCCATCCCCTCGGCCGAGGCTTGGCCTCGCCTTAGGTGGCGGTTTTGCCCGCGGTATGGCCCATATCGGCGTCCTCAAGGTGCTGGAGGAAGAGAAGATCCCGGTGGACTTTGTCGCCGGCACCAGCGTAGGGGCTGCCATCGGGGCGGTTTATTGCAGCGGCGTCTCGGCCAAAGAGTTGGAAGAATTGGCGGCCATCCTCAAGTTCAGCCACATTGCCCGCTGGACCCTCAACCGCCTGGGCCTGTGCTCGAATGACCGGCTGGCCGGCCTGCTCGCCAAGACCTTAAGGGTGAAGACTTTCGAAGAGTTGCGTATCCCCCTGGCGGTGGCGGCAACCGATTTTGTTACGGGCGAATCGGTGGTTTTCACCTCGGGCCCGCTGGTAGATCCGGTACGCGCCAGTTGCGCTTATCCCGGCGTCTTTCTCCCGGTGAACGTCAATGGACGTCTCATGGTGGACGGACTGCTCACGCATCCCGTGCCGGCTACGCCGCTGAAGCACATGGGTGCGGACAAGGTGATTGCGGTCTACTTCAATTCTCACTGGGTGGGCGCCACCGGTCCTAAACATTTCATGGACGTCATCGGCCAATGCTTCTCCATCGCCCAGGCCCGCATGTGCGAACTTTGGCAGGTCAACGCTGACATCATCCTCGAACCAGATGTCCAGCCGTACTCCTACGATGCCTTCAATAAAGCCGGAGAGATGATCAAAGCCGGTGAGGCTTCGGCCCGCGCCGCTCTACCCGACATCCTGGCTTGGTTTGAAGGCAAGGTACCGGAGCTTCGTCC
The DNA here is from genome assembly GCA_046714215.1 of Terriglobales bacterium. Taxonomy (GTDB): domain Bacteria; phylum Acidobacteriota; class Terriglobia; order Terriglobales; family Acidobacteriaceae; genus DATLCI01. The sequence continues at coordinate 2,042 of JBKKBM010000296.1, read as the reverse complement.
GGCCGCCAGCAAACAGCCGGTGTCTTTGAAGATCAGTCCGGTCACGCTGCCCGCTGTCAGCTAGCGCGATCTAACGGACGGCCGCCCGCCGCGATCATTGCGCCTTGTATCCCAACATCTGGTCGACTTCCTTACTCAAGATGGGGTGATATCCGGGCCGGGCCTTGGCATAGACATCCAGCGCGCGCCGCTTCCCTGCTTCTGACTTGGCCAGCTCTTCATAGAGCGGCTTCACGATCTTTCTCCGCCCCACCGTCATCAACACCTTCTCGAGTTTCGCGTAGGCCGCCTCATACTGGTTGCGGATCGCCATCAGCAGCCACTGGAGGGTGACCTCGATGTTGCCTGAATCAGTAAGATGGAATTGCGTATCCAACTCCGCCATTTTTGACGTTGTCAGCGTAAGGGGCAGCGCTTTCAGAAAGTGCAGCCACTCCTGCGTGCTCCAGCCTTTGGTCGTAAGTTCCGCCGCCTTCTTGGTTCCATCTGACCAGGCTTTGGTTTCCGCCTCAACTTTAGCGAATGCGTCTGAGATGATCTTGGGCGCGCTGGCCGGCACTCCCGGTTGCTCGATCCACGCTTCGATCGGCACCTTGTTCACCTCAGGATGCTGCTTCGCCAAAGTGGCATCCATATATTTCCGGAAATCCCGGGTCGTGATGCTTTGAAAAGAGAAATGCCGGAAGTAACGGTTCAGGAAGCGGTCGAAGTGAGCGCGCCCCACCGTCGCCTCCAACTGACGCAGGAAAAGAGAACCTTTTTCGTAGGGCAATTCGTTCGCGCCATCGTCGGGATCGCGGCCTATGAGATCAATGTGCAGGATCTGGTCTTTGACCTCGAACTTCGCGATGTCGCGGTCTAATGTCTGCCGCCCCAGCGCCGCTTGCATGGTGGCCATGCGCTCGCCGTACACTTTTTCCACGATGCGCCGCTCGATGTACGTGGTGAATCCTTCATTCAGCCAGAAATCGCTCCACGTCGCATTCGTCACCAGGTTCCCTGACCAGGAATGCGCCAGCTCGTGTGCGATCACTGACACCAGGCTCTTGTCCCCGGCGATGATCGTGGGCGACGCGAATGTCAATCGCGGATTCTCCATGCCGCCATAGGGAAAGCCCGGAGGCAGGATCAGTACGTCATAGCGTCCCCACAGGTACGGCCCATAGAGCTGTTCCGTCGCCACCATCATCTTCTCTACGTCTTCTAGTTCCTTGGCATCGCGATCAACCGCCGCGGGCTCGTCATATACGCCGGCGCGCTTGCCCAGCGGCCGGAAGGCGATGTCACCCACAGCCAACGCGATCAGGTACGACGGGATTCGCTGGTCCATGTGGAAGCTGAATTCGCGAACTTCACCTTTTGGGTCGGCTCCGGTCTTTGCCTGCGAATTTCCCTCTGCACTCATCAGCGCGACCAATCCGTCCGGCGTTTTGATCTTCGCGTCGTACGTCACGCGCACGCCGGGGGTATCCTGGAGCGGGATCCAACTCCGCGCGTGGATGGCCTGCGACTGCGTAAAGAAATACGGATGCTTCTTGCCCACCGTCTGCTGCGGCGTCAGCCATTGCAACGCGGACCCGTTGGGGTCGGTCACATACGTGACCTTCACGCGAAACTGATTTCCCTTACCGGGAAGCTGCACCGTCAGCGGCGCGCCCAGGATCTTGTCCGCGCTGCCGACCTCGAATTTCGCAGCCATAAACTTTCCCGGGCCGCGCGCTACTTCTACCTTTTTGATCGTCAGCTTTTCCGTATCGAGCACCACCGGCGCCTGCGGTGACTTCGGGCTGCGCTGCACCGTCAGCGTGGCGCTGCCTTCCAGCACGCGCCGCGGGAAGTCGATCGCCAGGTCCAGGTCGACGTGCGTGACCCGCGCCTCATCCGGACGCGCGTAGGTGTGAGTGTCCTTCACCGGTGCCAGCTTCACCGTGACTTGCTCTTTCATGACTTTTGCTTTCTTGGCGGCGGGCGGGCTTACCTGCGCCGCCATGCCTCCCGACGTGACCACCACCAGCAGCGCCAAACCCGCCAAATATGCGGAA
>JBKKBM010000295.1:0-13257 GCA_046714215.1 Terriglobales bacterium | reverse complement strand
TCGATCCATCCATTGACCCATTTCTGCATCCCGCCATGAGCAAACTCTGGACCGAAAAGTTTGTACTCTCCAAACAGCAGGAACATGCCCGCCATCACCAAGCGGGCAAACACGATCGTCCATTTGAGTGCCAGGTTGTTCATTGGTGGAATCCATTACAATCTCCCGCGTGATTCTTCGCAACTCCTTCGCCGTGGCGTGTGCTCATTCTGCTTTCCGTGGCGGCGAGCGCGGACTCGGCGCAGTTCTCGGGCATCGTCAGTGAGGTCTCGGACCCGCGCTACGTGGGCACCGCATTTGACGCTGCCAGACAGCGCTTGGGATTCCTCCTGACGACCGCCTCCATTCGGGTCACGGCATACGTCGGCCACTACGCCGGTTGGGACTGGGCAGCGGCCAGCCTAAGCCATCGGCCCGGCATTCGGCATCGTGGCGATGATGAAGTTACGGATAAAAAGTTAAGCCGCGGGCTTGGACCGGCCGTTGCGCCTGCCGTTCGATCTGGTCCGCGAGAGTGTTGTCTTTTTCGCGTCGTCCGGGACGCGGGCCCCGGCCTCTTCCGCGCGGACCTGGTGATAGTGCTCGCCGAGTTCGTCGAGCTCCTCGTCGGTGAGGTCTTCCACGTCGATCAATTCTTCATGCGCGCCATGCACCGCGTGGATCAGCTCGTCCAGCTTGAAGTGGATCGCTTTCGCGTCGCGGTTTTGCGTGCTCTGGATAAGGAAAACCATGAGGAAAGTGAGGATGGTGGTGCCGGTATTGATGATGAGTTGCCAGGTGTGAGAAAAACCGAACATGGGCCCAGAGATGCCCCAGATCAGGACGACTGCCAGGGCGATCAGGAACATAAGGGGTGAGCCGACGGCGCCCGCGGTCCGCTTGGAGAACGTGGCGAACGATGCGCGCCAGCCCTTCTCAGTATGGTCGCGGGCGATATCCACCGCCTTCAGGGGCGGGCGTTTAGCGCGCGGTTTGGTGCTCGGCTTCTTATCGTCCATCGGTTCAGTCATAGCTGAGTAAACAGATGCGCCGACGCCGTCACGTGTTTGCTAGGGCTTGGCTGCTTCTTTCACGGCTTCCTTGAAAACCACGCCGTCTTTCATCACAAACTTCACGTCTTTAAGGACCTTCACGTCGGCAACAGGGTCGCCCTGAACGGCGACGATGTCCGCAAAAGCGCCGGCGGCGATCGTACCCACCTTACCCGCCATGCCGAGCATCTCCGCGGCCTTCGAGGTAGCGGATCTGATCGCATCCATCGGCGTGAACCCGAACTCGACCATGCGTTCAAACTCCTGGGCCATGGGGTCGGCCCAGGGAAAGCCGCCTGCGTCCGTGCCAAAGGCGATCTTCACACCCGCCTTGTACGCCTTGCTGAGCGACGGGCCATGCAGCGCGACGCGCTTGCGGTCGCGACGACCGGCAGGCGTGTTCTCCGGCGCGTTGTCGGCGTAGTAGACCGACATCGTGGGGCAATACCAGGTGCCCTGTTTCACCATCTGGGCGATGTTGGTGTCCGTCAGTTCAAGCCCGTGCTCGATGGAATCGCACCCTCCGTCGAGCGCGCGCTGCATGCCCTCGCCGTTGTAGGCGTGACACGCGACCTTGCGTCCCCAGCCATGGACCTCGCTGGTGATGGCCGTGATCTCTTCGCGCGTGAGCGTGGGCTGGGAGACGAGGTCGCCTTTGTCACTCAGCCAGGAGCGGTGCGTCATGTAGACCTTGATCCAATCGGCGCCGTGCTCCATCTGCTCGCGCGCGGCTTTGCGCGCTTCGACCGGGCCGTCGATGATCTGCACGCCCTTGGGGACTTCGATCTCCGGCGAATAGCCGTGCAGCGGATAGCCGCCGGTGGTGGAGATGGCGCGCGTGACCACGAACATGCGCGGGCCGGGGATGTGGCCGTCAAGGATGGCCTGGCGGATGCCAACATCGCCGTAGCCGGCGCCCTCGGTCTCAAGATCCCGGATCGTCGTGAAGCCCTGCTCCAGGGCGCGCCGCGCCGCCGCTGCGGCCCGGGCGGAGCGATAAGCCATGCCGTGCTTCATCAGTTGCGTGTCGTAGTCGTCAGGCTTGTAGGCTTGCAGGAAGATGTGGGTGTGCGCGTCGATGAGGCCGGGCAACACGGTGTAGCCGAAGAGGTCAATGACCCGCGGTTTGTGCGGGCCCTCGGCGATGAACCCGCCGCGCGCGCCCACCGATTCGATCTTGTTGCCGCGGATGACGATGGTGACATCGCGCTTGGGCTCGGCGGAGATGCCGTCGATGAGCGCGCCCGCCTTGATGATGGTGATGGGTTCAGGCGGAGCTTTCGCGGGTGTCTGGGCGAATGCGGAAGCTGCCATCAGCACCAGAACGAAGAATCTCATAGTGTCTCCTCTGCGCCGAGTATGACGGCGTCAACCTCGATCTCTACCAGCATCTCCGGCGCGATCAGCCGGGAGATCTCGACCATGGTGGTGGCCGGGCGGATGTCGCGGAAGTATTCGGCGTGCGCCTGGCCTACCTCTTCCCAGCGGCCGATGTCGGTAACGAAAATGCGGGTGCGGACCACATCCTTCATGGTTGCGCCCGCGCGCTCGAGCACGCGCTCGATGTTGTTGAGTGCCTGCCGGGTCTGCGCGTACGCGTCGTTGATACCAATGACGTGGCCCGTCTCGTCGGTCGCCGTGGTACCGGTGACAAAGATCATGTTACCGACCTTCACCGCGCGCGAGTATCCGACGATGGGTTCCCACTTGGTGTCGGTAGAAAAGTTTTCGCGCTTCATGGGATGAGACTCTTCTTGGATAAGACCCGGGCGGCGATTCTAAATCATCGGCGGGCTAGTTACCGGTGGACAGTCACCAAAGTCGCGCAAAGCCGCATGGCCGCCGAAGCACCGGCTCCGCACTCTCGGCCCTTGCACTCTCATTCAAAGAGTGCTGACAAAGTTGAGGCCTGCCGCCAGTTTGTACTTGCACAGAAAAACTAACCGCCCCAGAATGCGTCCAAGTAGATAGCTCTTTCGCCAAAATCGTTAGGTGCGGTTGCAGCGGGTATCCGCAGAATGCAGCAGCCGCAGGAAGGGTGCGTGTAAGCGAATGGTCCCGGAAACCCATGCTCTGCGTGAGTTCTTTACGGAACTGGTCGAGAAGCACTACACCGACGATGTCGGCATCCGCGATGTCGAGATCAGCGGCTACATCTCCAACCTGTTGGCGGAGTTCTGCGAGGCGGACGAGCTGTTCAAGATCCGTGACCAGGAAGGGCGTCCGCTGGCGGATGTAGGCGAGATGCTGCTGGAGGCCGACCCCATCTATGGGCCCGCGCCTTCATTCGACCGTGAACGCCAGGTGCGCAAACACATCGGCGATTACACGCTGTTCTGGACTGGCATGTATCCGGAGAGCATCCAGCATTACCGCCTCCGCCGCCAGCGGCTGGAGAATGTAGTCGATTTCATCAAGGCGGGCAAGGAGAGCTATTACATCGTCTCCAAGTTCGAACACTTCGAATATGCCAAGGTGGCGCCCCTCTTCGCCAAACTCTCGCGCGAGTTCGAGCGCTGCGTCTATGGGCTGAACATCGTGAAGAACGAACTCGAGGTGATGCAGCACCCCATTGCGCGAAGGACCAAGCAACTGATCATGTAGCGGCTGGCTTGCGATAAAAACTCAGCACCGCATCGCCCTGCTTCAGCGTGCGATAGCGTGTGAGCGCGCCCACGGTGTCGCCTAGGTCAAAGTGCTTGTCGTGCTCCGCGATGACGATGCTCTCCCCATGCAACAGCCGCGACTGCGATAAAAATCCGAGCACCTGTTCGTAAGCACCGTGGAAGCCGTACGGCGGATCCAGAAAAACCACGTCGCAACGCACTACCTGCGAATCGAGCAAACGCAGCGCCATGATGACTTCGCGCTCTAATACTTCAAAGCCTTCTTCAATGGCGAGCGACTTCAGATTGTCGCGGATGGTGCGCACCGCCTTGCGGTCAGATTCGACGAAGTACACCTGCCGCGCGCCCCGGCTGATGGCCTCGATGCCCACGGCGCCGCTGCCGGCATAGAGGTCGAGAAAGACGGTGTCGGCCAGGGCGGGGGCCAGCACGTTAAATAACGTCTCGCGCAGACGGTCGCTGGTGGGACGCGTGGTCACGCCCGGCGGCGCGGCGAGCTTCCGACTGCGGAATTGTCCCGCGATAATGCGCATGGCCTTCCATGTATACAATAAAAGCCAGCATCTAAAGAACCAGCCTTCATTGGCCTATGAGAACTTGGTCCATCCCGATCGGCCGCATCGCCGGAGTCGAATTCCGGATCCACCTGGCATTCCTCTTCATGGTGCTGTTCATCATGCTGGTGGCGGTGGACCCGAAAGAAGGGGTGGGTGCGTGGCGCGGGCTGGTCCTCTCCGGCATCGTCCTGATGGCCGTGCTGGCGCATGAGATCGGGCATCTGGTGATGGCGCAAAAGCGTGGACGCCTGCCGCGTGGGGTCATGCTGTTGCCCATCGGCGGTGTCGCCCTCTATGAAAGCTCGGAGAACGAAAGCGTTCGGCCGGGCCTGGACAGGGCGGGCATTGACCGTTCGAGCGTTGACCGTTCCCAAGACGAGATTGCGATAGCTCTAGCCGGCCCCATAACCAGTCTGCTGCTGGGCGGTGTGGCCATGGTGGTGGCGCTGGTGATGCATCCTGAGGCCCCGATGTTTGCGCGGCCATTCATTACCCCGGGCGACACCATGCGCAGCGTGGTCTGGGTCAACATCTTTCTCGGCGCATTGAACCTCATCCCGGCGTATCCGCTCGATGGCGGCCGCGTTCTGCGCGCGCTGCTGTTACGCTCGAGCGATCGCGACATGGACTTCCGCAGCGCCACCCGCCGCGTGGTCAGCATGGGACAAGTCTTCGCTACGTTCCTGATCTTTGCCGGCATCTTCAATACCTGGCTGATGCTGGTGGGCTTTTTCCTCTTCGTCGCGGTGCAGATCGAAGACCGCACGCTGCACTTCCATTCCGTGATCGAAGACGTGAAGCTGGAAGAGATCATGCTGACGGATTTCTCCACGCTCTCGCCGGCGGACACCCTGGAAGACGCGCTGAACAAAGCGGTGCACTCTCTGCAGGACGATTTTCCCGTGATCCGCGGCGCTGACATGGTGGGCATCATCAGCCGGCAGACCATTCTGAGCGCGTTACGCGACCAGGGAAACGGCTACGTGCAGTCGGCGATGCAGAAGGCGTTTGACGTTGGCAGCCGCTCTGATTCTCTGGCCGCGGCCTTCCGCAAGATCACCGCGCAAAGTTCAACGCTCATTCCGGTGGTCGACCAGAACCGCTTGGTGGGCATCGTGACGCTGCAGAACCTGATGCATTCCATGGGGCTGCTGGCGGAGACGCGCAAGCTGCGCACCAGCAGCAACGAAGAAGACTAGAGCTTTACTGCGCGCACATCCTGCACCGCAGGAATCTTCCGTAGATCATCCAATGCCGCGGCGGGGACGTCGTTATCCACCGCGACCACGGCGATCGCATCAGCGCCCACATGCTCTTCCTTGCGCCCCAGAGAAAAGCTGGCGATATTCACACCGTGCTCGCCCAGGATAGTGCCGATCTTGCCCACGACCCCGGGCACATCCTGATTGCGCACGTAGATCATGTTGCTGCGCAGCGGCGCTTCGATGTCGATGCCGTTCAGCATCAGCAGACGGTTGGAATCGCCGCGCAGCACCGTGCCTTTCGCTTCCTGCACGCTCTGCGTAGTTTTGAGCGTGAGGGTAAGCACGTTGGCGGCGCCGCCGGAGGTGTCCGCCTTCTTTGACTCTTCCACCCGGATGCCGCGATCTTTGGCCACGCCCGCGGCGTTGACCAGGTTGGCGCTATCGGGTGCGAACTGGTTGAGCACGCCTTTGATGGCGGCATTACGGATGAGGTCAGTCTTCCATTCGGCGATGCGTCCGCTGTAACGCACGCCGATCTCCTCCAGGTTGGCGTCGCGCGGACCGACCTGCGCCAGGAACGAGCCTAGGCGTTCCGCCAATTCGATGTAGGGGGCAATCGCGGAGTATTCTTCGTCGGTCACCGACGGCACGTTCACCGCATTCTGGATCACGCCACGCTTGAGGTACTCCTTCACCTGCTGCGCGATCTGGATGCCCACCGCTTCCTGCGCTTCGTTGGTCGAGCCCGCGATGTGCGGCGTAGCCACCACGTTGTCGCTCGCCAGCAGCGGCGATTCCTTCGGCGGCTCCACGTGAAAAACGTCGATGGCAGCGCCACCGACTTTTCCGGCCTTGAGCGCGACCGCCAGGGCGGTATCGTCGATGAGTTCGCCCCGCGCGCAGTTCACGATGCGCACGCCCTTCTTCATCTTGGCGATGGACGCCTCATTGATCATGCCCTGCGTCTGCGGCGTGAGGCCGACGTGCAGCGAGATGTAATCGGCCGCGGCGTAGACCTCGTCGAGCGTGGTCAGCGTGATCTCGCGGTCGCGGACGGCGGCCTGCGTGACAAAAGGATCGTGCGCGATGATCTTCATGCCGAAGGCGCGGGCGCGGCTCGCCACTTCGAGGCCGATGCGTCCTAAGCCGACAATGCCCAGCGTCTTACCGCGCAGCTCCGTGCCTTGCAGCGTTTTCTTTTCCCATTTACCGGCGCGGGTGGTCGTATCCGCGCGGGAGAGATGGCGCGCCAATGAGAGCATGAGCGCGAAGGTGTGCTCCGCGACGGCCACGGCATTGGCTCCGGGCGTGTTCATCACCACAATGCCTTTGCGCGTAGCCGCGTCCAGATCGATGTTGTCCACGCCCACGCCGGCGCGCCCGATCACGCGCAGCTTGGCCGCGTGCGCCAGCAGCGCAGCGTTGACATCCACGGCGGAGCGCACGACCAGCGCATCGGCATCAGCCAGTTGCGCGGTAAGCGCGTCGGCTCCACTGAGTTGGTCGGCGGTGACGATGGTCCAGCCCGCCTCCTCGCGAAACAGTTCGATCGCTGCAGGAGAAGTTTTTTCCGCGATCACGATCTTCATCGGCGCCTCGGTTCGGGGTCAGGGATATAAAGCTGGTTCGGCGCGGAGGCCAGGCACTTCTGTTCGGCTTTGCAGAAGATCAAGGTGAGATCGATGCTGTTCTTCGCCTCGCCCTCGCTTTGTTCCACCACGTACGCGATACTCGGCGGCAGCCGGAACTGGGTGGCGAAGAAGCTCTCCACATATGCGGAATCATACGGGTCACCTTCGCGCATGCGCCAGCGCTGGCGCACTTTTTCCGCCGATGACGGCTGCAACCCAGCGATGTCGAGCTTGCCCATGTTGAAAAGTTCTCCTTCATGAACGGTGGCGTCGTAGCGGACACTGCCGGACGCTTCGTCATATGTCGCCGGCGCGTCGAGATACATATGCATGTAGCCAAGCTGGGCATACTGCGCGCGAATGCTGGTGAGGTTGGCGTCGAGTTGCACGCCGTTGGCAGGCTGGCCTGGACGCACACGGATACGGTCATCGAGCCACGGCGTGGGACGAACGCTGTTGCCGCTCCATCGTACCCCGGCGAAAGTGTATACGCGGCCCTCCACTACGGGCAGCGTTATGGCGACCGTGGTCTCAGCGTCTTTGTGGGCGGCCACGGCCACGTGCGGCGGTTGAAACTCGGCGCGCAGATGGCCCTTGCTGCGATAGATGTCCAGCAGATTCTTGGCCACGAACTTGGCCACGGTGGAGCGCTGGAAGTGCGTCCCCAGCAGCGAACGCGCCTCGGCTTCCAGCAGTGGTGAGAACGCGGGGGAAGCGCCCGCGAAATTCAACTGGCCGATCTTCACTTCTACTTCATCCGCAGTGTAGACGTAGGCGTCCGTGATGCCCTCCCGCGGACCCGCCGGCGCAAAGCTCACCGTCGTCTTCACCCCACGCTCGTTGAGCAATCCTTGTAGCGCCGCGGCCACATCCGCCTGCAAGCTGCCTTCGGGCTGCAGGGGCAATTGTCCGTTGAAGAGCGGCACCCGCCGCTGTAACTCGGTGATGAGGTCGGGTAGCGGCAGCCAAACGATGTTGTCAAAGTCCGCGCGCACGAACTGGTCGGCATCCTTGACCGTGAACTCCACTTTCATCCCGCCGGGCGCCGCGCTGTGCTTGTAGCCCACTTCCTTGAACACGCCCAGGCCCAGCAACTTGGTCGCCGCGTCTTTCACCTGGGAGAGCGGGATTTCCCGCTTGCCCTTCTCGATGCCGGTAGTGCGCAGAATGTCTTGTGCGGAGAAGCGTTGGGAGCCGGTGGCGCGCAACTCAGCCACGGCGTACTGCTGCGCCTGGGCGCCCGTGGCGGTAACAGCGATGTTAACGATGATAGCGAGAAGAAGCCGATTCATTGGGGCAAGACATTCATTCGGGTAAGACTATGTTATCAATCAATCGTGTGGCGCCCACCTTGGCCGCGACCGCCACCAACTCGCCGCCGATGGCATTCGCACCGCGCGGCTCCAGCGTGCCTGGATCCACGATCTCGATGTAATCCACAATCACTGTTTTTTCCTGCGCAAAGGCGTCCTGCGCGATGCGGCGCAGGGTGGCAATGCTGCGCTCGCCTTGCGCATAAGTGGACTGGACCTCGCGCAGCGCCCGCTGCAGCACCAGCGCCCTCTGGCGGTCTTCCGGACTCAGATAAGCGTTACGCGAACTCATGGCCAGGCCGTCCGGCTCGCGGATGATGGGGCAGACGACGATCTCGACCGGAATGCCGAGGTCGCGCACCATCTTCTGGATCACGGCGACCTGGGCCGCATCTTTCTGACCGAAAAAAGCCAGATCCGGCTGCACGATGTGAAAGAGCTTGTTGACAATAGTGGTGACGCCGCGAAAGTGTCCGGGGCGCGACCTGCCATCGAGCCGCTCGCTCAACTGTTCCACGTTGACAAAGGTGGTAGCGCCCGGCGGATACATCTCCTCCGTAGAAGGCGCAAAGAGCAGATCGACTCTCTCCCGCACCAGTTGGACGCTATCGCTTTCCAGCGTGCGCGGATACTTGGCAAAATCTTCCGTGGGACCAAACTGCGTGGGATTCACAAAGATGGATGCGACCACCACGTCGCAACGCTCCCGCGCCGCGCGCACGAGCGAGAGATGGCCGTCGTGTAGCGCGCCCATGGTCGGAACAAAGCCAATGCTTTTTCCTGAACGCCGGGCGTCGGCGCTGGCGGCCCGCATCGCTGCCACAGTCTGGATGGTCTTCATCAGGAGGTGGGATTACCGACGCATAGCTTGCTTGCGCTGGGTTACGCTGGCGAAGGCCGCCTTCGTCTCTTTGGGCAGGTGATAAGACTCCTCTTCACTGGGGAAGGCGCCCATCTGAACGTCATTCTTGAAGGCGTAGACGGCGTTGGTGATGGCCTCAGCTACGTCGGCGTATTGGCGAACGAATTTGGGTCTCACTCCGAACGTAAGGTTCAGCATGTCATGCAGCACCAGCACCTGGCCGTCGCAATCCGGGCCCGCGCCAATGCCGATGGTGGGAATGTCAACTTCTGCGGTGATCTCCGCAGCGACCTCGCGCGGCATACCTTCCAGCACCAAAGAAAAAACGCCGGCCCGGTTGAGGGCGACGGCGTCTTTCATCAGTTTCTCGATCCCGGATAAGGTTTTGCCTTGCACCTTGAAGCCGCCCATCTTGTGCATGGATTGCGGCGTGAGGCCGATATGTCCCATCACGGGGATCTCAGCGTCAAGCATGCGCTTGATCAGGTCCACGCGATTCGTACCGCCTTCGAGCTTCACCGCCTCCGCGCCCGACTCCTTCATGAAGCGGACGGCGTTCTTCACCGCATCCTTTTCATCATGTTGATAGGAGCCATAGGGCATGTCCGCGATCAGCAGCGCGGACTTCACCGCCCGGCGCACCGCCCGCGTGTGATGCAGCATCTCGTCCACGGTCACGGCCATGGTGTTGTCCAGGCCAAGCACGACCATGGCGAGCGAATCGCCCACCAGCACCATATCGATACCGGCTTCGTCTACCAGACGCGCGGTGGCGTAGTCGTAGGCAGTGAGGCACGTGAGGCGCTCGCCCAGAGCTTTCTTTTCCTGAATGCTGATGGTGGTGACTTTTCGGCGAGAGTCGCCGGAAGGGAGGTTAAAACTCGTGATGCTCATCGTTTGCTCCAGTGCGCCTCCATGACCTCCGGATAGCGCCCGCATGCTTTACAGATGCAGCCAAATGGATTCTAGTCGCAAAACGACGCGGAAAGTCAAAAATTAGTTGCCTTACGGCTAGCTCTGGTTCAGCCGCAGCCCTCTTGGCTTCGTGGCACAGGCTCTTAGCCTGTGTGCCCTTGGTTCCCCCAGAACAACCCGGTCGAACCGGTTACTCGCTACTGGTGGCTGGTAGCTGGCGACTGTTTACGCACTCGCCGCTTCGTTCCCCGAGAGCGGCAGGTAGTACTGCGTGCCCTTGATGGGCTCATTCAGGCGGCGCAGCAGCTCTTTGAGATCGTCGCTGCGCTCCACAAAGTCGATGTCATTGGTGTTCACGACCAGCAGGTCGGAAGACGTGTAGTGAAAGAAGAAATGTTCGTACGCCTTGTGTACCTGCTCGATGTAATCGTCGCTGATGGCCGCCTCTCCGGGCGCGTTTTTCTTGGCCAGGCGCTTCTTCAGGACTTCCGGCGACGCTTGCAGATAGATGACCAGGTCGGGCGCGGGCAGCTGCGCGCGGAAGAGGTCGTAATAGCGGTTGTAGATGTCGATCTCCGCGTCCGAGAGGTTGATGTAGGCGAAGAGCTTGTCTTTTTCGAAGATGTAGTCGGCGACGAAGCGCTTGTTGGCGCTGGCCGAGACGTCGAGCGCCTTCAATTGCTCGAAGCGTTTGATCAGGAACTCGAATTGCGCCTGGAAAGCCGCGCCCGGCTCGCCTTCATAAAACGGTTTGAGGAAGCGGTTGTCCTCGGGCTCGATCACGCGTTGCGCGTTGATCTGCGACGCAATCACCTGGGCGAGAGTGCTCTTGCCGACCCGGATGGGACCTTCCAATGCGATGTAGCGGGGCAGCTCGAAGAGATTCGCCATGGCTCAGGAAACTTGTAGACGAGAGTACAACTGATTTCGGCGGAGAGCAATCGGGAGTTTTCCACCGATTTTCTCCATGCACAGGCAAAGCAAAACCTTGAACCACAGAGTACACAGAGAAGATTCGGCTGTTCTTCTTCAAGCCCTTACTCTGGGTTACCCAGTGCTCTCTGTGGTCAGAGAGATGTCAGTAATTCTTCTCAAACACGGCAAACGCCTGCCGCAGCTTCCACTGCGCGGCGGCCTTTTCGCTGGACTTCGTGATGGTGTCGCAATTGGCCGCGTGGGGCAGCGGCTTCGGCGTCTTCGCGTCGCAACTGGTGAGGCTCTCGCCGGCAAGGAAGCCGTACTCCAGGCTGTCCAGCGAGATCTTCTTGATCTCGGCATAAGTCAGGCCATGCTGCTCCACCGCCTGCTGATATTCGTTCGTGATGTCGGACCGCGCGACGCCTTCATCATCGGTCGCGATCACTAGGGGCACGCCCGCCTTCAGGTAATGCCGGAACGGATGGTTCTTGCCCGTGACCCCGAGGATGTACTTGCTGCTGCTGGGCGCGATCTCGACCGCGACGTTCTTCTGCACCATCTCCGCCATCAGGTCTGCCGGATGCGAGTAGTACATGATGTCGGTGCCGTGGCCGATCCGGTTCGCATGGCCGCTATCGATGGACTTGGGAATGTGCTGGCCCAGCACGTCGGGCGGCACCTGCCCGAATCCCAGTTCACCCGCGTGCAGCGTGATCCTCACCTTGGGAAACTGCTGGTGGAAGTAGTCGATGATTTGCATGTGCAGGTCGAAATCACGCACCGGGACATACCAGTCTTCGGGCTGCACCAGGTTCAGGGTGACCACCCGCGGGTCGGAATTCGCCAGCTCGAAGCAAAACGCGATCTGAGCGAACACCGACTCTTTCGGAAAGGCGCGCAGCACCTGGCACTGATAGCGCAGCGGCATCGCGCACGCCTTATCGGACCTGGCCGTGCCGCAACCGAGCGCGGCGTTCATCGCGGCTTCGGCTTTGTCGAGCAACGCGGAACGCTTCTCCGTGAATAGGCCCGCGGCGGCGAGCTGGTGGTGCATATCGGCGAAATCTTGTTCTCCGCCTGCTTCCTTCCACGCAAGCTTCTTCGGCGCATCCAAGAGCGCGCGTCCCTGGTCGAGTTGGACGATCAGCTCCAGATAGTGAAGATTTTGCGCGGCGGAGCGGCGGCGTGACTCGGCAAAGGCGTCTCCCATGCGCGAAGCGGCGAGGCCCATGTCGAAGCGGCCGAAGCTTTCAAAAAATTGGTACTGTCCAGGCTTGCGCGCGCTGTCCCACTGCCGCACCGACATCCCATCGATCATCGCGGCATAGAGCGCGGGATCGGCTAAGGCGTCGCTGGCGAGGCGCTCCTTGCCCGGGTCGCAGGAAGCCTTCCCGGCGGCGCCGCCTGCCGCCGCCTTAGGCTGGCCTTCGCCTTGGATCTGGGGCCGGACCTGGGGCCGGATAATGTTTAAGTTCTCCCGGTTCACGCACCATCCATCTTCGGCGGCCCACTGGATGTAGCTCTCCGCATAGACCGCGCCCGACATGTGGTTGTGCAGGTCGCCGCCCTTCGGCAGGTTGTAGAGGAATTCGCGCAGCGCCAGCGGATCGTTCTTGATGGACTCGAAGTGTTTGGCGGTGCGCTGCTCGGCCGTGTTCGGCGCGGGTTTTTTGGCGGGGGATTGGGCGAGGGCGACGGAAGAGGCGAGGGCGAGCGACAGGGCGATGCGCGCGGCGTTCATAGATAGAGAATTGTAGCCACAGGCGCGAAGCGCCGCCAGAGACTACGCTCGCCGATCACACCTACCCAGGCGCGAAGCGCCGATAGAGACTAGCCTAGGCCGTAAGGCCTAGGTCAGCGTGTGATAGATTGCGAGCCCTGAAGGGGCGACACATGGCGCAAAGCTTTTGCAGCAATAACCTCCACATCGTTTTCAGCACGAAAGAGCGACGGCCCTCAATCGCGAGGCCGAAGCAACTCTGGGCCTACCTGGGCGGGATCACAAAGGGGATTAAAGGCAAACCGTACGCGATTGGCGGCACGGATAATCACGTGCATTTGTTGGTCGCCCTGCCTGCCGAAGTCAGCATCGCCAAGGTCGTGAATCTATTGAAATCGAATTCGTCCAAATGGATGGGGCCGAGTTTCGCGTGGCAGCGTGGATATGCCGCGTTCAGCGTGAGTGTGTCGAACCTGGC
>JBKKBM010000294.1:0-2933 GCA_046714215.1 Terriglobales bacterium | reverse complement strand
GATCTGCTCCTGTAAGGAACAGCGCACGGACCCGCGCTGGAAAGCGCTGGCCGGACTGAAAGAGAAATTGAAGCAGTAAATAGAAAGTTCACTACTGAGTTTTCACAAAGAAGGGTCATTACCATGCCGAATCCTAAACGCCGCCACTCCAAAGCGCGCACCAGCAAGCGCCGCGCCCATGACGCTCTCACCGCCACCGGAGTGAGCGATTGCCCCAACTGCCATGAGAAAAAGTTACCGCACCGCGCCTGCGCGAAATGCGGATTCTATAAAGGGCGTGAAGTGGTAGAAGTCGAGCAGGGCCGATAGCCTGATACGCCGCACGCCAGCCTGCGATACACTCCGTCCTACATGCCCACCGTCATAGCGGTTGATGCCATGGGGTCTGACAAGGCCCCCAAGCCTGAGATCGAAGGCGCGATCCTCGCCGCCAAGCACCATCACGTGCAGGTGCTGCTAGTGGGCCGCGAAGAAGACGTGCGGGCGGAGTTGAAGCACCATCCTTCCGCCGCGCATCTGCCCATCGAGATCGTGCATGCCTCAGAAGTGATCGGCATGGACGAGAAGGCGGCGCAGGCCGTCCGCTCGAAGCGTGATTCGTCGATGCGCGTGGGCCTCCGCCTGGTGCGCGAGGGCCGCGCCGCCGGATTTATCACCGCCGGCAACACCGGCGCCTGCATGGCCACCGCCAAAATGGTATTGGGCACGCTGCCCGGCGTGGATCGTCCCGCCCTGGCTGCTGTCTTCCCTACTTCCAAGGGTTCCGCCGCCATCCTGGTGGATGTGGGCGCGAACGTCGATTGCAAACCCCAGAACCTCGAACAATTTGCCGTGATGGGCGAGATCTATGCGCGCAGCATCTTCGGCATCGCGCGACCGCGCGTGGGACTGCTCTCCGTAGGCGAAGAAGAGAGTAAGGGCAACGAACTTACGAAAGAGACCTACCCGCTGATCAAACAGTTACCGCTTAATTTCATCGGCAATGTGGAAGGTCGCGACCTCTATAACGGCCACGCGGATGTGATCGTCTGCGATGGTTTCATCGGCAACGTCGCGCTCAAAGTGTCGGAAGGGTTGGTAGAGACGATGCGCTTCTTGCTGAAGGAGTCGCTGAAGTCGACCATCACCTCGCAAGTGGGAGCCTTGCTCTCACGCCAGGCCTTCGCCGATTTCAAGAAGCGGCTCGACTACTCCGAGTACGGCGGCGCGCCGCTACTGGGACTGAAGGGCGTGTGCATCGTCGGACACGGGTCTTCGAATGCGAATGCCATCAAGAATTGCATCCGCGTGGCCGCACAGTTTGCTGACACTAAGATTAACGCCAAGATCGAGCAGGAGATCCATCACCACCGCACGGTCTCGGTGTCGGAATCGTAATACCAACGCCTGCGCATGAATCCGTATCCCTACTTTGACGATCGCTGGAACCAGGTGCTGGTGGGATGCTGCGTGGCCAATGTGCTGGCCGTGCTCCTGCCCTTCGTGCTCCCCGCCGGCTCGGTGGACCTGGGACAGATCACGAATCCCTCATGGCTGCCCGGCCCCGTCGGCGTCGTCACGCTATTTATATTTTCCGGTTGCCTGCTGGCCACACTCATTCTCTGGATCAACATGTGGATGTACTGGGCCCGCGCCGGGCGTCCGCTACTTTGGATGTTCCTATTGCTCTTCGGCGCGTGGGGCCCGGCCATCGCGTTTTTCTTTCTCGTCTACCGCAAAGATCTAGAAGCCTTCAAGCACCACGACGCGGAAGAGCGGCGCAATCTCACGCACTTTTAAGGAAACTTCATGAGCACCGGCAAGACGGCATTCCTTTTTCCCGGACAAGGTTCCCAGGCCGTGGGCATGGGCAAAGAGCTGGCGGCAAATCACGCTGTAGCGCGACGTACCTTCGAAGAGGCTGACGACGCGTTGAGCTATAAACTCTCTGACCTCTGTTTCGCCGGGCCGGAAGAAAAGCTAAAGCTGACGGAGATCACGCAGCCGGCCATCCTCACCGCATCGATTGCAGCCTGCCGAGTACTGGCGGAAAATGGCGCGCGCTTTGACTACATCGCTGGGCACTCACTCGGCGAATACTCGGCGCACGTGGCTGCGGGCACGCTGGCCTTTGCCGACGCCGTCCGCACGGTCCGCAATCGCGGCCGGTATATGCAGGAAGCGGTGCCGGTCGGGCAAGGCGCCATGGCGGCGATACTGGGCATGGAGCTGGCGGCGCTGGAGGAAGTCTGTCGTGAAGCGGCCCAGGGCGAATCCGTGGCGCCAGCCAACATCAACTCGCCGAATCAGATCGTGATCTCCGGCAGCGCCGCCGCGGTGCAACGCGCCACGGACCTGGCCAAAGCCAAAGGCGCTAAACGCGCCATCATGCTGCAGGTAAGTGCCCCCTTCCATTGCGCGTTGATGCAGCCTGCGCAAGACCGCTTAGCTGAAGACCTGCGTCGGTTGCAGTTCAACGATGCCACTGCGCCCGTCATCAAGAATATCGACGGTCAGCCCACTACCAGCGGCGATGATGCGCGCGAAGCGCTCATCCGCCAAGTGACCGGCGCGGTGCAGTGGGTGAAATCGGTGGAGACGATGCGCGACTCCGGCGTAAGCACGTACATCGAGGTGGGTCCGGGCAAAGTACTCTGCGGCCTCACCGGACAGATCCAAAAAGGCGTGAGCTGCACGAATGTGGAAGATGAAGCCGGCCTGGAGAAGGCACTGGCGCTGCTCGGGTCCGTGCCCGGTTCCGCGCCCGCTTCGTAGCTCGAATCCCAGCTCGATTCTGGCAGCACATCGCAGCGGTACAATCAGCGTGTGACCTCCTCCCGCACCTTCTTTCACGTCGACATGGACGCATTCTTCGTCTCGGTGGAAGAGCTCTTTGACCCTTCACTCAAGGGCAAAGCCGTAGTCGTGGGTGGGCAGCGGGACGAGCGTGGCGT
>JBKKBM010000293.1:0-12535 GCA_046714215.1 Terriglobales bacterium | reverse complement strand
CAGTCATCACCCTTGGCCTGTATTGCCGCAGCATCCACAAGTGGAAATACATCTTTCGAAGCCGTTTTCGGTTCAGGTTCACCCGGGAGGTGAGCCGCGTTCCAGGTGAGGTTTGAGACCAGTCGTTTCTGCGTGCACACGAAAGAATTCCTGCCATTGCGGACGGGCCTAAAATCCAGCCCCGCAAAGGCTTCCACCTGGCGGGCGATCTCCTTGAAGTTCGCATTCGCTTGCTGCTGCTCACCGATCAGTTTTTCAAGTTCCTTGTGTAGGGGTTCTTTTTTTTTGCTCACCAGGGTCGCCTGGTTCAACAGCGCTGGGTCGATCCCTGAACGATCGATGCCAGAGGAAGCCGCAGGTCTTTGCACCGATGCTCCCAGCCCGAAGGCCTTTGCCCCCAGGACAGTCTGAATGATCGCCGCGATGGCGTCCGGTTCCACGATGTCCGTCCTGGTCAAACCCTCCACCGAGCAGACTTCCAGTGGACTCAGCCCGGTCAGGGTGAAACTTAAGCTCCGATGATTCGGGACCCGCATCAGGTAGCGCCCGCCAGATCCAGCCACACGGACTGTCTTTTCGCACTTTGCCGAGGGACATATAAGTGTTTCCTCGATCGACGTTCGCTCGGTCCCAGGGTCTGCCGGCTTGGCCGCCTGACTGGTTTGTGCAAACGCACCCACCGGAAAGGCAAGTAAGCAGGCTAAATGCAAAGGGATTCTCATAGTTCACCTCACTCGGCTTTGCCCCATAGAACGACCATCCCCGGTATTTCCCTTCGTTGAATTCTCCGTTCCGGAGCAAAACCCCGATGTACAATCCCCCGCAATGTTCACCGCCCCCGGCCCCGACTCCCTGGCATTATTGTCGAGATGCTTGCAGTCCGGGCACCCTCAGGATTGGGAGCAGCTCGTCGGCATGCTCCAGCCGCTGGTCACTGCCGTCGCCTACCGTGTCGCCAGGCGATGGCACCCTGACGTTTCCCGGGAATTGGTCGACGACCTTGTGCAAGACACCTTTCTGAAGATCTTTGAGCATGAAGCGAAGGCCTTACGCCACTTTGTTCCCAGCGGTCCCGATTCCCTGTTTGGCTTTGTCAAAGTGCTGACCGCTAACCACGTTCACGATCAGCTTAAAGCGCGTATCGCCCAGAGCCGGGGTGGCCAGGCGATTCACAGCGATCTTGACGATGACGCGACCGCGTCCACTGGCCACGACGCTTCCGTCGACCTCCGCCTGCTTTATATCGACATTGAACAGGCCTTGACCCAGTCCACCGTGGGGGAACATTCCGCTCGCGATCGCGTCATTTTTTGGCTGTATTACCGGCATGGCTACACTGCGGAAGCCATTGCTCGCATCCCGCATTTCAACCTCACGGTAAAAGGTGTTGAGAGCACCCTGAACCGTCTGGTGCGGGCCATTCGTAAGGCTTTGGTCGAACAAGGAAAAGGGATTGCCTCTCAGGGGTCGTTATAAGGAGCAGCGTTGAACAGTAATTCGGAGCACCTGACGTTCGAAGAATTGGAATCACTGGCTGCCGGGCGAAGCTTGCACGGGCGCTCCCATGCGGAGACTTGCGGCGCCTGCGCGCAAGCCCTCCAACGACTCGAGCAGTTCTCAGCAGCGACTGGTAAGAGTATGGGGCGAGGTCGGGATCAGGATTGTCCTCCGTTAGCGGATTGGCGGAGTATCGCCGCGGGCATCCATCCGCACAGCGAGGAATTACTCGCCCACGCGGCCGCCTGTGACCGTTGCGCATCTATGTTGAAGATCGCTCAACACGAGATAAGCGAACCCTTGCTGGAGGAGGAACGCGCGTTCGCGGCATCCCTCCCTTCATCCAGCCCGCGGTGGCAGCGTGAGTTCGTGCGCCGGCAATTCGATGCGCCGCGGAGCCGGCTGTTCTCTGTCTATTTCCGCCCTGCCTTGGCGTTGGCCGCCGTCTTTGTCCTGGTTGCGGTCACCCTTTTCGTCCTCATGCAAAAGTCGCCACAGCAACTGACCGAAGTGGCCTATGGCGATTACCGAACGCTGGAGCTTCGCTTTGCGAACGCTCCCTACGGCGAGATCCGCAAAGTGCGCGCTCCCGGCTCTCAGTTCGATGGTTCGCAGTTCGATCTGCCCGTGTCCTACCTCTCCGCCCGCACCGAAGTAGCCAAGAACAGTTCGAAGATGTCCCGCGGCGATTGGCTCCAGGCGCGCGGAAGACTCGAAGTGTTGGCCTGGGATTCGGATCGCGCACGACTCACACTTGAACAGGCCAAACAGCTCCTGCCGGAGTCCAACAGCATCCTCATTGACCTGGCTTCGGCAAATTATCAATTGGGTGAGCAGGGCGACAAAGAAGCATATGCGCGCGCCGCGGATCTGCTGCTGCAAGTCATCCAAAAGGACAAAACTTCCACGGAAGCCCACTTCAATCTCGCCATTGTTTATGAGCGCATGGGCATGCTCACGGCTGCACGCGATACCTGGACGTCTTTTCTGACACTGGAAAAAGATCCCCTCTGGCGAGCAGAGGCCGAGCAACGCTTACATTCCTTACGGGATCGGAGCCTCACCACCCCGCCGCCCGTCCCCATCGAGACCCAGGTCGAGATGGGCCTGCTCTCGCCCAATCCCTTTCCTGCTTCCGCCGTACTCGGACCCCCGGCCTTGCGCCTTGCTCAGGAGCGCAATGATCAATGGCTGCTTGAGTTCTTGAAGACTCGGCATTCGCCCGCCTTCGCCGGAAGTTTGCACTCACTCCGGGAAGCGATTCGCGCCAACAGTCTGGGTGATCGCAAGCGTGCCCTGGAGCAGGCGGAATCTGCCGCTCGAGGCTTCCAAGCGCAGCGCAATGTTGCCGGCTGGATGCGGGCTGAGTTTGAACGCGTCCATGCGGTGCAGCGCAGCGGCCGAGGTCAGGATTGTCTGGCCTTGCTTGATCGATTGGATGAATCTGCTCTAAAAACTTTCCCCTGGCTACGCGTGCAATTCATGTTGGAGCGGACCGCCTGTGAAAACATGACGGGAAGCTTCCGGAATGCTCGCGAGACTGGCCAGCAGGCGCTGTTGCTCGCGACCCAACACGGCTTTTCCGAACTCCGTTTACGCGCCTTGGGATTTCTCGCGTCGGTGGATTCGGCTGCGGGCGATTGGAATGGATCACTCGAGCGCGACATCGCGGGATTGAACGATTACTATCGCACCCCAGCGAATCCCCTCCGCGGTTATCAGTTCTTGTCCAGCATCGCCCTGTATGCCGGTTACCAGGGACTGGACTTGCTCGAAAGACGCCTATGGTGTGACGCCGCAGAGTTGGTGGCCACCACGGCCAACCGCGCCACCGGGGCCATGGCCTTCGCTCGCTGTGGCCGAGCCGCTCTCCGGGCGGCGGATCGCGACCAGGCTCACCTGTCGTTTGCCCAAGCTACCAGGTTGCTCTCTGCGCTTCCCGACTCGAAGGCCAAACAGGTTTATGAGGCGGAGATCGCCCTGGGACGCGCGCAACTCGATGGCGATTTCGGCGATCGATCGAGCGACCTGCTGGAGCGGTATCGAAAGACCGCCACCGAATCTCAGAATCGGTTTTTGCTGAGTGATTTTTTTCGCGTATCGGCAAGACGTTTAGAAACAGCATCTCGCATCGCTGAAGCGGACGCGGAATATGACCGCTCCATTCAAACGAGCCTGGCAGCGCTCCCTTCGCAGCCGAATTCTGCCGACCTCTTCAATTGGCGCAAGGACGCAACCACTACCTATCAAGATGCGATTCGCTTCTATGCGACGCACGGCGGCGAGACCAAGGCTTTGCGCGTCTGGCAACAGCTTCGCACCGGCAGAAATGATGGGGCCAAGGAAGCGGACGGTCTCAGCGCTGCGCCCACGCAGGTCCTTAGTTATGGCGTACTAAAAGATGCCGTCATTATCTGGACGCATGGCCCCGCCGGGACCCGGCAGAAACTTTTCTTGGAAGAGCCCAGCCTGCTGCGCGCCAAGCTGAACCGCTTTGCCCGACTTTGCGCTACCCGCGATTCCTCCATGCAAGAGCTGACCAGTTTGGCCGCCGATCTCTACCAGCAATTGGTCTTCCCCTTTGAAGACCTGCTCCGGAACCAGCCGCTGCTCTCCATCGAACTGGATCCCGAACTTCCCCCTTTCCCCTTTCAGGCTCTGGTGGATTCCCGTGGAGTATTCGTTGGAGAAAAATGGGCTTTACTTGTTTCCGCGGGCGCCCGCCCGTCGGCTGCGCCTCGCCGCAACCCCAATCAGCGCTTCTTGATCGTGATCGGCGCTGGAGGCAAGGCGGGAGAACTCGAAGAATCTGCGTCGGAATCCCAGGCGGTGAGCACCTTCCAACCTCAAGCCACGCTGCTCTATGCCGACCAAGTTTCTGCCGCTACTTTGGCCCAACATTTGCGCTCGGCTAAAGGATTTCACTTCGTGGGGCACGGACGCAATGACGTGCAAGCATCGGGCCTGGTTCTGAGCGCCCTAAGCGCCCGCCAAAATACACCGGAATTGTTCACTGCGGCAGACCTTTCTAAGTCTGACCTGCGCGGGATGGATCTCGCCGTCCTGGGATCTTGCGAATCGGCGTCCGGCATCAGCACCACCATTTACCGTCCGCAAAGTCTGGCCAGAGCCCTCATCGTGGCCGGCACGCGTCGCGTCGTGGCCAGCCAGTGGAATGTCGATTCGGCAACCACCCTGCAATTCATGCGGGCTTTCTATTCGCAATTGCCCACCACTACCCCGGAACTCGCGCTACGGCACGCTTCGGCGCAGATCGTCGCTACCCGCAAACATCCTTATTATTGGGCCCCTTTTGTGACTATCGAGCAGTGACCTAGAATCGAGGAAAGCACATGACCACCAATCGACGAGATTTCCTAAGACTGACGGCTGCCACCACCGTGGCTCTGGGCTTGGGATGCAACGGAACCAAGCCGCCCACACCCGAACCATCCGACAAAAAGACTGCCACCACGGCGTTGAAGCAGTTCCACGTGATTTTTTACGGTCCGTGGGTCTTTGAGATACGCAAAGATGACATCTTGGCTACCACTCCAGACTCGATCATCGCCGACCACAATTACTTCGCCGGGGCCTGTGACCCACCCATGCTTAAGATGCCGCCGACCATGCCCACTGGACACTTTCAATTGTCAGGCGTTCAAGCGGGCACCCGCCCCGGGGCAAATCCTCTCAATCTCCATGTTTCGGTGAAGGACTTTGGCAGTCCGCAGAAGCAGCAGCGCTCCTTCACCCTGCCCCACCCCCAGTGTCATGCTCCCGCGTATACCGTGGACGTGAAAGGAAAAAAGATTGTCAAGGGGCCCAGCAGTAAAAAGATCAAACTCCCGAACGGAGTATCCACGGCCCAGATCTTCAGTTACGAAGTGAAGGACGGAAAGATGCCCCAATTCGATGGACTGTCGCAGCCGACCCCTCATCCCGGTACTCCCGGTGTCGCGTTGTTTCATATAGTCGCAGAACAGAAGCACCATGAAGACAATTCCAATGTTCAGGCCAAGCACGTTTTCAAAGCGATGACGCTTCTGATCCCGAAGTTGGATCTCGATTTAGACGTGCCTAATACAGGAGTGCCAAATCAGTCGGTGCTATCTATAAAGCCTTGTCTAGGAGCCTATCCCACTGACAAGGAGTTGATTCCCCATCGCGACGCCCCTAACTTTCAGGCAGCCGTCTTTGGCGGGCCCATTGTGAACTGCGATGCTCCTGCGATCATTGCCGACTGAGGGCCGGGTGAAATCTGTTAAAAGCAGCCAGTTAGAGCGATTGCTCTGTTGACCCAGCAACGATTCTTCTCATCCTTCACTCTTGAAGCGATGAAGGATGAGAAGATCGCTTCTTTGACTCCCGCTTCGCCGGCCTGCATACCCCCTCCCCAAGCTCATGGCAGACGGAAAGCGATTCCGTCGCTATTCTCGGCGCCCCTCCCTCTGGAAAACGGATTGCCATTGTCAGATGTCCGCCAATGAGACCTTATGTGATAATGCATTGCCTTCTGACCACCCTCGTATCTGGGTATTGGAGATGCTATGCCTCTACGTGAACTCCGCCCCGTTGATCGTGTCGAAAGTGCCAAGGCCTTACTAGCATGAATCGCAAAGACGACAGCGTCAGCCGGATCCTCAAGGTCGCACACTTGGAACCGGAGCTCGCGGCGCAGTTGGACAAGTACCGGCGCAACATCACCGTGATGTTCACCGACATCAAGGGTTCCACCGCCTACTATGAGCGATTCGGAGATTCCGCCGGCACTCTGATGGTGCACCGCTGTAATGGCTTACTGGGCGAGATCGCTGAGCGCCATGGTGGACGTGTCATCAAAACCATCGGCGACTCGATCATGGCCTCCTTCGAAGACAACGGCCAAGCCGTCGCTGCCGCCATCGAGATGCAACGGATCATCACGGCCGAACAAGCTGCGAAACCAGAGACTCACCGCATCTCCATCCGCATCGGACTCAATTATGGTCTCGGCATCGTAAAAAAGGATGATGTCTATGGGGACGTGGTCAATACCGCTTCCCGGGTCGAGACGAATGCTGCGCCCGAGCAGATCCTGGTATCTGACACCATCCATCAAGCGCTGGCGGAGAGCGGACGTTTCGTATTCCAGTATTTAGGTAAGTTCGAGCTTAAAGGCAAAGCGGAGACGCGGGACCTGTTTGAAGTGGCCTGGAGAGAGCAGCCCAGCACCATGGTGACCGCGGCGCACAGCCTCGTCGCTCCCAACCCCCAGGTCGCCTCCACGCTGCGTTTCAAACTGCAGCAGGTCCGCAAAGACGGATCGCCCGGCATCGTGCACTCGCTGCAACCAGGCCCAGCCGTCATCGGTAGGAACCAAGGCAACCTGACTTTTCCCCATGACAACAAGATGCAGTCTCGCCATGCGCGTGTGCTCATCCAAGAAGGCCAGTTATTCGTGGAGCCTATCGACGGGTCATCAGTGTTCTTCAGCCTGATCGGCCCTTATCGTCTGCAAGAGGGAGATGTGGTCCGGATGGGCCAGCAATCTTTCCAGTTCCGGGTCAACGCGACCGCGCTCGCATCCGCCGCGGCTAGCGGCCTGCACATCCGCGATCTTGCCGAGTTGCTCGATACCGCCCCGGCTGAATTTGCGTCGACGGGCCCGGACCAAGGCCACTATCTGCTCCGTGAGGAGGAAGTCACCTGGGGCCGGATCAAAGGCACCTACACTTTTCCTGACGATCTCAGCATGAGCCGCTCCCACGCGAAAGTCTTCCATCGCGGCGAAGATTTCTTCCTCGAAGATACGGGCAGTCGCAACGGTACCTTTGTGAAAGTGCGGGAAAAGACCCATTTACCTGTGGGCGTCACGCTTTTGATCGGGGGACAACTTCTGCGCGTGGCGCAAACGTCCGCAGAATAAACGGGGACGTGGACCAACTCAGCGCCGCTGGTCTTTCGCGGTCTGGCGCGCCTGCGGGATCTTTACCTTAAGATATTGTTGAGCCTCTTCTAGATGCAGTCCCCAACGGATGTTGGCGAACTCACGCTGCGCCGAATCATATCGTCCCTCTTTGAATTCCTTCATGCCGGTGGTGAAGCGCTCCTCGTTCTTCTTCTTCTCCCGGCCCAGTTCCTCCGTCATGATCGCGCATAACATCTTCGCGTCTCGATACTTGGGATCCATCTTCGCTACCTGGCAGTACGCTTTCTGCGACTCCTCGATCTTTCCCGCCGTCGCGGCCGCGTCCGCCGTCTGGTACAGGTCCTGCTTGGTCTGCGCTCCGGCGGATAGAGCTCCGCCCAGCAACAGCAGCCAGACCAAGCTAGCGAACGACGGATTGTAACGAATGCTCATTTATTGGGCTTTCAACAACAGCGGCGGAAAAACCCGCCGGTCCTGCCCCGGAAGCGCAGGCAGGCCGGGACGCGCATCCGACTTAATGCCTCGGTTCGAGGCTTCGATCTGATAACCCTCGCCCGGAGGGACTTGGGCAAAACGATAATTACCTTCTTCATCGGTCAAAGCCGTGCGCGTAAACGACTTGGGCTGGTGCGTGAGTCTCACCTCCGCGCCCGGCACCGGCTTGGAACTGGCGTCGTAGACCACGCCGTAGATTTCAGCTGTGAACTTGGCCACATCCACCGAGCTTTTCATGCTATCCAACACTTCTTGGGATACCTTGCGACCCAACTTCTCGGCCAGGTCCCGCGTGATCTCCTGCTCCACTTTCACTACACCTTCGGGGCTGACTTCTCCGGGGTATTTCCTGCCAAATATCTTGATCCCATTGGCCACACTCACAAGTTCCACGGAAATGGTGAAATAGGTGTTCTTCACCGTTACCCCACCGGAGATCACCCCTTCAACTCCCAACTTCTTGCCTACTTCGCTGGGTTTTTCCGTTGTGCCTTTGAAGCGGTCCGTCTCACTGCTGGCCTTGGTGGAGAGCTCCGGCACTTGCGAGAGCCCGTTACTGATCGCCTCCGCCGCCGCTTCCGCCAGATTGTTCGATACCGACGCCGCCTCTGCACTATCACTCGTGAACGGCAACACGGCGACCGTCTCGATCTTCACCCGCTGGGGACGAAGCCATATGTACCAGGCCGCTACCAGTGACAGGATCACCAGCAACGCCGCTGCCATCCCGCCGGCCATCCATCTCTGACCGGGTAGCGCCAACAATTGCGTTTTCGGCGCCACCTGAATGGTGCTTTCGTGCGCGGGATGTCGGCTGCTATCGCGTTTGATCCGGTGCAACTCCGACTTGAAGTCGCTCATCGTCTGATAGCGGAGTTCCAGATCTTTCTCCAGCGCCCGGCTGAGCACGATGTCCCACGGCGAAGACAGTTCGCGATTGAAGCGCGCCGCGCTCGGGGGATTCTGGTTCAGGATGGAAGCAAACACCACGCCGGACGTGGGACCGCCAAATGCCTGGTGCCCAGTCGCCATCTCGTACAACACCGCTCCGAAAGAGAAGATGTCAGAGCGGTGGTCCACTTCCATGCCCCGCACTTGCTCCGGGGACATGTACGCGACCGTGCCCACGATGATGCCCGTGCCCGTCGAGCTTTCCACCGAGCCCAGTCCCATCGTCGTCCCGGACGAGCTATGCTCGCGGTGTGGGCCCGCCAGTTTCGCCAGCCCGAAGTCCAGCACTTTGACCGCTCCGCTATCGGTGACAAAGATGTTGGCCGGTTTGATGTCCCGATGCACGATGCCTTGCGCGTGAGCTGCCTCCAGCGCGCCCGCCACTTGGATCGCTATTTCCAACAGCCGGGCCTCAGGCACGGGTTTGCCGCTGATGTGCTTGCTCAGCGTGCTACCCTTCAGCAGCTCTAGCGCGAGAAACGGCTGGCCCTCGAATTCGTCGATCTCGTAGATCGTGCAGATGTGCGGATGATTCAGGCTGGACACCGCCCGAGCCTCACGCTGAAAGCGGCTCAAGGCCAGGGGGTCTTTACCGGCCTGCTCCGACAAGAACTTGATGGCCACGCGCCGGCCAAGCTTTAGGTCCTCGGCCTCATAGACCACGCCCATCCCGCCTTCGCCGATCTTGGCGAGGATTTTGTAATGAGAAATGACGTTACCGATCATTCTTTAGGGAGCCTTTGTTGTCGAGCATGATAGGTCGGTCGCTGGGGCGAGTCAATCAGCATTCCGACGAAACCGCTTTTTGGTATGAACCAAATCCCCAGCAGAGTGCGCCTAATTCGTTTTCCGTCCAACACTTACGCGGGAATCTCCCTTGACTGGGCCCCCTGAGTGCAGTAGCATGCGCTCGATTCCTCCCCCAACATGCCGAACTCACGTTCGTGCCTAAACGTGCGACGACCGTGGGCTTCCGTGAGGTTCTGTCCATTAGGTAGAAATAGGTAGAAACCCGGTTCCTTACCGTACAGGAGTCCAGTATGCACCGAATCCTTCATGTTCTGCCCTTGGCCTGTTTCCTGGCCACCACTGCAACAGCGATCGGCCAAGATTCTACGCTCAATGCCCCTGCCTCTGCGTCCCAAGCCGCGGCGGAGAAGCCCGCGGCGGAGAAAAAAGTGCCCGCTCCACCCCGCCAGATCCGCTTTAGCGGAGTCCTCGCCAACGCCGATGGCGCACCTGCGAGTGCGGGCGCGGTGGCCCTGACCTTCGCCCTCTACAAGACGGAACTGGGCGAAGAGCCGCTGTGGGTCGAGACCCAGACGGTCTCGCTTGACGCCAACGGCCGCTACACCGTCCTGCTGGGGGCAACCAGCAATGAAGGACTGCCACTGGCGCTCTTCGCCGCGGGTGAAGCGCGCTGGATGGGCGTGCGCGTGGCGGAAGAAGGCGCAGCCGAGCAATCCCGCGTGCAGCTAGTGAGCGTGCCCTACGCGTTGGCGGCGGGCGACGCGCAGTCGCTGGGTGGACGTCCGGTATCGGATTTTGCCTTGACGAAGACCGCGGCGGCGCGGTTGACAGCTGGCAAATTGTCCGGAGATGACCCGCAGGCAGCCGGGCCGCTCACCAGCGGTACGGTGACCAGTAACGGAAACTCCGCGAACTACGTGGCTAAGTTCACGACCACTAACTCGGCCCTCACCAACCCCGTTCTGGGTAATTCATTACTGTTTGACAATGGCACCAACGTGGGCATTGGTACGGGTGCACCTGATTCGCTACTGCACGTCAGGAACCCCGGCGATGATGGCGCCGCCGTCCGCATTGGCGGTAACTCCACTGCGTTGATAGACAAGCGTATCTTTTTCGGGGACGGAGGTTTCGTCTCGATCGGGGAATACTCCGGCCAAGACGACAAAATGTATATTCGCGCTTCCGGCATTTGGATCGACTCATCTGTGGGTATCGGAATAACCTCTCCCTTGGCGGCGCTGGATGTAGCGGGAAGCATCAGAGCCACGGGTACGCTGAACAGCTCGCAACTGAACTCCTGCTGCGCGGCCGGTGCCGCCCTCGCCGTCAAAGCCAATGATGGGACCGGCACTGGCGGGGCACTGACCCTGAGCGCGGGTAACGCGGGCGGATCCAGCGGCGGCGCCGGCGGAGATTTGACGCTGACCGCCGGCTCGGCGGTGCCTCAAGGAGGCGTTGGATATACGAACCAGGGCCCGGCGGGCAAAGTCAGCATTACCGCGGGTACGGGCTACAACGGCGTAGGCGGTGATGTGACGATCAAGTCGGCAACCAATAGCCCGTGGACCCTGGCACTGAACTCTTACTCCAAGGTCTCGCTTCAGGGCGGCACGCTGGTAGCGGGCGATGGAGCGACCATCAACGTCGAGGGTGGGCACAATCAATCCACCACGGGAGCCAACAACTCCTCCGGGGGCAACGTCACCATCACTGGAGGCAACGCCAGCGGCGCTTTTGCCGGCGGCAACATTCTATTGAACCCGGGAAGCGGCAGTCCCGCAGGCAATGTGGGAATCGGACTTACCGCGCCCACAGAGAAGCTGGACGTCACCGGGAACATCAAGGCCAGCGGCACGATCACGGGTCTGAACTTCAGTGGCACTGGTTTGTTTGCGCTGCCCGCAACGACCAATGCCTCCACCGGAGTGGTAACTTCCGGCGGCAGCCGCTTCCTCCACAATTTTGGAACGCAGAACGTTTTTGGCGGAACCTTCGCGGGCAATTTCAGCTTGTCCGGCGCTAACAGCACAGCATTCGGATACAACACCCTGCCGAGCCTTACGTCTGGCAACGCAAATACGGCGATAGGTTCTTTTGCGCTCTTCACCAACACCAGCGGCGGCAACAATACGGGTGTGGGCTTCAACGCGCTGGCGAGTAACTCGACCAACAGCTTCAATACCGCCGTAGGAGCCAATGCTCTGAACAGCAATACCGGCTCCGACAATACCGCCGTCGGATATCAGGCCCTCACCAGCAACACGACCGGCAACAGCAACGCCGCCGTCGGATACAGCGCCCTTCGGAGCAACACGGGCGGCTACGCCCAAACCGCCTTCGGAGCAAACGCTCTCTATAGCAACACGACCGGAATCTACAACAGCGCGTTCGGACACCAAGTCCTCTACAGCAACACGCTTGGCGGCTACAACACGGCCAGCGGACTGAACGCTCTCTACTACAACACGACCGGCAACAACAACACTGCGCTTGGTTTTCAAGCTGGCAGTACCGCAACCCCTGCCAACGCCAATACAACCGGTTCCAACAACACCTTCCTCGGCTACAACTCCGGGCCCGGCACTACTACCCAACTCACCAATGCGACCGCCATTGGCGCCAACGCTTTGGTCTCGGCCAGCAACTCCATGGTCCTCGGCGATAGCGCCGTCAACGTCGGTATCAACACCCCCACTCCATCCCAGAAGCTGCATGTCGTCGGCAATATCTTGTCCAGCGGAACCGTCACGGCTGCGAGTTTTGTCGGCGACGGCACGGGCCTCACCGGCCTCTCCGGCGCGCAGACCGGAACCGCCAATACCTTCACCGCGGCCCAGACGTTCAACGCCACCATCAATCTTCCCACCACGACTTCCGCCACCGCCGGCGTGGTCAACTCCGGCGGCAACCGATTCCTCCACGCCTACG
>JBKKBM010000292.1:0-14679 GCA_046714215.1 Terriglobales bacterium | reverse complement strand
TATTGGGTCCAACAAGAAGCAGGCAGGCAATTTTCAAACCTCTGGGCTTGCCAAACTCCTTCCAAGTGGCCAGATAGCTCAGTTGGTAGAGCGCAGCCCTGAAAAGGCTGGCGTCGGCGGTTCGAGTCCGTCTCTGGCCACCACTTTCCTTTATTCTCCCCTTGGATGTCGAGTCACCGGACGCCCTTGCCTGGACGGAATGGATGTCCTCCCTGCCCTGCCCTCTCATCACAATGAGAGGGCAGGGTGCAGCTGTCGGTAAAGGCAAAGGGAAAGACAAGGCAAAAGCGTGGACGCTATCGGCTGTCGGTGCGTGCAGCTTGATAGAGGCACCAGGTGCAAGGAGGGCAAAGAGAAATCCGTTTCGGTCGCCCGGCTATCCGATCCGGCCTTGCAGCCCGACCACCAGCTCCGCTGCTTTGGTGGCCGCCGTATGGATCGCCTGAGTACGCTTGATCCGCTTGTCGTCATTGGTGCCCACATCGAGCAGCAACTCGGCGTTGCCCATTACGATCCCCAAAAGATTGTTGAGATCGTGCAGGAAAACAATCAACTCTGACTCACCGGTCGCGATGGGGACGGGCCGGGAAGAGCCGTTTTTCGTGGCTCGCAAATCCATAGCTTCAGAATCCATAGCTCGAGACTCCATCTCGAGACTCCAAGCTCGAGTAGACCGCAGGCACCCGCAGTACGCAAGCGTTGTCATCGATGATGCGTTCGCCAAAGACCAAAAGGGGACTAGCGCCCCTGGGTACGGGTTCGGGAATCGCGGCGTGCGTAGTGTCCCTTGGCCAACCCCCGCTCGAACTTTGCCTGATTATCCGGTGGATCCGCCGCGCCCGCCCCCGCTAAGCGGGAACTACTTCTCAGCGGGGCCTGAAAAGACGAAAAATCTTATAAAATGCTTGACGCTGCCAGTGAATATTTATACAGTTGTATGTATAATTATTCATATGTCAAAACTGACACGCCAACAAGCGCTCTTGGAGCTGGTGAAGAACGAGGAAGTGTGGAGCCAGGATGAGTTGCGCAAGCACCTCGCCCGCCGCGGCTTCCGCGTGACCCAGGCTACCCTTTCGCGCGACATCAACGAGCTCGGCCTGGTGAAGACGGGCGAGGGCTATTCCTTGCTGCAGGGCGAGAATGGCCACGCCGGGGGCTCCGAGAATGGCGTGCCTCCGGTCTCCCGCCTCATCCGCGAGTTTGTCACCGAGATCCGCGAAGCGCAGAACCTGCTGGTGCTCAAGACCAGCGCGGGCAGCGCCCAGCCGGTGGCGCTGGCCCTCGACGCTGAAGCCTGGCGGGAAGTGATCGGCACGGTTGGCGGCGACGATACCGTGCTTATCATTTCTTCGACCAAGAAGTCCGCCGCGAAGCTGGCATCCCGCATCCGGGAGATGCTGGCCTAATGGCCCAACCGATACAGACCGCGGTCGTGGGAGCGACCGGGTACGCGGGCTTTGAGCTCACGCGTCTCTTGCTAAACCATCCGCGCACGGCGCCGCCGTTGTTGCTGAGTCGCGCCGGCGAGAGCGCTGCGCATTTTGACTTGGGGCACGTTTATCCGCACATCAGCGGCAATGGCGGGCACCGGGTGGCGCCGTTCTCCTGGAAGCTGCTGCGCGAGCGCGACGTGGAGTTGCTGTTCCTGGCGACGCCGCACGAAGTCTCGCGCGAGTGGATGCCGGAAGCCATGGCGCAAGGGCTCCGGGTGGTGGATCTGAGCGGTGCGTGGCGGCTGAAGAGCGCACTCCATCGCGCGGTGTATGGCTTTGACGATAAAGATGCGGACGTTGCCGCCCAACTGGACGCGGCCGCTGCGTACGGGCTGCCGGAGTTGAACCGCGCGGCCATCAAGGCTGCGCAACTGGTCGCGAATCCCGGCTGCTATGCGACATCAGTGATCTTAGGGCTGGCGCCTGTCGTGCAGAGCGGGCTGCTCGACAAAAGTGCGGGCATCATCTGCGACGCGAAATCTGGTGTCTCCGGCGCGGGCAAAGCGCCGACGGCGAAGACGCACTTCGTTGAAGTGGCCGACAACCTTTCGGCGTATTCCGTGTTTGGACATCGACATACGGGAGAGATCTTG
Source organism: Terriglobales bacterium (assembly GCA_046714215.1). Taxonomy (GTDB): domain Bacteria; phylum Acidobacteriota; class Terriglobia; order Terriglobales; family Acidobacteriaceae; genus DATLCI01. Next base: position 12,590 of record JBKKBM010000292.1, on the reverse strand, counting down.
GAGCAGTTGCAGCTCGATGATGCGGAGTTGGTGTTTACTCCGCATCTGCTGCCGATCCCGCGCGGGATCCTGGCGACGATGTATGTGCGGTTGAGCGCCGCGGCGACTCCACAAGAGATCGAAGCGTTGTATCGGAAGTTTTACGCGGAGAGTGCGTGGGTGCGGGTCTTTCCCGCGGGCCAGTTGCCGCAGATCCAGTATTCGGTGCGCAGCAATTTCTGCGACGTCGGCTTTACCTTGTCGCCGGACGGTAAACGCCTCGTCATTGTCTCCTGCCTCGACAACCTGATCAAGGGGGCGGCGGGGCAGGCGGTGCAGAACATGAATGTGATGTTCGGATGGAATGAGAAAGAGGGGCTGAATTGAGGCTAGTAGTCAAGATCGGTGGGGCCGCGGTCGACGATAAAGCGATGTTGCAGCAGTGCGCCCGGGCAGTGGCGCAGTTGACGGCGGAAGGCCATCAGGTGGCCGTGGTCCATGGCGGCGGCGCGGCGTTGACGCGCATGATGCACCAGCTCGGCAAAGAAAGCGAGTTCATCAATGGACTGCGCGTGACCGATGGCGCGACCCGCGACATGGCCCTTATGGTGCTCGCGGGCGGCGTGAATAAGGCGCTAGTGGCGGCGCTTTCCGCCATCGGACAGCCCGCGATGGGCCTCTGCGGCGGCGACGGTCTCGCCTTCCGCGCGCGCAAGAAGATGACGAATGGCGTCGACCTTGGATTCGTCGGCGAGATCAGCTCGGCGGACCCGCGTTGGATCGAAGCAATCTGGAACTGCGACGCGGTACCGGTCATATCCAGCCTGGCGCTCGGATCAGACGGCGAGTACTACAACATCAACGCGGACCAGATGGCTGCGGCGTGTGCTGTCGCCTGCCACGCCAATGCGCTTGTCTTCTTGACGGACGTGCAGGGTGTGAAGGGTCCTGACGGCGCGGTGATCCGCTGGCTCAAATTGAAGGAGATTGAAGTCCTCGAACGGGATCTGGTGGTCTCGGGCGGCATGCTGCCCAAATTGGCCGCTTGCAAAGAGGCGCTGCGGCGCGGTGTGGGCCGTGTGCGTATCCTGCCGGCGTCGGAGGCGTCGCATCTACCCGACTTTTATTCCACGCGCATCGAGAGCGGCACGGAGGTGATGGTGGCATGAAGATGAACCTAGCCTCCGTGAAAAAAGCCGAGGCAGAAGTCCTGCTGCCGACCTATGACCGTTTGCAGATCCTGGTGGATCGCGGCGCCGGGGTCTATCTCTATGGCGCCGACGGCCGCAAGTACCTGGATTTTCTTAGCGGCATCGGCGTGAACGCGCTCGGCTATAGCCATCCCGCGCTCACCAAGGTGCTGACCAAGCAGGCGCGGAAGCTCGTTCATGTTTCCAACTTGTTCTTCCATCCGTTTACGGCGAAGTTGGCGGGGAAGCTGGCGCGGGTTTCCGGACTCAATCGCGTGTTCTTCACCAACAGCGGTACCGAAGCGTGGGAAGGCGCGCTGAAATTCGCGCGCGCCTATGCGCAGCATGTGAACCAGAATGGCAGCCAGCCGCGCTGGCGCATGCTGGCGTTGGAGAATTCTTTTCACGGGCGCACCATGGGCTCGCTGGCGACGACGGGACAGCAGAAGTACCAGAAGCCGTTTGTTCCGCTGATGCCGGGCGTGGAATTTGTGCGCTTCAATGACGTCGCCGACCTGAAGCAGAAGTTTGACGCCACCGTTTGCGCGGTTTGCATCGAGCCTATCCAGGGCGAGGGGGGCGTGCGTCCGGTGTCGAAGGAATTCATGCAGGCGGCGCGCGAGTTGACGAAGAAGTCAGGCGCGCTGCTCATCCTGGATGAGATCCAGTCCGGCATGGGCCGCACGGGAAAATATTTTGCCTATCAACACTACGGCGTGCTGCCGGATGTGGTCACGCTGGCCAAACCCATCGCGGGTGGGCTGCCGCTAGGCGCTATCCTGACGACCGACGCCGTTTCGGCGTGTTTGCACCCCGGGATGCACGGCACCACGTTTGGCGGTGGGCCGCTAGCGTGTGCGGTCGCGTTGGAAGTGATGCGCGTGATCGAGCAGAAAAAGCTGCTCACGCACAACACTAATGTTGGCGCCTATTTCCGCAAGCAGCTTACCTTCATGCAGAAGAAGCATGCCTGTATTAAGGATGTGCGCGGCATGGGGTTGTTCATCGGCGCGGAGTTGGATTCGGCGGATCTGGCCAAGGCCGCCGTGGCCGCGATGCTGGAGCAGGGCATCATCATCAACCGGACGAATGAGACGGTGCTGCGTTTTCTACCGCCGTACATCGTCGAAAAAAAGCATGTGGACCAGGTAGTGAAAGCCCTGGATCAGGTGTTGCGCACGCTCGCCTCGAAAAAAACGCAGGCGGCGTCATGAAGGAGGAAAGAAGATTGAGCAGCAAGCTCCTAGTAGCCGTACCTGTGACCGCCGCGCGGCGGGCTTCGACGCAGACGCCGGCGCTCGTCAATCGCGACCTGGTGTCCATTCAGGATTGTTCGTCAGCGGAGTTGCAGAGCATCCTCGACCTGGCGGCCCTGGTGAAGGCGCGTCCCGCGGATTTTCGCGAGGCCCTCAGCGGCAAGCAGGTGGTGCTGTTCTTTGAGAAGCCGTCTCTGCGCACACGGCTGACGTTTGAAGCCGGCATCGCCAGCCTGGGCGGCACTTCGTTCTTTGTCGACCAGACTCGCTCCCGGCTGGACGAACGCGAGCCGCTCTCAGACATCGCGCATAACCTCGAGCGCTGGGTGCATGCGGTGGTGCTGCGGACGTTCGACCACGCTACCGTCACCGGCATGGCGGAACATGCGTCCATCCCGGTGGTGAACGCGTTGAGCGACTTGGAGCATCCGTGCCAGGCTCTGGCCGATTACATGACGCTGCAGGAGCGCTTTGGCGATGTGAGAAAGGTCCGCCTGGCGTACGTTGGCGATGGCAACAATGTTGCCCACTCGCTGATGCTGATGGCCGCAAGTCTCGGCTCGACCATCTCCATCGCGACGCCGGTGGGCTACGCCCCGAAGCCGGAGGTCGTGGTGGCGGCGCTCGCCATCGCCGCGGGTACGGGTGCGCGCATCGAGATCACCAATGATCCCGTGTTGGCGGTCACGGGCGCTGACGCCGTCTATACCGACGTATGGGCCAGCATGGGTCAAGAAGATGAGGCGGGCGATCGTGCACGTATCTTCGCGCCCTTCCAGGTGAATGATGAGTTGATGGCCAGTGCCGATGCCGGTGCCCTGTTCATGCATTGCCTCCCAGCACATCGTGGTTCGGAAGTCACCGCTGAGGTGATCGATTCACCGTGCTCCGTCGTCTTCGACCAGGCGGAGAATCGTTTGCACGTACAGAAAGCCATCTTGTTACTACTTTTGGGCGGCGGCATGCGCCGCACGCCAAGGAGCTTGCATGTCTAAGAAGAAAGTCGTCCTGGCATATTCGGGAGGTCTCGATACCTCCATCATCATTCCGTGGCTGAAGGAGAACTACAGCTGCGACGTCATTGCCATGGTGGGCGACGTGGGCCAGGGAGACGACAGCGAAGCGGTGGTCAAGAAGGCCTATGACACCGGTGCGTCTAAAGTCGTGGTGCGGGACATGCGCGAGGAGTTTCTCTCCGGCTACGTCTTTCCCGCGCTGCGTGCGGGCGCCGTGTACGAGCACAAGTATCTCCTGGGCACATCGCTGGCCCGGCCGGTGATCGCCAAGCATCAGGTGGAAGTCGCGCTGGAAGAGAATGCTGACGCGGTCGCGCACGGCTGCACTGGCAAGGGCAACGACCAAGTCCGCTTTGAGCATGCGTACCAGGCGCTGGCGCCGCAACTGGAAGTGATCGCGCCGTGGCGGGAGTGGAAGTTGAAGTCGCGCGAAGACTGCATCGACTACGCCGAGCAGCGCAAGATCCCGGTGGAGGCCAGCCGCGCGAAGATCCATTCGCGCGATAAGAACATCTGGCACCTGAGTCATGAGGGCGGGGAACTGGAAGACCCGGCCAACGCGCCGCTCGAGACCACGTGGCAGATCACGCGCTCGCCTCAAGACGCGCCGGACCGCGCGGAAGCGGTCGAGGTCGGCTTTCTAGCCGGCACACCCGTCTCCGTCAATGGCATGAAGCTTGATTCCGTCGCGCTGGTGGAGTTACTCAACGATATCGCGGGGCGCAACGCCGTCGGCCGCGTGGACGTCGTCGAGAACCGTTTTGTCGGCATGAAGTCGCGGGGCTGCTATGAAACGCCCGCAGGCACGCTGCTGTTGACCGCGCATCGAGAGCTCGAAGCACTGTGCCTCGACCGCGATCTCATGCACTTCAAGCAGCACGTCGCGCTGAAATATGCGGAGTTGGTGTACTTCGGGCTGTGGTTCACGCCGCTGCGCGAATCGCTGGACGCGTTCGTTGCCAGCACGCAAGCCAACGTCACGGGCAGCGTGAAGCTGAGCTTGTACAAGGGCAATGTCGATGTGATTGCGCGGCAGTCTGACTTCTCGCTCTATCGCACGGACTTGTCGTCGTTCACCATGGGCGACAGCTACGACCAGAAGGATGCACAAGGTTTTATCCGTATCCTCGGTCTGCCGGCGCGTTCGCGCGCCTTGTTGGCGCAGAAGCTGAAACAGAAGACCAAGGACGAGGTGTTGAAGTAGATGAAGATGTGGTCAGGCCGCTTCCGGCAGCCCCTCAATCCGGACTTCGAGCGCTGGCAAAGGTCATTTCCCTTTGACCAGCGACTGCTCGGCGAAGAGTTGGCGGCCAGCCAGGCTCACGCCCGGGCTCTGTCCGCGATCGGCGTGCTCACCGCCGCGGAGTTGAAGCAGATCGAGGACGGACTCAAAGCCATTGCGCAGCGTGCGGCCACTCGTCCTGACCACTTGAATGATGAGGATGCGGAAGACGTCCATCATTTTGTAGAGAAAGAATTGGTCGCGCTCATCGGCGAAGTGGGCTACAAGCTGCACAGCGGACGCAGCCGCAACGAGCAGATCGCCACCGACTTGCGCTTGCATGTGCGCAGCAACATCGATCACCTGCACCTGCTGCTCATTGGCTTGCTGGAAGCGCTCATTGAGAAAGCGGAGCAGGCGGGTGATGCGGTGATGCCCGCTTACACGCACCTGCAAAAGGCCGAACCCGTCCTCGTCGCGCATTGGCTCCTGGCCTATGCGGAGATGTTCGCCCGCGACATCAGCCGCTTGGCTGACTGCCGCGCGCGCATGAATCTGTGTCCGCTGGGCTCGGGTGCGCTGGCTGGTGCCACGCTTCCACTCGATCGCAAGATGATGGCAGCCGATCTGGGCTTCGACGCGCCCACCGCCAATTCTCTCGACGCTACCAGCGATCGCGACTTTGCCGTGGAGTTCGTGCAGGCAGTGTCGCTCTTAGCTGTTCACATGAGCCGCTGGGCGGAGGAAATGATCATCTTCTCCACGCAGGAGTTCTCTTTCGTGCAGCTGCCTGAAGCCTATTCCACGGGCAGCAGCGCCATGCCGCAGAAGAAGAACCCAGATGCGATGGAGTTGGTCCGGGGCAAGGCGGCGCGCGTGATCAGCGCCGCCAATACCTTGCTCATCACGCTGAAGGGTACGCCGCTCGCATACAACAAAGACTTTCAGGAGACCCAGCAGCCCATCTTCGACGCCGCTGAACAATCGCTGGATATGGTGAAAACCATGTCCGGCTTCGTGAAGACGGTGGAGTTGGATCTGGCGGAGATGCAGGCCGCCGCTAACACGGGTTACATGAACGCCCTGGCCGCCGCCAGCTATCTGGTGAAGAAGGGCGTGCCTTTTCGCCGCGCGCACGAGCACATCGGCAACGCGGTGCGCATGGGGCTGGATAAAGGTTGCGAGTTGCAGCAACTGCCGCTGGCAGAATTGCAGAAGCTGGCCCCGGAGTTCGGCCAGGACTTCTTCGCCGCGCTCGAGCTGCGCGCTGTACTCGATTGTCACGACGTCATCGGGGGCACAGCGGTGTCGCAGGTGAAGGCCGCAATGGTGGCGATGAAAAGCCGCGTGTCGGCGCTGAAAGGAGGGCTCCATGCATACGCGTAGGGCAACTCTTCCGGATGTCGAACAACTCCACGAGCTCATCCACGGTTACTCGGAGGTAGGTACGCTGTTGCCGCGCAGCCTGGCGGAGCTTTGCGAGAACGTGCGCGATTTCATCGTGGTGGAAGATGTCGTTGCAGGCGAGGCCCGCATCATCGGCTGCGGCGCGCTGCATCTGTACGGCCAGCACCTCACGGAGATCCGCTCCATCGCCGTCCTTCCGGACTACAAGGGCAAGGGCGCGGGCCGCCTGTTGGTAGAAGGTTTGATGGCGGAGGCGGAGCACCATCACGTGAGCTGCGTCTGCTTGTTCACGCGCATCCCGGACTTCTTCGCGCATTTCGGCTTTCGCATGGCCAAAAGGGAAGAGCTGCCGGACAAGATATACAAAGACTGCGTGAATTGTCCTAAGCTGCACGCTTGCGATGAGATCGCCATGGTGCGCGGCGAATTGCCGAAGTTCGCGATTCTGGAGCCGGCGTATAAAGAAGAGCAGGCCCACAAAGAGGGTCTGGTGAACTTCTCCCACTGATGGCCGATCCCGCTTTCCAACTAACGCATGATCGCGCCGGGGACTTGCTGCTGCCCAGCGGATTCCGTTTCTCCGCCGTGACGGCGGGCATCAAGGCCAGCGGGCGTCCGGACCTCGCCTATGCGGAAGCTCCCGAAGGCGCTTCGGCCGCAGCGCTGTTCACTACCAATCGCGTAGTCGCGGCACCGGTGACCATCGGTCGCAACAACCTCAAAGCATCCAAGGGACACATCCACGCCATCGTGGTGAACGCCGGCAATGCGAATTGCGCTACCGGTGCTGCGGGGCTGCGCGTCGCGGCCACGGTCTGCCATCAGGCGGGAAAACTGCTCGCGGTGCCCGCGACCCAGATATTTCCGTCGTCTACCGGCATCATCGGCGTGCCGCTGCCGGTGGAGAAGATTACCACTAACCTGCCGCAAGCGATGCGGCAGGCGGAGGCCGGCGTCGACGGCGCGCGCGCTTTCGCTCACGCCATTATGACCACCGACACTCGTCCCAAATGGGCTTCGCTGAAATTTCGCAGCGGCGGCCAGGACGTTACCGTGATGGGCATGGCCAAAGGCTCAGGGATGATCCATCCCAACCTCGCGACCATGCTGGTGTACGTCTTTACTGACGCCGTCGCCTCGCCCTCGGAGTTGCGGCGCGTGCTCACCTCGGTCACTGACGAGACCTTCAACTGCATCTCGGTGGATGGCGATACTTCCACCAATGACACCGTGCTACTGTGCGCCAGCGGCGCCAGCCGAGTCCGCGTGAATCAAGGATCCGCCGCGCGCGAGTTCGTAAAAGCACTGACTGCGGTCTGCCAGTCGCTGGCCCTGCAGATCGTGAGCGACGGCGAAGGCGTAAAGCATGTGATCACCTTGCGCATTGAGCAGGCGAAGTCCAGCGGCGAAGCAAAACAGGTCGCTCGCGCCATTGCTCATTCCCCTTTGGTCAAGACGGCTTGGGCAGGTGCTGATCCAAATTGGGGACGCATCCTCGCCGCCATCGGCTCTAGCGGTGTGAAGCTTGATCCCCGCAAAGTGCAGATCTACTTTGGCGACCAGAAAGTCTGCCGCAACGGCTGCGGGCATCCTTTTGACGAAGGCCGCGCCCACCAGCATCTGGCGCAGGCTGCCTACGAGATCCACATCAAGCTGGGCCGGGGCCCGGCATCTAGCCGCTTTGTGACGTGTGACCTCACCGCCGATTACGTGCACATCAACGCCGATTACTCCACCTAACCGCCTGTCCCAGATTCCCCATCCCATGCTCCCCTTGGAGTAACATTCCCTAATCTAGGAAACGAAACCCAGGGAAAAACGAAACCTTTCCCCCTCGGACTGCGTACAAGGTGTTGGCATGCTACGCTCCTGGCTCCAGAAGATTAGTGTTCTGCGCGAACCCGCGCGTATCGCGGTGGAGAGCATGCGTGTGCATAAGCTGCGCACCTTCCTCACTTTGCTGGGCATCATCCTCTCCGTATCCACGTTGATCTTCGTGATCTCCCTGATCGAAGGGACCAACGTGTACATCGCTGACCGAGTGGCGAACATGGGGGCCAACGTCTTCCTGGTGAACCAATTCGGCTTGATCACCAGCCGCAAACAGTTCATGGAGGCGTCGCGGCGTAACAAGCCCATTACCTACGAAGATTTTGAGGCGTTGCGCGACACCATGGAGTTGGCGCAGCGGGTGGGTTTGGAAGCGCGCAAGAACGGTAAGGTCAGGTACGGCACCCAGAACATCGAGGATGTCAGCATCCGCGGGGTCACGGCCAATATCGGTGACATGGATGTGGAGGAGCCGGAACAGGGACGCTACATCACCGATAGCGATGATCTGCGCCGCGCCAGCACCACCTTGATCGGGGCCGACGTGGCCAACAAGCTTTATCCGGGCATCGATCCCATCGGGAAGAGCCTAGCCATCGACGGGCACGACTTTGAGATCATTGGTGTGGCCAAACCGATCGGTTCGGTCATGGGCCAGCCCCAAGATAACTTCGTCTACATGCCGGTTCGCACCTTCCTTAAGATCTATGGTTCGAACCGCCAGGGTATGTCCATCAACGTGCAATCGCGGGGCGGGGAATGGACGGAGCGCACCCAGGAAGAAGCCCGCGCCATCATGCGCGCCCGCCGTCACCTCTCGCCCAAGGAGCCCGACAGCTTTGGCGTGATGGGCGCATCCAGCCTGATGGACTTGTGGAAGGACCTGACCGGCGCCATCGCCGCCAGTATGGTGGGCATCGTCTCCGTATTCATGGTCATCGGCGGAGTGGTCATCATGAACGTGATGCTGACCAGCGTGACCGAACGGACGCGCGAGATCGGGATCCGCAAATCCTTGGGCGCCCGCCGGCATGACATCATGCTGCAATTCCTGATGGAATCAGCGCTGATGTCGGCGTTGGGCGGTCTTATAGGCGTCATCTTTGCCGGAACCCTCTCGGCCATCGTGGACAGGATGACTCCCTTGCCTATGTCCACGCCCATGTATGCGGTGATTCTGGCCATTGGGATATCGGCAGTGGTGGGATTGTTCTTCGGCATTTATCCGGCGCGCAAGGCGGCGCGGCTGGATCCCATCGAGGCCATCCGCCATGAGAACTAGCACGAGTAACAAGAAGACCGAGGCATAGCCATGCGGCTGCATCTATCTGAAAACTCGATGATGGCGTTGGAGACGGTCCGCACCAATAAGCTGCGGTCGCTGCTCACCGTGCTGGGGGTGGTGATCGGCATCACCACGGTCATCACCGTGGCCTCCGTGCTCGTGGGCTTGGACCGCAACATTCAAGCGTCGCTCAATGACTTCGGCTCCAACACGCTGTTCATTTTCAAGTTCCAGCCCGGATTCAATGTCGGCCGCCGCTCAGCCGAGGAACGTAACCGCAAACCCCTGAGCCTCGAAGATGCCATGGCTATCAAGGAGTCCTGCACGGCCTGTGCCGAGGTGTCTACGGACGTTTTCCCCCGGGTGGGCACCCGCCGCACTCCGCCCGTGGCCAAGTACCAGGGACGCGAAGTGGATGTGAGTTACAACGGGACTCTGCCCTCCTACGAGCAGGTGCAGAACGTCCAAGTGGGTAAGGGGCGCTTCTTCAACGAGGCGGAGGACCTGCATCGGTCGGATGTCATCGTGCTGGGCTATGACGCGGACCGCGCGCTCTTCCCCGACGAGAACGGCATTGGTAAGACCGTCATGGTGGAAGGTGTCGCCTACCAGGTAGTAGGCGTGCTGGAGAAGCGCAAGGGTAGCATCCTGCATGGCGATGGCTCAGACAAACAGGCGCTGGTGCCCTATCGGGCATATCGAAAACATAATCCCACGCATGACGAGCACTTTATCGCCGCCCAAGCCAAGCCGGGAATGAAGGCGCAAGCGGAGGAGCAGATCCGCGCCATCCTGCGCCAGCGGCGCAAGGTCCCGTATAACTCTCCGGACAACTTTGGTATCTCCAGCGCGGAGCAGATCGCCGATCAATTCCGCCAGATCACTTCGTCGATCGCCCTGCTGACCATCGCCATCAGCTCCATTGGACTGCTGGTGGGTGGGGTGGGCGTGATGAATATCATGCTTATGTCGGTCACGGAGCGCACCCGCGAGATCGGCGTGCGCAAAGCGCTGGGCGCACGCAAGAAGGACATCATCTGGCAGTTCTTGACGGAAGCCATGACGTTGACGGGCAGTGGCGGCATGATCGGCGTGTTGCTGGGCGTTACCATCAGCTTGCTCATCAATAAACTGCTGCCCGCATTGCCTTCCGCGGTGCCAGGGTGGGCCATTGCCGCGGGCGTGATCACCTCAATGAGCGTGGGGCTCTTCTTCGGCCTGTATCCCGCCGTCAAAGCTGCCCGGCTCGACCCCGTGGATGCCTTGCGCTACGAATGACTAAGGCATTCCCTCGGTTGACAGCATTCGCCGGATTTCCGTATAGTCACCTCACCATGCACGCAGCTTTCTATTACCGCTTTAGCTACCGCTTCTCCTATTGGGGAGCAGCGGCTTCGGCGAAGCATGCGTGCGCGAAGATGTAAGTCAGCGCAATCATAGTCACAGCCAAAGCCGCGGCCCCCGGGTCGCGGTTTTTCTTTGGGGGCGTTTTGGCGCGATAGGAGCAAGTCCATGAGCTTGGAACATGACATCGGCGAACGGCGCAAGGAGATCGACGCCATCGACGACGAACTGTTGCGCCTGCTGAACCGGCGGGCGGAGCTGGCGTCGCGGGTGCTGCGGCTGAAGCGAGATGCTGGACTGGCCGTTTGCGATCCGCAACGCGAACTGGATGTGGTCCGCCGCGCGCGCGAGGGGAACCCTGGTCCGCTCGATAGCGCGGCCATCGAGACTATTTTCCGCTGCATCGTGATGGAGGTGCGCAAGGCGGAAGAAGCGGAGAATGCGCGCCTGGCGGCGCGCGGCAGCGCCCGGGGAAAGACACAATGACGCCGCCACGGGAGCGAGTCGCCTTCCAGGGCGAGCGCGGCGCGTTCAGCGAAGACGCGGTGCGGCAGTTGTTTTCACCGGACGCGGATCTGCACCCCTGCCGGAGCTTTGAGCTGCTTTTCTCCGCCGTCGCAGAAGGCAACACGGACTTTGCAGTTGCGCCCATCGAGAATACCCTCGCCGGCTCGGTCCTGCGCTGCTATGACTTGTTGCTCGAGAACAGCTTGCACATCGTCGGCGAGACGATCGTGCCGATCGCGCACTGCCTCATCGGCTGCGAGGGCGCGACCCTCGAGGGGCTCCGCACGGTGGCATCGCACCCGGTAGCCTTGGCGCAGTGCGAACGTTTCTTCGCCGCGCATCCGGAGATCCGCGCTGTCGCCGCTGACGACACCGCCGGTAGCGTCCGCCAGGTCATGGAACAGAAAGACCCAAGCGGTGCTGCCATCGCCGGCAGCGGCGCAGCTGCGGTCTATGGCGGCAAGATCCTGGCGGAGCATCTCGAAGACGATCCGGAGAATTACACCCGCTTCGTGGTGCTGAGTCGGGAGCCGGAGATCCCGCCTGCGGCAGACAAGCTTTCGCTGGCCTTCGCCTTGCCGCACCGCCCGGGCGCGCTCGCGCAGGCGTTGGGACCATTCGCGCGACTCGGGATTGACCTGCTCAAGATCGAGAGCCGCCCGGTGAAAGGGCGTCCGTGGGAGTATCGCTTTTATCTCGACTTGCAGGCTTCCACCTACAGCGCTCCGGTGGGCGAGGCCCTCAAAGAATTGCGAAGCTTGACGCAGGAGCTCCGGCTCCTGGGCTGTTACCCATCCGCCAAGAGCCTGCAGCAGATCCATTCCAGAAAGTTGGCAACCCGATGATCATCACTATGACGGACACGGCCACCGAGCAAGAACTGCAACACGTAATCGAACGGATCCGGGAGTCCGGATTCCAGCCGCACCTGACGCGCGGCACCGAGCGCGCGACCATCTCCGCCATCGGCAGCAACGGCCGCCGGCACGAACTGGAGGCGCTGAAAGCGGCGCCGGGGGTGGAGGACGTAGTGCCCATCGCACAGCCATTCAAACTGGTCAGCCGGCAAGTGAAGCGCGAAGGCACCGTGGTGGAAGTGGGGGGCGTGCGCATCGGCGGCGACGATATCGTCGTCATGGCCGGGCCCTGCTCGGTGGAATCGCGCGAGCAGATATTCTCCACCGCCCGGGCAGTGAAAGCCGCGGGGGCCAGTATCCTGCGCGGAGGAGCCTATAAGCCGCGCACCTCGCCCTACGAGTTCCAGGGGCTGGGCGTGGAAGCTCTGCATCTGCTGGCGGAAGTCCGCAAAGAACTGCAGATGCCGGTGGTCACCGAGGTCATGGGCACGGAGGACGTTGACCTCATCTCCGAGCATGCGGACATGCTACAAGTCGGCGCCCGCAACATGCAGAACTACGCGCTGTTACGGCGGCTGGCCACCTCCGGCAAGCCCATCCTGCTCAAGCGGGGTCCCTCCGCCGGCATCAAGGAGTGGTTGCTGGCGGCGGAGTATCTACTGGCCGGCGGCAATCCGAATGTGGTGCTCTGCGAACG
>JBKKBM010000291.1:0-7710 GCA_046714215.1 Terriglobales bacterium | reverse complement strand
AGGGTCTGTAACAGCTTTAGCTCCGGTTCGGTGATCTGCAGGTTCAAGCCAGGTGTGGCCACTTTTTTCCCCGGCGCGCGACCCTACCACAGGACGGCGCGCAAAAATCGTCGCGTAAAACGTTTATGAACTAGACGGCGGCGCCCAGCGCCTGCGTCTCCGCCAGCTCACTCAAGCGGCGCAACTCGCCCTTCTGCAATATCTTGTTGAGGTCGATGAGGATGATGAGCCGGTCGTTGAGCTTGCCCACGCCGGTCACGTAATTCAGCTCACCCTCTTCGAAGACGTTAGGCGGAGCTTCCACATGAGTGGCGGCCATCTTCAGGACTTCGGAAGCGGCATCCACAATGAGGCCCACCATCTTGGTCTCAACCTCGACCACCAGGATGCGGTTCTTCTTGTGACGGGTGATCTGTTTTTCTCCGAAGCGCTTGCGCAGGTCGACGATGGAGACGATCTTGCCGCGCAGATTGATCACGCCCTCGATGTATTCCGGCGAATCGGGTACGGCGGTGATATCCGGCACGCGCACGATCTCATGCACCATGTCGATGGGCACGCCAAATGTCTCCCGCCCGATGCGGAAACCTACAAGATGTAGATCCTTAGCCATGAGAGTCTCCGCGCTTAGTTATGGGTGGTGGCGTAGCGCGCCAAGCCGCGTCCATCCTGCGGTTTAGCGTGGCCGTGACCGTTCATGCTGGTTTCCAGGATGAAGCGATCCATGGAGTCAAGCAGCGTGCGCGCCATCTTCGACATCTGTTCCGACGACGCGGCCAGTTGCGTGGAGCCCGACGTGGAACGCTGGGTCAACTCGCGCATCTTTTCCATCGCACGGACCACCGCTTGCGCGCCAGAGGCTTGTTCTTCCACCGCGGAGTTGATCTCGTGGGTGATCTCGTTGAGACGTCCGGTAGCTTTGGCGATCTGCGTGGAGCCGTGTGACTGTTCGTTGGTGGCCGCGCCGATCTCCTGCGCGAATTTATAGACTTCCGTGACCACGTTGGAGATCTTCTTGAGCGCGGTGCCCAGGTCGCCGCCGAGGGAAAGGCCTTCGTCGACGATGACGGTGCTCTTGTCCATGTTCTCGACCGCCTTGCGGGCTTCCTTCTGGATGCTGCCGATAAGTTCGGAGATCTCGCGCGTAGACTGCGCAGATTTTTCCGCGAGCTTGCGGACTTCGTCGGCGACTACCGCGAAGCCCAGGCCGTGTTCTCCGGCGCGGGCCGCTTCGATGGCGGCGTTCAAGGCCAGCAGGTTGGTCTGTTCGGCCAGGTCGTCGATGACTTCCACGATCTTGCCGATGTCATCGGTCTTATTGCCGAGGTCGCTGATGATTTTTGCGGAAGATTCGATGGCGGAGTTGATGCGGTTGAGGCCGTCGGTGGCCTTTTCCATGGTGGTGATGCCGGCGCCCACTTCCTCGCGCGAGCGCTGCGAGATGTCGAGCAGTACCTTGGCGGTATCGGCCACGCGCTGGATGGAGGCGACCATCTCGTCGATGGAAGCCGAAGTCTCGCTCACGCTGGAGGCCTGGGTCTGCGTGTTCTTCACCATGTTCTGCACGTTGATGCTCATCTCGTGCATGGTGCTGGTGACTTCGTCGATGGCGGAGGCGGCCTGCACGTTGATACGGGCAGACTCTTCCGAAGCCGATGCCACTTCATTGGAGCCGCTGGCCACTTGGGAGGCGCCGTCGCGCACGCTCTTCACCATGGCGCGGAGGCCGTGAGTCATCTCGGTGAAGGCGATAGCGAGAGTGTCACGCTTGGAGCGGGCCTGGACGTCGACGGTAAGGTCGCCGCCGGCGATGGCTTCCGATACCGCCGCCATCTCCTTGAGGTAGCCAACCATATTGTTGAAGGTCTGAGCAAGTTCCCCGATCTCGTCAGAGCCGCTGATGTCCACTTTCTGATCGAGATCGCCGGAATTGCCGATCTCACGGGCGACCGTGTTGAGGTGGATGAGGGGCAGAGTGATGGACTGGGAGATCTTGTAGGCGACGCCGGCGCCGATGCCGAGCGCGAGCAGCGTGCCGATGGTGACGAACCAGAAGGCGAGGGAACTGGCGCTGTCGCTGGCTTTCTGCTGCGCCCCGAGCACGGTGCTGATGCTGTCCTGGGCTTCTTTCAGGGGGTCAGCCGACTTCTTGAGCCAGCTGGCCGGATCTTTTTCCAGATAGAAAATCTGGAGTTCGGCGACGGTGGCGTTACCGGAGTCGACTTGTTTCCGTTTGTCGATGAGCGGATCGGCAAAGCCGGTGACCCAGGTGGCTTCCGCATCTTTCAGACGCGTGACCGCGCTCTTAAACTGGTCGTTCATGCCGGCGCTGTTGATGATGGCACCATCGATCGACTTCTGCAGGCTGAGGATGCCGGACTTCATGTGCTCGGCCTCGCGGCCGTCACCGCTGAGCAGGTAATTGCCCAGGTACTGGCGGTTCTGCATCATCTGGAAGCCGATGTCCGCGGAGACGCGTTGCTGTTCAAAGAGCCGCGCGGTCTTCTCCTGGGCGCTGCGGGCATTGTTCATGGCCACAAAGCTGATGCCAGCCAGCAGGAGAAGAAGCGCCAGAATCGCGCCGAAGCCTACATAGAGTTTTTTGCCGATCGTCATTTGTCCTCCACCATTGCGGGTCGCCGGGCGTACCCAAGCGACCTGCCGAGTGCTGCTTTAGTTATTGCTGCCGCTGCCGTTGAACTTAAATTCGACCACTTCCTTGGTCTCGTCGCCCGCTTCGTACTTGAATTGCTTGGCGGCGGAGACGGCGGCATCGATCAACAGCGGATGTCCGCCGATGGCCTTGGCCGTCTTCACGGAGCCGTTGGGCGCGACCGTGATCTCCACCTTCACCGCGCCGCTCACGTTCATGCGCTTGGCGAGTTCCGGGAAGTTGGGGGTCACTTTGTTCTTTAAGGCGCGACCGCTCTGGGCAAAGGCGCTGGTCGAGATGCAAGCCGCCAGCGTGAGTAGTGCGAGGGAGCGAATCCAGCGCGGGGTCGAAGCATTGAGTTTAGACACGGTAACCTCCTGAGGACGGTAATGTCCCGCTAGTGCTAATGCAACGAGGGTGCCAGTTGTGGGGGATTCCAAAGATACTGGGAAAAATATCTATAACCGTATGATAATAAATATGTTACCTAGAGAAACATTTTCCAGATTGGGAGCGATGGCCAGACGTGGGAGTGTCTCAAGCTCTGGTTTTGTCTCATGATGAGACAAAAACGGAGGCTTTGTCTCATTTGCAAGGATGATTCGTCCCATTAAATGTCTTGACTCAAAATGAGATTGCGAAGTACTTTATGACTCCCCCGAAAGAGCCGTCCGAGGATCCCTCGCTTGAAGCCAATGAAAGCCCTGCAGCGGGAGTCGAACCCTGTCGCGAGCGGTCAGTTAAGCGAAGCCGAGCTGCGGCACTTAGCTGCGATCTGTTTCGAATTAGGCGCGGCGCCGGACTTCGATCACTTCTTGCAGCGGCTATGCGCGCAGGCGGCCGCCTTCTGCGGTTTTTCCCGTTCGTTCGTGGCGCTGGTGGATGCGACCGGCTGCGAGATCCAATGTGGTTTTGATAGTGAGATCTCGCGGCAGATGCGCATACGGCTGGACACGCCGGCCACGCGACAGGTGATGGCGACCCAACAACCTTTTTTTTCCGAGAACGTTCTAGCCGAGCCGAACGCGGCCGCCTATGCCGACGAAGACGCAGTCCGGATGTTCAGCGTGGGTCAGTATTTGGCCGTGCCCATGGTGCATCGCGGGGAGCTAGTGGCGGTGCTGGGATTGCTGGATCGGGCGGACAAGTCGCCCATCGCACCGGCCGTGGTGGAGCGCGCACAGACGCTCGCGGCGCAGGTGGCGGTGCTGCTGCAAGCGGTGCGCAATCTGCAGCAGTCAGAGCAGAACCGGCAGCGGTCAGAGATCCTGGTGGCGATGGCGCTGGAGTTGGGATCGTCGCTGGGACTTCCCGACCTAGTCCACAGTTTCACGGTGCGGGCGGCGAGTCTGATGGGGGCGCGGGGCGCGGCGTTGAGTCTGACCCACGGGTCGGTGCAGGAGTGCGTGGTGCTGGAAGACAGCCGCCTCGAAGTGACGCGCGAGGCCATGCGCGAGTTGGGCGGATTCTTCACGACGGTGGCGGAAAGGTCTCCCGGGCCGGTGCAGACGGTGGATGCCGCCGCGCTGGGCGAATTACGCAGCCGCCTCCGCTGGAACGAATTGACGCTGGCGCGTCTGGTGGGCGGCACCGGCGAGTTGCTGGGCATCCTGTGCCTGGTGGATTGTGGGCGCGCGCTTTCGCGGGATGACGAGCAGATGATCCTGGCGCTGACCGGGCACGCTTCGGTGGCGCTGGAGAATTCGCGGCTGTTCTCCAAAATCGCGCAATCCAACAAGCAATGGTCGGAGATATTCGACGCGCTGTCTGACTACATCGTGGTGCATGACGATGATCACCGGGTGATGCGGGTGAACCAGCCGCTGGCGGAATTCATCGGCGCACGGCCGGCGGAGATGATCGGCATCCACATGCGTGACTTGCTTTCCGGCCAGGAGAGCACGGGGTTGCAACCGTGTCCGTTCTGCCTGCCGGAGGCAGAGGACGAGGTCTACATGCCGCTGATGGAGCGGACGTTCCTGGTCTCGACCTCGCGCATCCATGCGGCGTTGCATGAGGGTTTGCAGACCATCCACGTGCTGCGCGACGTGACTGACCGGCACGATGCGGAGCGGCGCTACCGCGAACTGTTCGACAACGTGCAGGAAGGCGTATTTTTCTGCGACGCCCACGGAAAATTCATCGACGTGAACGACGCTCTCTTGCGCATGCTGGGTTACAACAGCCGGGAAGAGCTGCTGGCGCTGGATCTGCCTACGCTGTTCTATGCCACCCATGAGCAGTTCCTGAACGCGCGCAAGGCGGCGGAATCGGAGAGCAACGCCACCCGCGAAGTCGCGTTGCGGCGCAAGAACGGCGCACTGCTGAGCGCCTTGGAAAGTTCGATGGCGGTGCGCGACTCCCGCGGCCACATCGTGCAGTATCGCGGCCTGCTGCTGGACATCACGGACGCCAAACTCTTCCAATCGCAGTTGCAGCGCGAAAAAGATTTCAACACCCAGATCCTGAACAACACCCAGAGCATGATCCTGGTGGCGGACACGGCCGGTCTCATCAGCTATGCCAACCCGCGCTGCTATGAAGCGGGACAGTTCGCGGAAGACTCGCTGGTGGGGCACCGGATGAAGGAGTTCATCGCCGAGCGCGAACGGCCGGATTGGGAGGCGAGTTTCGACGCTGTCCTGCTGGGCGAACTGGTCAATAACTTTGAACTGCAGATGCTGCGGGGCGATGGCGGGCAAGGGAAGTTCTCCGCCAACATCAGTCCCATGCACGACGCCCAAGGCAACGTGAACAGCATCGTGGTGGTGATGACGGACATCACCGACGTGGCCGTGATCCGGGCGAAGCTGATGCATACCGAGAAGCTGGCGGCGGTGGGGCAACTGGTGTCCGGCGTGGCCCACGAGGTGAATAATCCGCTTACGGCCATCATGGGCTTTGCCGACCTGATGTTGGAGAATCCCAAGCTGCCCAAAGGCGTGCACCAGGACCTGCGCGTGATCATGCAAGAGGCGCAGCGGACCAAAGAGATCGTGCAGAACCTGCTGAGCTTTGCCCGGCAGACGCCGCCGCACCGCAAGCTAGTAGACGTGAATGCGATTGTGAAGCGAACCATCGCGCTACGCTCGTATGACTTCGCCAGCCATGGGGTGAAGGTGGTGGAGCGCTTCGATGAGAGCATGCCGGAGATCGTGGGCGACGCGCACCAGTTGCAGCAGGTGTTCTTGAACATCCTGAACAATGCCTACGACGCCATCCATGAAGTGGATGCGCGGGGGCGCATTGAGATCGAGACCGAGCATATGGGCGACGGCTACGTGCGTATCACCTTCCGCGACAACGGTCCGGGAGTGGAGCAGCCGGAGCGCATCTTCGATCCGTTCTTCACTACTAAAGACGTGGGCAAAGGCACGGGGTTGGGCCTGAGTATCTGTTACGGGATCGTGCGTGAGCATGGCGGGGAGATCATGTGCCGTCCGCCGCAACCGGAATCGCGCGGAGCGACCTTCTGTGTGCGCCTGCCCACGGTGCCGACCCAGATCGCAGTCGCGCTGGGCGAGACCGATGGGGAGGTCGCTGAATGACCACGACCGAACACCTGCCGTTGCTGATCATTGAGGACGAGCCCTCGGTGCAGATATTCCTGCGCACAGCGCTGGAGCGGGACGGCTTCCGCACGGTGACGGCGGCGTCCGGAACGGAGGGATTGCGCTTGTTGCAGCAACAGGAATTCCGCGGCGTGATCTCGGACATGCGCACGCCCGGGGGCGTGAACGGGGGCGATGTGCATACCTGGCTGACCTCCAACAAGCCGGAGCTGGTGGCGCGGATGCTGTTCATCACCGGCGATATCGTGAATGACGAGACCACGGAGATACTGCGGCGCACGGGCGTGCCGTGCATTGAAAAACCTTTCCGAGTGCAGGAATTGTTAGCGGCGGTAAAGCAAGTGCTGAAGCTATAAAGGGCCAGGAACAGGCAGGACGCATTATGCAGGACCCAAAGATACGTTTTCTGATCGTAGACGACGACAAGAACATCCGGCGGCTGTGCACGACCATCGGGACGTCGCTGGGCTTTGTGTGCGCGGAGGCGGACAGCGGGCAGGCTGCGCTGCAGGCGCTGGATACGGTGTTACCGGACATTATCCTGGCTGACCTGATGATGCCGAACATGTCCGGCCTGGAATTCCTGGAAGAAGTGAAGAAACTGGCGCCGCGGACGGAAGTGGCCATCATGACCGGCCATGGCAGCATTGAAGCGGCGGTACGCGCCATGCGCATGGGTGCCTACGATTTCATCACCAAACCTTTCCGCATCGAGGAATTGAAGTTACTGCTGCAGCGCATGGAAGAGAAGGTGCAACTGGTGACGGAGAACCAATTCCTGCGCGAGCGCGTGAGCGCGGATGCGGACCTGAATGGCATCATCGGCTCCTCCGCCAAGATCCAGGATGTGCTGCGCATGGTGGCGCGGATGAAAGACACGCGCACGCCGGTGCTCATCACCGGCGAAAGCGGTACCGGGAAAGAGCTGGTAGCGCGGGCCATCCATTATCACGGGGTGTTGGCGAAAAAACCCTTCGTGGCGGTGGATTGCGGATCGCTGGTGCCTACGCTGATCGAGAGTGAGCTGTTCGGCTACGAAAAGGGGGCATTCACGGGGGCCAACCGCCACAAGGAAGGACTCTTCCAGGCGGCCAATGGCGGTACCATCTTTCTGGACGAGATCGGCGAATTGCCGCTGGAGATGCAAGCCAAGCTTTTGCGCGTGCTGCAGGAGAAGGAAGTGCGTCCGGTGGGCCGCAATGACAAGGTGCGGGTAGACGTACGGGTGATTGCCGCCACCAATCGCGATTTGGAGGCTTCCTATCGCGACGGTTCTTTCCGTAAAGACCTGTTCTTCCGGCTGAATGTGGTGACCATCCATACGCCGTCACTGCGCGAGCGCAAGACTGACATTGCTACGCTGGTGAATTGGTTCCTGGACAAATATGCGCAAGGCCGGACGCTGGAAGTGTCGCCTGCGGCCATGAAGTGCATGCTGGATTATGAGTGGCCGGGAAATGTGCGGGAGTTGGAGAATTGCATCGA
>JBKKBM010000290.1:0-5214 GCA_046714215.1 Terriglobales bacterium | reverse complement strand
GCGGAGTGATCATCCAGTCCAGATTGTCGAACAGGAGTTTGTGGCCGAAGCGCTTCCCGGCGGCGGAGAGATGGATCATCGCAGATGTCTATTATCTCATCCGCTTTGCATCCCCAGGTGAGTAGCGAGCACCCCTGCCCCCAACGGCTCTGCCGGTGGGGCGGGAACTGCGCGAGCGCGCGGTCGAGGGACAAGGTCCCTGGCTTTGGTGTTGTTTCTAACTTTCTCGAGATCTTGCTTTTCTTTGTGTTCTTTCGTGTCCTTCGTGCCTTCGTGGTGGGTTTTGGGTTTCGCCAGAAGGAGGATCTACCCCACCGGCTGCCCGCAGAACGCGCATCGCTTCGCCGCGATCGGGATCTCGCTCACGCACTCCGGACACTTCTTCGACGCCGGATCCACCGCCGCCGCTCCCCGCTTCTGCCGTTCGTTCCAGGCATTCATCGGCGCCACCAGAAAGAAGTAGATGGCCGCCGCCACCAGCGCGAACGCGATCACCGCATTGAGAAACGATCCCACCATAATGGGCGTGCCATTCAGCACGAATTGGATGGACGAGAAATCCGGCTGCCCCACCAGCGCCGCGATCACCGGCGTCACAATGTTGGTCACGAAGGAATTCACCACCGCGCCAAACGCCGCGCCGATCACCACCGCTACCGCCAGGTCTGCCACATTGCCGCGGAACAGGAATGTCTTGAATCCCTGGAACATCATGGCCTCCATGCGCCTTTCAACCAAACAGCGCGCGAGGCAAATTCTACCCTACTTGCGCCCTCTGCGTACCCTGGGTTGCCTTGGGGTCCCCCGGTGCCTTCGCATGAAAAATCTCGCAACTTTGGCACTGATTTTGTGTTCTTTCTGCCTACCAGACCGAATCCGCGGTGTGCTCAGCTCACAGCCGCAGGCGGCCGTGCAACAAGATGGCCGTGTTCCACACAAGCGAGGCTCAAATATGCAGTCCCAGATGTCCAGTTTCTCCATCTCGAAGTTTCCTAAACTCTCAACCCTATTTGCGGCTAGCACCTTGGCGGCGTCCATCCTTATTAGTGGTTGCTCGTCGAAGTCTGACGGCAAAGACGCCCAAGTTCAGGCACAGAAGGCCGACGCACAACTGGCGGGCGAGATCCAGGCGCGGCTCAATAGCGACCCGCTACTGACGGCCAACCAGCGCAGCAGCGTAGGCGTGCGCGTACAGGGCGGCGTGGCCACGCTCACCGGATGGGTGACCACGGATCCTGAACTTTCGGCTGCACTTACTGCGGCCCAAGGCGTAGCGGGCGTGAAGCAGGTGGTGAGCCGTCTGCAGGTAGGTCAGGAATTTGCCGCGATGCCAGCAGCCGCGCCGGCTTATGCGAACGCCGCGTCCTATGTCGAAGCTGAAGCGCAGCCCACTTATGCCCCACGCGTTACCCGTAAACCTACTGCGGCTCGGACGGTTTCGCGTCCGGCTACGCGTTCGACGATGACGCCGGCGGTAGCGACTGCTCCCGCGGCAAATTCCGGCGGTTTCAATCCTTATAACAACGGCGGCCAAAGCTCGCAAACTGCTCAGGCAGCCCCTACCACCTATTCTGCCCCGGTCGCAACCATGGCGCCTGTGGCTTCAAATCAGGCCGAGCCCGTTTATCGGGAACCACAGCGCATCAATATCCCTGCCGGCACCGAGATCGCGGTCCGGCTGATCGATTCATTGAGCTCAGAGACGAGTAATCCGGATCAGCGGTGGCGCGGGACAGTGAATGGCGACATTGTGGTGGATGACCACACCGTGATTCCCAGCGGCTCAGAGGTGCAGGGCCGGATCGTCGAGGTGAAGAAGGCGTCGCACTACACGGGCGCGGCCCAGTTGACGCTGGAACTCTCCCGCGTGACCTTTGGCGGCAAGAGCTATACCGTGGCCAGCGACCAATGGACGCGTAAGGGCGCGGCCCGCGGCGGCAATACCGCGAAGAAAGTAGGCAGTGGCGCGGCCATCGGCGCAGTGCTGGGCGGCATCTTTGGCGGTGGCAAGGGTGCGGCCATCGGCGCGGCGGCCGGCGCCGGTGCGGGCGCAGGAGCCAACACCGTGACCAAAGGCGAAAGGGTGGAGCTGGATTCCGAGAGCTTGATCATGTTCCGCCTGGCCAGTGCCGTGAGCGTAGTGCCGGCTCGCGCAGGCGAGCGGAGCTATTCCGAGCCTTCTCGTCCGCATGTAGCTCCGGTGGTACCGGAGCGCAGCGACGACGATACGTATCGGCCAGTGTTAAAGCGTCGCGGGTAACCCGTTAACTCCAAAGGGCACAAGGAAGAAGAGCAGCAAGACCAATGCAGCCCGCAAGGGCTGCATTTTTGCTTTGGCGAACAGTCGGTTCCCTGATCAACCCAAACCGCCTGAAGCACCAGCGAAGTTTATCTAGGAGTGGTATGGCTTCAGCCATGCCGCAACCCGCGCAAATACGAGTCAGCTTTAGCCGCTGAGGATCGCCTTTGGTCCGAGCGATGGTGCTAACTCCGCCCCGGCGCGAAGAAACCACGAACAAGCCACCTAGCTAGCGCCGCCTCAATTCGCGGCAGTTTGTAAGCCACTCGCCCGAATAAATTTTTGCCCGTTCCCGAAATGGAACTCTGGTTCTAATGTTGAATTTCCCTTCTGCGCTCGCCTTCATTTTTCCCGCCTGCCGATGCTCCCCGGCAGCCGACGCCTCCTTCCCGCTGAATCTTGCCCAGCCGCTCGAAAACCGAGCGCTCCCTCCATCCCATTGATTCTATTTGCGATACAAACACCCCGAGGTTCGCACTTGACTACTTATGCCGGAAGCAGAGTGAAAAAAGAGGGCGCTCCCACCGGAGCGCCCTTTGTTTTTGGCGTGATTCCCAATTTGGGAAACAGGCTGTCGTACCCGAAACCCTCACCCCAGTGGCTCACTCCTATGGCTCACTGCTCATTATTCGTCAGAGAAATTCGTTATATTGCCCCGATGAAAGTCTCATGTCTTTTTGTAGCTTTGTTGCTCTGTGGGTGCGGGGTTACGCCTGAACAGCGCCGGCAAGACCCCCTGCTCGGCCCGACTGCTAAGCCGGCTCAGGGCTCTCAGGGTTCTTCCGCCGGCCAAGTCGGTTCCTGTGCAAACTGCGCGCAACAGTCACACGATGCGGTAATGATCTCCGGCCGCCCAAAGAAGATCATCTTTTTCGGCGACTCCATCACCCACGGCTGGCGATGGCATTCCCCGGGGTTTGCCCAGTACCTTCGGCAAGGCATCTTCATCGAGAGCGGGGTCGGGGGGAACAAAACTGCGGACATGCTGGCCCGCTTCCAAGCCGATGTGGTCGCCTTAGAGCCTGATGTCGTCGTCATTATGGGCGGAGCCAACGATTGTCACTCTGACAACATCACTTGCGATGCCAACCATGCATCGAATCTGCGCCAGATGTATGAGCAGGCCGCGGTGGCCAACATCCGCGTGGTCGCCTGCGTGATCATCCCCGTCCGCTACCCGGCGCAGTGGGCCAACGCCGGCATTCAGCGAAAGAACGCGTGGATCCGTGAGTACGTCGCCGGGCATCCTGAGATCACCCTGCTCGACTACTGGCCGGTCATGCTTGACCCCGCCACCAATGAACTCTATGAGGCCTATGCAATGGACCAAGCCCACTTGAATGATGCTGGGTATCTCGCTATCACCCCCATGACGGACGCAGCCCTCAGGCCCTACTGGATACCTAACTAAGGCCTGAATTCCGCGCGATCAACCACTTGACCTTCGACACCGTCTCCCCCGACGCCCCCGCCAAACTCAAGCCCCTCCTGAATAATGTTTAGCCCGCTTGATTTCTTGCCGGATGCCGTTTCGCGGAAACTTTCGCCCGCAAAAAAACACGAACCGATCCTGGTTCGTGTCTCGAGATCCTGAATTTTGAACTGCGGGACTTTTACACTGCGGAGTTCGCTCTAGCCGGTCTGCTTGGCGTCCATCGCCCGATGCTCATGCAGATATTGATAAGCGGCCTTCCTAGCCGTCTCAAAGCTCGATTCCTGTCCCCAGGCGATGACATCCGCGGAGCCGAATCTCTGTACTACCCAGTGAACGCGGGGCCCCTCGGAAGTCGGGTCGGCTACGATGTCGGCAAAATAACTGCCCAGGATGAACCTTGATCCTGACTGATTGTCACGAGCCTTGGCCAAGCGATGCCTCTCAAACCTCGTTCGTTCGAACTCAATGATCTTCCGTGAGTCACTGTTGGCCATAATGAGGATGGCGTTGCAGTAACTTCGATGTTAGCAACATACGCCAAGTTGGGCATCCCTCGCAAGCCGACCCTGTTGGCGAGAACGGTGCTTTCCGGGTTCGCGGAAGGCCGCCGAAAAGCCGGCGCGAGAGTGTCAGGTGGCCCGCGCTTAGGAGTAAAATACCGGATCGTGCGACTCACCCGCATCACTCCGGCTGGCCGGGCGATGGTTCCCATCGTTTGTCCGCTGAGTTTTGTCCAGGGATTCCGCTGCAGCCGCTGTCCGTGGGCGCAGCTGCTGCCCGACTGTCACGTGGCCTGGGCGGTGCCGGTCTGCGAGACCCGCTGCATGGCCGCCGACTTCGAGCAGCATACCTGCTTGCCTGCTGACGACGACCCCTTCGTTATCCTGCAGTGAATATGGTTTTGATCTAGAGCCTAGACCGGAAGGTCTGTTCCACCCTGCCGCTCATCAGCCAACGATCGCTTCTGCCGTCGCCATCGTCTTCAGCATCGCGTGCGCGGCGTCCTGGGCGCGCTGCAGGGAAGACTCTTGTCCCCAGTAGAGAACCTCGGTGTTGTCTATGCGGGTGAGGATGAAATGCCAGGTAGGAGGTCGGAGCATAGGGTTGTGGAAGATGTCGGCCGCGAAGCCGTCCTGTTCGATGCTTTTGATCGCTTGCGGACGGGCGGCGCTCCGGTGAAACTGCAATACCTTGGCGCCGCGCATGCTACTGACTGTGCTCATGAGTCGAAACCTCAAGCCGCGGACGCACTCGCTTAAACTACGGTACGTTACCGGAAACCAGGCTGGAAACAAAGCTCCGCCGTCCTACCTGTTACGATGCGACCACTTTGCAGGATGGTTGCGTAACGGAGACGTTAGAGACGGAAGGAACCACATTTGTGGGGCGCGCCGGCATTCCGGCGGGACGCCTACTTGATGTCTTTCAGCAGTTTCCGCCAGCGCTCCCAGGCTTGTTCTCTTGCTTTCTTGTTGGGATC
>JBKKBM010000289.1:0-12925 GCA_046714215.1 Terriglobales bacterium | reverse complement strand
GCTCGTACAGCATGGCCTTCTGCGCGTAGGCCTCGCGCAGGTGGCCGCGCGCGCCGTCGTCGTTCGGGTCTTGCGCCACGGACTTCCGCGCGTCGGCGATGTATGCATTCACATGTTTGAGATTCGTCGCGTAGACCTGCTTGAGGGCGGGCGACCGTTGCTCCACCGCCGCCAGCAGTTGCTGGTCATCCTGGTCGGCCGGGGCCGCCGTCTCAGCCACGTTTATCTCCGGGCTTGCGGGCGGCTGGTTCAACTGGAACAAGGTGATCCCCACCAGCACCATGGCCGCTAGCCCGGCTGCCCACACCATCGGGTTCCACCGGCTGGGCCGCGATGGTCTCAGGCCCAGCCGCGGGAGTCGCCCCCCCGCGATCACTCCTTCGCGTTCCAAACTCGATTGGATATTGTTCCAGACCCGCGGGTTCGGGTCATGCATCGGCAGCAACAGCTTGGCCTGGTCCGCGATGTATTGCAGGTCCGCCACCAGCGACCGGCAGTTCTCGCAGCCTTGCAGGTGAGGCGACTCCGCCAGCTTGCCGCCTTCTCCGATCAGCGATGGCAGCTCTTTGTGGAACTCCGCACAGTTCATGTTCTCTCTCGTATCCCCTACTTCAGCCATGGAAGTAGCTCCTTCTCTCTCTTACTTCCGGGAAGCCTTCTCCGCCTTGCTTAACCGCAACAGGTCGCGCAGCTTCATCCGGGCCTTATGTAACTGAGATTTGCTGTTGCCGATGGAACAGCCCATCATCTCAGCGATCTCATTGTGTTCGTACCCCTCGATATCGTGGAGCACGAAGATGATGCGATATCCCGGCGGTAGGCTTTCGATGCACCGCTCCAGGTTCACGCGGTCGATGGAACCCGCCAACACGTTGTCGCGGGCGCCGATATCTTTCTTGGGGCCGTCTTCCTGCTGCGGCTCCATCATCTCGTCCAAAGAGACCTCGTTCAGTCCCTTCTAGCGCAGGTGCATCAACACCACATTCACGGACAACCGGTGCAGCCAGGTCGAGAACGCCGACTCCCCGCGGAACGTCCCAATCTTTCGGAACAGTTGCAGGAACGCCTCTTGCGCCAGATCTTCGGCTTCCGCCGTATTCCCGACCATGCGCAAACAGAGCGAATACACACGCCGCTTATGCAGCGCGTATAACGCCTCGAAAGACGCGGCATCACCGGCTTTCGCGCGTTCAATCGCCTCCGCTTCGCTAAGCCCGGGTACCAGTGTTTTTTTTGCTTGAGTCAAAAGTGCCTTTTCAGGCCGCTCGTATCTAGTACGATGCGGTCGATAACCAGAATCGTTGTATTTTAGCGGCTTTAACTGCTGGCTTTAACTACACTTAGATGAATCGGATACCTCGAACGGACCAACTACCCCACTGCTGAATATGACTTTGTTTGAAGGACCGTCACCGGACGGGAAGTCTTACTACTTCGTCTTCTAAGAACGCGAGGAACAGGCAGTAAGAGACGTTTGGGGCCTACTTTGGTTGCCTAAGGCGTGAATTTCTTACACGCCTGGTCTGCATGCCTGGTCTGCATGCCTACGTCTACGCTACGTCGCCGGAGTCCTCGTCGTGATCGTCTCCAGCCCGTGCGCGCGCGGCCCCCGCTCCGTCCGCCATAACAGGAACGAAAATACTAATCCCATCGCGGCTAATCCCGTAAAGATCCAAAGCCCGGGGTTATATCCCGCTGGATTCTGCGGTCCCGCCTTGAACGCATCATTGGTCAGTCCAATGATCCAGGGCAGCGCCGCCATGCCCAATTGTTGGCAAAATGTCATTGCGGAATAGGCTGAGCCTAGCCGTCGCTCTTCGATCAAATAGGCTACTGATGGCCACATGATGGCGGGAATCAGCGAAAATACGATTCCCAGCACGATCATCACCACCAGCATCGTCAGCGGTGTGGTGACCGCGCCCACCACCGGCAGCCAGAATGAGACGGACGGCCCCGCGGGCGCGTACGCCACAATCGGAAAAAGTGGCAGCAACACTAACGAGCCCACCGCCATGAACAACGAGCGTTTGCCGATGCGGTCCACCATCAGCCCAAAGAGCGGAGTGGCGATCATCGCTGAGAGCGGCAACATGCTGTTGAGCGCACCGCCCGCCTCGCGCGTCATGCCGTGCGCTTCAATGAAGAATTTGATGGCAAACGCGCGGAAGGGAAACACCACCGAATAGAAGACCACGCACAGTCCCACGATGTACCAGAACGAGCGGTCAAAGCGGAAGACGTCGCGCAGCACCATCTTCTCGGTGGCCGCCGGTTCGCCGATCTGATAATGACTCTCCGCCCGCGCTTCCATGATCCAGTACACGGCCGCGCCCACCAGGCACAGGCCGCCGATCCAAGCGGCGATCTGCAGCGGATCCTGCCAGTTCGTGTAGGAAGCCTGCGCCCAGCTCGGGGAATTGTCCGCGGAATAGGAGCCCAGGCGCGCGATGGTCAGGTTGATGCCAAAAGCGAAACTCAGTTCCTTGCCCTTGAACCATTTCGCCAGCGCCGTAGTGATGGCGACGATCAATGGTTCGGCACCAACGCCCAGTAGGAAGCGTCCGCTGGCCATGATCCAGAGGTCGCCGGAGACGCAGGTCAGCACGCCCGCAAAGACGCAGATCGTGCCAAAGATGAAGGTGGACTTCGCCGTCCCGATGCGGTCGATGATCACCCCGCCAACCAGCAATACTAAGAAGGCCGCAATGCTGTAGATGGTGTACAGCAATCCGATGTCGGCGTCTGAATAGTGGAGCTGGGACTTCAGCAGGTCCGCAATGGGGGCAATACTGTCATGCAGGTAGTAATTGCCGAACATGGCGACGCTGATGAACACCAGCACCGCCCAGCGGTACACGCGCGGGGGAGCGGGACGCATTGCATGGGGTTCGGCGGTATGGGATTCGGCCATGGAAGCCTCGGTGCCCATTGGCGACTCGCGTTCTCCGGGCAGGCAACGAAGATATCAGAAAGGGAACTCCCGCGAAAAACGGGCCTCCGAGCTGCCCGCGGCTGGCGGTATAATCAACCTACCCATGAAAGCCCATGTTTATGTTTCCTTGAAGCGGACGGTCCTTGACCCGCAGGGCAAGACCATCTTTGGCGCCCTCAAGAAAATGGGTTATCAGGGCGTGGGCGATGTTCGCCAGGGCAAGTATTTCGAATTGACCCTAGACGCCGGGATGGACAGGCACGCCGCCGAGGCGGAGGTTGAGCGCATCGCCCGCGAGGTCTTGACCAACCCGGTGATCGAAGAGTTCTCCTACTCGTTGCACGAATAGAAGCGCAGTAACGGAAGCGGAACCTTATGTGCGGTATCGTCGGATACGTCGGGAAGCAAGACGTTGTCCCGGTCATCATTGAGGGACTACGCAAGCTGGAATATCGCGGCTATGACTCGGCTGGCATCGCCGTCGGGGGCAATGGCAATGGGCTCCAGGTCCGGCGCGCGGAAGGCAAGCTGCGCAACCTCGAAGAAGTGATCCGCACCAACCCGCTGCATGGCAGCACCTATGGCATCGGTCACACCCGCTGGGCCACCCACGGACGCCCCACCGAAGAAAACGCCCACCCCCACCGCGACTGCACCGGCAAGATCGTCGTCGTCCACAACGGTATCGTCGAGAACTATCTCCATCTTAAAAAAGAATTGCGGGCCGAAGGCCACAAGTTCGTCACCGAGACGGACACCGAGATCATCGCCCATCTCATTGAGAAGAACATCAAGCCGGTAAGCGGCAAAGCGCCTGCTCTCGAAGATGCAGTCCGTACCACCGTGAAGCAGTTGACCGGCGTTTTCGCCTTGGTCGTGATTTCCCTCGACGAGCCCAACAAGATCGTCGCCGCCCGCAATGGCCCGCCCGCCGTCATCGGCATGGGCAACAACGAATATTTCGTTGCGTCCGACGTTCCCGCCATCCTCCATCACACCCGCGACCTCTTCTTCCTCGCCGATGGCGACCTCGCGATCGTCACGACCGACGGCGTAAAAGTCACCGACTTCGATGGCAAGCCGCTCGAGCGCAAGACCCAGCGCATCACTTGGGACCCCATCATGGCGGAGAAGGGCGGCTTCAAGCACTTCATGCTCAAAGAGATCTATGAGCAGCCCCGCGCCGTCCGCGACACCACCCTGGGCCGCTATTCGCTCGATTCCGGCAAGGTCTTCCTCGAAGAGATGGAGATCACCGAAGACGAATTACGCTGCGCCCGCAAGATCAACATCGCCGCCTGCGGTACCAGTTGGCACGCTGGCCAAGCCGGCAAGTTCATGATCGAGCGCCTCGCCCGCCTCCCGGTCGAAGTCGACTACGCCAGCGAGTGGCGTTATCGCGACCCCATCATCGCCAAAGATGACATCACCCTCCTCATCACCCAGTCGGGCGAGACCGCGGACACCATTGCCGCCCAGCGCGAAGCCAAAGCCAAAGGCTCCCGGACGCTCGCCGTCTGCAACGTCGTCGGCTCCATGATCGCCCGCGAATCTGCTGGCACCATCTACACCCATGCCGGCCCCGAGATCGGTGTTGCCTCCACCAAGGCCTTCACCGCGCAACTCACCGCGCTCTTCCTCTTCGCCCTCTATCTCGGCCAGGTGCGCAAAGAGATCTCCCCGGAAGCCGCCAAAGAACTCATCGGCGAACTCACCCGCCTCCCGGGCAAGCTGGAAGCCCTGCTCGCCATCGACAAAGAATGTGAAGAGCTGGCCAAGCGCTATTACAAAGTCCAGGATTTCCTCTTCCTCGGCCGCGGCATCCACTATCCCATCGCGCTGGAGGGCGCACTCAAGCTCAAGGAGATCTCGTACATCCACGCAGAGGGCTATCCCGCCGGCGAGATGAAGCACGGTCCCAACGCTCTCATCGACGAGAACCTCCCCGTGGTCGTGCTCGCCACCTGCGACCGCAGCGACCCCGGTTCGGTCTTGCGCTACGAAAAGACTGTCTCCAATATGCAGGAAGTCAAAGCGCGTGCCGGCCAGGTCATCGCCATCGCCACCGAGGGCGACACGGACATCAAGGATACCGCCAGCCACGTACTCTACGTTCCCGCCGCCCCGGAACTGCTGCTGCCCATCCTGGAAGTGGTGCCGCTGCAGTTGCTGGCGTACCATATCGCCGTACGCCGCGGGTGCGACGTGGACCAACCGCGTAACCTCGCGAAATCCGTGACCGTGGAATAAGGACCAGGTTTGCAGCCCGACCAACGCGTCATCCTTTTCCTGTTTTGCGTCGCTTATGTTTTCGTCACGGCGCTTAACTTTCTCATCGTCGGCATATATCGTCGCCTCCACGGCGACCGCCCACCCCATAGCCGCACCTACAAGGTGGTATCGCGGATCGGGCTAGTCATCGCCTTCTTCGGCTTCTTATGCGTGCTCTACGGACGCTACGTCGAACCCTATTGGCCGGAAGTCACCTACGTGCAGCTCAAGTCCGCCAAGATCGCCAAGACCTCAGGCAAGGTCCGCATCGTCCACATCTCTGATCTGCATACCGCCGCCCAGCCCGGCCTCGAGCCCGAGCTCCCCGCCCTGATTGCGCAACAGAAGCCTGATCTCATCGTCTATACGGGCGATTCGCTCAGCCATCATTTCGGCCTCCCCATTTTTCAGAAGTTGATGAAGGAGCTCACCCGCATCGCTCCCGTCTATGCCACCGCCGGCAATTGGGACGTGGCCACCCAGGTCATGGGCCGCCTCTACGAGGGAACGGAAGTAAAATATCTCCAGGGCACCAACGTCAAACAGGATGTCCGCGGCACACCCATCTGGATCGCGGGTATCAGCCAGTGGCACGACGATCAAGTCTGGCCTTCCACCCGCGGGATCCCGTCCTCTGACTTCAGCATCTTCCTCTTTCACTTCGCCGACGGCATTGTGGACATGGCCCCGCAAAAGTTCGACCTGTATTGTGCCGGACACACCCACGGCGGTCAGGTGGCCCTTCCGTTCTATGGCGCCCTTACTACCAACTCCAACTACGATAAACAATTTGAAGCGGGCCTCTACCGGGTAAAGAACACCTGGCTGTATGTGAACCGTGGCATCGGCATGACCTCCGGCGCTCCGCGCGTGCGCTTCCTCGCCCGCCCCGAGATCACCGTCATCGACGTGGTGCCCCAGAGCTAGCGGTTGTCGAGCTGGTTTCATAAACATGTTTTGGTTCAGAACATGTTTTGAAAGGGCGCGGCTTCAGCCGCGCCGTTCAAGACCCTATGAAAACTGGGCTTTAGCCCCTGAGGCACTTCGGTTTTGCGGCGAAAACCATTTATTAAACAAGCTCTAGAATCGCAGGTTGTAGAATCGAAAAGTGGACGTTCTTACGTCCCTCAAGGAGAACCCCCAGAGAGTGGCCCGCGAGATCTACACCGCCAAGCTGAAGAAGACGGTCCTGCTGTCGGCAAAGAACCAATGCAAACACTTCGAATTCGAAGTAGAGAGCGATCAGCTCCAGACCTTCGACTTCGCCGCCGGACAATTCGTCTCCATGCTGGCTAAAAATGGCGATAAGCAGATGACGCGCGCCTACTCCCTTGCCAGCGGCCCCCGCGGCGACAAGCATTTTGACCTCTGCCTCAATCGCGTGGACGGCGGCTTCTTCTCCAACTATCTCTGTGACATGGAGCATGGCAACATCGTCCACTTCCATGGGCCCCACGGACACTTCGTCTTGCGCGACCCGCTGCGTGATTCGCTCTTCATCGCCACCGGCACCGGCGTCGCGCCTATGCGCGGCTTCGTGGAATGGCTTTTTCCCTTGGACGGACGCCCACCCCGCAACCAAGGCCGCCAGATATCTTTGGTGTTTGGCACCCGCCACGAGACCGAGATCTACTATCGCGACTTCTTCGAGGCCGCGGCGAAGATGCATCCCGACTTCCATTACATCGCGACTTTAAGTCGTCCGCCCGAAGGCTGGCAGGGCGCAAAAGGTTACGTGCAAGACCAGGTGCAGAAGATACTGGAAGCCCGCCCGGACAAAGGCAAAGATGCCATGGACGCCTACATCTGCGGCCTCAACCTCATGGTCACCGCCAACCGCAAGCTGCTGACCGATTGTGGCTGGGACAAAAAGCAGATCGTCTTTGAGCGTTACGACTAACGGTACGATCGACTCCCCCCGGTCGCCTCCTCCAACTGATTCTGCAATCCCAGCACCTGCACCTGGTCGCCCGCGTTTAAGACGGTGGTGGCAGGCGGATTAAAAAGATTCTCGCCCGACGCCCGGCGCACCGCGACCACGGTCAAGCCAAATTGCTCGCGGATCTTGGAATCGCGCAGGCTCAGACCGGTGGCGCCTAATTTCTCCACCGGGATGAGCTTCAATTCCGGCATCGAACCCGGTGACAGCGACGGTGAACTTTGCGCCAGCTTCATGGCCTCGCGATATTGCCGCAAATAAACTTCCACCTGCTCCGGGGGCACTCCGGCAATCTGTAGCGAATCACCGATCAGCGTGGCCGAGGCTTCCACCTCCGGCTGCACCACGCGGGTAGCTCCGGCGAGCATCAGCGCTTCAAAGTCCACCCGGCGATGCGCTCGCGCCAGGATCGGTACCGTGGGATTGATCTCGCGAATATTACGCACCGTCAGGTAGGCCCGGTCGGCCTCCGGCAGCGTCACGATCACCAGCGCCGCGCGTTCGGTATGCGCGCCCTCCAGCACCGGCCGGTGTACGGGGTCGCCATAAAGACAATGGATACCTTTGGCGCGCGCCTTGCGCACCACGTCGGGGTCTATTTCGATCACCATGAACGGGAGGCTGAAGGTGTCGAAGGCGGTGCCCGCCGGGCCGCCCATGCGGCCGAAGCCGCAGACCACGATGTGGCCGTCCCATTCCTTGAGACGGTCGTCTTCATGAGCGTGCATCGGCGTCGAGTGCAAGCGCTTGTTGCCGAGCCACTCCGAAGCGTATTTGACCAGGGCCGCGTTGAACAGGATGGTCACCAGTGACGCCGCCAGAGTCGCGTTGTAAACGTCATCGCCCACCAGATTGGCCTGCCGCGCCACTTGTACGAGCACGAAAGAAAATTCACCGATCTGCGTCCGTCCCAGCGCGGCCAACGCGGATGTCCAAATGGAATAGCCGAATATCTTGACTACTACCAGCCCAATGAAGAATTTGCCTACGATGATCAGGACCACCATCACCACCAGCAGAGGCAGATTGCTCATCAGTACCTTGGGGTCGATCAACATCCCCAGGGTGACGAAGAACAGCGCCACGAAGGCGTCCCGCAAGGGTAAGAGATGGCCGAGCGCTTCGCGCGTATATTCGGAACCACTCACCACCAGGCCGGCGACGAAAGCGCCCAGTGCCAACGAAAGACCCACCGCCTGAGTGATGGCGGCGGTGCCCAGGCACAACGCGAGGATGACGATAAGGAAGAGTTCCTGGCTGTGGAGCGCCGCGATGCGCGAGAGGAAGCGTGGCACCAGCCAGGCGGCCGCCATGCCCAGCGGTATAAGAACTAGCGCGGCTTTTAACAGCGTTATGCCTATGCCGGAAAGCTTGCCCGGTTCGAGGTAGGCGATGGCGGGCAGTGCCACCGTAAGGGCCACTACCACGATGTCTTCTACCAGCGTGATGCCCATCATCACGCGGCCATGCTCAGACCGCATCTCGCCGCGGTCCATCAACAATCGGGCCAGAACCATGGTGCTGGCGACAGAGATGACAGCTCCAATTACGATGCCTTGCTTCAACTCCCAGCCCAGCGGGATGGCCACCGCCGCACCCAGAGCAATGGATAAGAGGACGCCCAGGGGGCCGCCCAGCACCGCCACCCACTTCACCCGCAGCAGGTCGCGCACCGAGAACTCGATGCCGATGGAAAACATCAGCAGGATGACACCGATCTCGGCAAACAGCTCCAGGCCGCGCGGATCGCTCACGCTCGGCCCCGGCGTGAAGGGACTGATCAGGATGCCGCCTAGAACGTAGCCCAGGATCAGCGGCTGCTTGAGCTTGCGCGCCAGCAGACCGCCAGCCACCGCCGCAACAAAGATGAGGGCGATATCCCGGAAGTAGTGTGCTGCTTCGCCGCCCATCTGCCCTCACCTCTTTATGCCGAGATTAACAAGACTTTGCGGGAAATTCAGGGCAAAACTTCCGCCCGTTCGCTGAGTTCTTCCATGGCTTCGCGTCGGTGGTCCTCGAGCGGACCCTCCATGCCTGCCACCACCACCATGTGCAGGTCCTTCACGCTCATCATGCGCGGAACGTACACGTAGGAGGCTCCGGCGGTGTAGAGCAGGCGCGCATCTGCGAGCCGCAAGGCCGTAACAATGATCTGTGCTTGCGGCGCCAGATGCCGCAACTGGCGCAGTAGCCTCAGGTTGGAAGTGCCCTTCAGGAGCGCGTCCGGGATGGTGGCCACCAGCACCTTGGCGTCATGGATGTTCGCATGGTGCAGCGTGTCTGAGTGCGAGATGTCGCCATAGATCGAGGTTATGCCCCGGTGGTCGAGCGCATGTTTCACCTCGGGATTGAAATCGACCACCGCCATCTGGGGTAGTAATTCGGGATTCTTACCGGTGATCTCATGCAACAGTGAGCTGGCATCGTGGGAGAAGCCCAGGAACACCAGCGGCTTGTCTTCCACTTGATTCTCTTCATCCACATGATCGCCCAGGTCACGCACGCCGATCGCGCGCAACACCGGGTTAAGGAAATCAAACAGCTGGTGATTGAAGAGGATCATGTAGGTCGAACTGACCGACGTGATTACCAGCACCATCACCATGGTGGAGAGCACATCCTGAGTGATATGCCCCAGCGTGACGCCGATTGCCCCTATCACCAGTGAGAATTCGCTGATCTGCGCGAGGTTCAGCGCCGGGATGAGGCTGGCGCGGTTGCCATTCTTCAGCGCGCGCAGCACCGGAAAGATGGTCAGGAAGCGTGACAGTACCAGAAATCCGGAAACCACCAGCGCCAGCAGCACGATCAGCGGGGTGGGCGCGGGTATCTTGGTCCCCAAGCTGACAAAAAACAGGGTGACAAAAAAATCACGCAGGCTGATGACCTTGGCGATCACGTCCAGGTTGTAGGGGAAGGTGGAAATGGCTACGCCGGCGATGAGCGCGCCCATCTCCCGCGAGAGTCCCAGTTTTTGCGCGAGGATGGCGATGCCGAAGCACCACGCTAGGGCGCCGATCACCATCAACTCCGGCAGCTTCGCGATCGACTTGAACAACTTGGGCAGAACGTAGCGGCTCACTAGCAGCGCGAAGGCGATGAGCAGCACCGCCTTTCCGATGGACCCCAGCAAGATGAGCGGCGCCGGATCCTTCAGGTTGGGCTGCATGCCCAGGAAGAGGATGGCCCATATGTCCTGGAAGACGAGGATGCCCAGGGTGATGCGGCCGGGCAGCGTGTCCAGTTCAAACTAGTCATACAGCACCTTCACCACGATCATGGTGCTGGAGAGCGCGGCCGCTACCGCCATATATAACGATGAGTAGTCGCCCTCGCGCCACGTGTAGCCGATGAGCGGGAAGAAAAGCAGTCCGAGGCCAACGCAGAGCAGGAATTGCGATACCCCGGCCACGAGGACAGGAGTTCCCGCCTGCCTCAGCTTTTTGAGATCGATCTCCAGGCCGATCATGAACAACAACAGGATCAAGCCGAGTTCAGAGATGGATTCAATGTCGTGCGTGGTGACCCAGCCCACACCCTGCGTCTTGCCGATGACTACGCCCGCCAGCATGTAGCCCAGCACCAGGGGCTGACGCAGCCACTTGGCGAGGAAAGCAAAGACCGTCGCGGTGACGATGGCGATGCCTATGGGCAATATGACGTCAGTGTGCATTTGTTACCTTTAGTTCCAATGGATGGACCGTGGCAGCGACGGCAGATCCCCGGAGTCCGTCATCGTCTCGGGCCGCATGCGCGCGTGCAATTGTCGACGCAACTTGCGGACCTCATTCTTCTCCATGCTCTTGCGCACTAGATGGGCGGCCCAGAATGCTATCAGAAATATCCGCACCGCCAGCCCACTGGCAAATAGCAACAGCACGAATCCGGGGTGGAGCGCTTCCACCTCGGAAAAGGACAGCATCTGTGGACGCGTCCCCGCCAGCGCAGCTAACGCGCAATCTGCCGCCGCGGTCCATCCTAGCCCCGCGCTCGCGAAGGCGCTCCATGCGATCGCCAGAAAGCCGCTCACACAGAGCACGGGCCAGCGTATCAATCGTGGGATTCTCATTGCCCCCCCACCTTCGCCTTCGGCGGGATCGACTTCCCGCATTTCTTGCACGCTACGCTCTGCTTACTCTTGTTCAACTCGACCGACTGCTTTTCATGGCAGCTCGGGCATTCGCGCATCATGGACTTTTGTACCGCGGAGATCGAATTCGTCAAATGAATGATAGCCATCGCAAGACCCTCCCATGGGTCAACCCAACTCCCGATTGGTTCGGTTAAGTATGGAAAACGAACGCGCAGTCAGTTCACGCGCGTTGCGGGGAGCGGTTCAGCGAAGGGGAACTAACAGAGACGAGTGCAGGTGAGGTCGAGGATGCTGTGCCCGGAATCGTGCTGGTCGAAGAGCAGATCTTCCCCGCCCAGGAACAGCGGCGAAATAGGTCTCCACAACAACGCGAAGACCGGAGTGAGTAACAAAGCCAGCACACTCTGGTTCTTGACCACGGCGGTCGGGGTGGGCGTCGTCGGACAAAGCACCACAAACAACAAGATCCCCGCAGCCAGCAGAAGAACTACCTTTTGGCCGTGGGTCAGCATGCCCGCATAGTATCAAAAACAAATGGCTTGAGCCATTTTTCACGGAGTCGAAGGCCGGAGAAACGCCGGAAAATCCAGCCTCGGCAGCTCAGCAGGCCATAAAACATCCTGCATCCTGCTGACATTAAAAGACATCCAATAACTTGACAGTAAGTCACTCAACTCTGATAATGAAGTTGATGTTGGTCATTATTGTCGCACTTTTAGCTTTTACCCGGAGGAACCATGGGGAAGATCATAGGCATAGATTTGGGTACCACCAACTCGGTGGTCGCGGTGATGGAGGGTGGCGAGCCCAAGGTCATTGAGAACGAAGAAGGCGGCCGGACTACGCCTTCCGTCGTGGCTTTTACGAAATCCGGCGAGCGGCTGGTGGGCCAGGTAGCCAAGCGACAGGCCATCACCAATCCGGAGAATACCATTTACTCCATCAAGCGCTTCATGGGTCGTCGCTATGACGAAGTCAGTGAAGAATCGAAGATGGTGCCCTACAAAGTGCAGCAGGCCGGCGACCACGTGGGCGTGCTCGCGCAGGGCAAGGAATACACTCCGCCTCAGATCTCCGCGCTCATTCTGCAGAAGCTGAAGAAAGCGGCGGAAGGTCACCTCGGTACCACGGTCACGGAAGCTGTGATCACTGTGCCCGCGTATTTCAATGACGCGCAGCGCCAAGCCACCAAAGATGCCGGCAAGATTGCCGGTCTCGATGTGAAGCGCATCGTCAATGAACCCACTGCAGCCGCTATGGCCTATGGGCTCGACAAAAAGAAGGACGAGACCATCGCTGTTTACGACTTCGGCGGCGGTACGTTCGACATCTCCATCCTCGAAGTAGGTGAAGGCGTCATCGAAGTGAAGTCCACCAACGGTGACACTCACCTCGGCGGCGACAACATCGATAACAAGATCGTCGAGTGGCTGGTGGAAGAATTCAAGAAGGAAGAAGGCCTCGACCTGCGCGCCAAGGGCAATGAAATGGCCTTGCAGCGCCTGCGTGACGGCGCGGAGAAGGCAAAGATCGAGCTCTCCACCACCATGGAGACGGAGATCAATCTTCCCTTTATCACCGCCGACGCCAACGGTCCCAAGCACTTGGTGAAGAAGCTGAGCCGCGCGCGCCTGGAGCAGTTGGTCGAAGACATCATCCAGCGCTCGGTGGGGCCGTGCAAACAGGC
>JBKKBM010000288.1:0-7082 GCA_046714215.1 Terriglobales bacterium | reverse complement strand
AGGCCGCACTCACCGGCCACCTCGTGCTGTCGACGCTCCACACGAACGACGCCCCGTCCACGATCAACCGCCTCATGAACATGGGCATCGAGCCCTTCCTCGTGGCCACCGCCGTCCACCTCATCTGCGCCCAGCGCCTCATCCGCCGCGTCTGTTCCAACTGCGCCGAGGCGGAAGACCTGCCGGAAAAGATCCTCCTTGACGCCGGCTTCACCCCGGAAGAGGCCAGGACGGTCAAGGTCTTGCGGGGCAAGGGCTGCGACAAATGCAACGGCTCCGGCTGCAAAGGGCGCTGCGGGCTGTATGAGGTCATGGCCATGGACGATGAGCTGCGCGAACTCATCCTCGTGGGCGCGTCCTCCCTGGAGTTGAAGAAGAAGGCGATCGAGAACGGCATGATCACCTTGCGCCGCAGCGGCCTGCGCAAGATCATGAACGGCGAAGCGCCGCTCGAAGAAGTGCTGCGCGAAACCGTCAACACCTAGTCGGACTGGAGAAAGGCAAGCGCGATGAATGTCACACTGAGCGATCTACTCAAGAAGATGCTGGAGATGGGAGGCAGCGACCTGCATATCACCACCAACTCTCCCCCGCAGGTCCGCGTGCACGGCCACCTGCATCCGCTGGACATGCCGCAGCTTACCCCCACAGAGACCAAGCAACTCGGCTACTCCGTCCTTACTGACGCGCAGAAGCACCGTTTCGAAGAGCACCTGGAGCTGGACTTCTCTTTCGGCCTCAAAGGCCTGGCCCGCTTCCGCGGTAACCTGTTCAACCAGCGCGGCGCCACCGCCGGCGTCTTCCGCGTCATCCCGTTCGAGATCAAGTCGTTCGCCCAGTTGGCCCTGCCCCAGGTCATCGCCAAACTATGCGATCGCCCCCGCGGCCTCATCCTGGTCACCGGACCCACCGGCTCAGGCAAATCCACCACCCTGGCCTCCATGATCGACAAGATCAACACCGAGCGCCACGACCACATCATCACCATCGAAGATCCCATCGAGTTCGTGCACCCCAACAAGAACTGCCTGGTCAACCAGCGCGAGGTCCACTCTGACACCAAGGGCTTCTCCGAAGCGTTGCGGGCCGTCCTGCGCGAAGACCCGGACGTCGTCCTCATCGGCGAGATGCGCGACCTGGAAACCATCGAATCCGCCCTGCGCGTCGCCGAGACCGGCCACTTGACCTTTGGTACCTTGCATACCAACTCGGCTTCGTCCACCATCAACCGTGTGATCGACGTCTTTCCCTCGCACCAGCAGTCGCAGATCCGGGCGCAGTTGTCCCTCGTCCTCGAAGGCATCATCTGCCAATCACTGTTGCCCAAGGTCGGCGGCCAGGGCCGTGCTTGCGCCATGGAGATCCTCATCCCCAACCCCGCGGTCCGCAACCTTATCCGCGAAGACAAGATCCACCAGATCTATTCGTCCATGCAGTCCGGCCAGGAGAAGTACGGCATGCAGACGTTCAACCAGGCCCTGGCCACGTTGTACTTCCAGAAGCAGATCACGCTGGAGACCGCCATGGCCCGTTCGTCCATGGCGGAGGAACTCACCGAGATGATCAGTCGCGGCCAGGGATTGCAAGGTAAGGGCGCCGCCGCTACGCCGGCCAAACGCTAAACATTTTTGCTGTTCACCAGGGTGGGTAACAGGGAGGAAGACAATGCCAGTATTCACGGTCAAAGGAAAAGATGCATCCGGCGCGAAGGTGAATTTCGAGCGCGTGGCGGAGAACAAACAGGTTCTCAAGTCGCAACTACAGAGGGAGCGCATCAGCTCCAGCGTCATCAAGGAGAAGGGCAAGGAGTTCGCGCTCCCGTCCTTCGGTGGCGGCAGCGTCGCCACCAAGGACATCGCCATCTTCTTCCGCCAGTTCTCCGTCATGATCGATGCCGGACTGCCGCTGGTGCAGTGTCTGGAGATCCTGGGCAACAACCAGGAGAACCCGACCTTCCAGAAGGCGCTCGTCGGCGTCCGGACCACGGTCGAAGGTGGCTCCACTCTGGCCAATGCCATGAAGGGCTATCCCAAGATCTTCGACGATCTCACCACCAACATGGTCGAAGCGGGTGAGACCGGCGGTATTCTGGACCTCATCCTGCAGCGCCTGGCGGCGTACGTGGAAAAAGCGGTGAAGCTCAAGGCGGCGGTGAAGTCTGCCATGATCTATCCCTGCTCGGTCATCGGCATCGCCCTGCTGGTGGTCGGCGGCCTGCTCAAGTTCGTGGTGCCCATCTTTAAGTCGTTGTTCCTGGGTCTGGGCGTCGACCTGCCTCTGCCCACCCGCATCGTGATGGGACTCTCGGATTTCATTGGGACTTTCTGGTGGTTCTTCATCTTCGGGGGAGTGGGACTGGTCTTCGGCATCAAGCAGATCCGCAAGGCGCCCCGGGGCCGCTACATCCTCGACAAGTTGATGCTCAACCTGCCGGTGCTCGGCATGCTGCTGCGTAAGATCGCCGTGGCCCGCTTCACCCGGACGCTGGGAACACTCATCACCTCAGGCGTGCCCATCATCGAAGGCTTGACCATCACGGCCAAGACCTCTGGCAACGCCGTTCTGGAAGAGGCGCTACTGAAAGTCCGCAAGGCCATTGAAGAAGGCCGGACCATCGTCGACCCTCTCAAGGAATGCGGCGTCTTCCCCAACATGGTGACCCAGATGATCGGCGTAGGTGAAGCCACCGGCGCCATGGACAACATGTTGCAGAAGATCGCTGACTTCTATGAGGACGAAGTGGACTCCGCCACCAAGGACATGCTCACGCTGCTGGAACCGCTGATGATCGGCTTCCTGGGCGTCGCGGTCGGCGGCATCGTTATCTCACTGTATATGCCCCTCTTCTCGATGATCGCGAAGCTGGCCGGCTGATTGAGTGTGCGGGCCGACGCCCACGCGCGGCCCGCTTACTTTTGTGACTCCTGCAATGAGGATCGAGCGCTTGTCCCCAGCCTCCGGGCCGAGGCAAAGCCCGTGTGTCCGAAATATGGTGTGTTTGAAACCGGTGTGTCTGAAACATGGCGACTGACTTCAATGAGCGGAATTGGCTGGCCTGGCTGGTCAAAGTCCGCATCATCATCATCACTTTCCTGTTGGGCATCGGGCTGGTCATCACCCGCCTTACCCACACGGAGATCGATGAATCCATTTTCGTCAGTGTCATCGTACTCTGGTACACCATCGCCGTCTTCTTCGTCCTGCTGAACCATGTATGGGGCGACATCCGTATTCAGGCGCGGTTGCAGGTACTCACCGACCTGGTGCTGGTGACTGCGGCCGTCCACGTGACCGGCGGCATCGACACCTCGTTCAACTTCCTCTATCCGCTGCTGA
Source organism: Terriglobales bacterium (assembly GCA_046714215.1). Taxonomy (GTDB): domain Bacteria; phylum Acidobacteriota; class Terriglobia; order Terriglobales; family Acidobacteriaceae; genus DATLCI01. The sequence goes on along the minus strand of JBKKBM010000288.1, from coordinate 3,746 downwards.
TCATCGTGGTCAGCATCCTGCTGCCGCGCTGGTGGGCATATCTGACCGCCGCCATGTCTTTCATCTGCTTCGGGGCGGTGCTGGAACTGGCTTACTTCGGCATCATCCGCAGTTACTCGGTCAGCCGCCCGGACTTGAAGTCGTTGCAGGCGGTGATCCTCATCAACCTGTTCGCCTATCTGGCCATCGCTTATCTCTCCAGCAATCTCAGCCAGAAGTTGCGCCAGGTTGACGTCCAGCTTCAGGACAAGAGCGGCGCCCTGGAAAACCTCCAGGCCCAGCACGAGAATGTGATCCATTCCATGCGCGGCGGCCTCGTAACTACCGGGCTGGATGGCCGCATCACGCTGTTGAATGTCCCCGGGCAAAAAATGTTGGAGCGTACGGCCCAGCAGGTCTACGGCCGACACGTCAGTGATCTCTTCATGGACCGCTTGCCAGACGTAGACTCCTTCGCTGTGACCGGCGAGGTGCGGGCCAACACCTGGAGCGGAGAAAAGACTTTTGGCATCACCGTCTCGCCGCTGTTGAAGTCAGACCGCAGCGTGGTGGGGCACGTCTATACCTTCGACGATCTCACCACCATCCGCCGGCTGGAGCGCGAAGTCCGTATGCGCGACCGCCTGGCCGCGGTGGGCCGTATGGCCGCCGGCATCGCCCACGAGATCCGCAATCCGCTGGCTTCCATCGCTGGCTCAGTGCAAGTGCTTTCCGGCATCTCCACCCTCAACGACGAGCAGCGGACGCTGGTCAGCATCGTCACTCGCGAATCAGAGCGGTTGAATACCATCATCTCGGACTTCCTGGCGTACTCCCGCGAAAAGAACCTCAAGGCCGCGCGCCTGGACCTCGTGCCCCTGGTCGAAGACACGCTACTACTGCTGGAGAACCATCCGCAACATGACGCGGCGCCGGTAAAGATCATCCGCAACTATGCGGTGAAGTCGGCGTTTGCGCAGGCGGACGGCGACCGCCTCAAGCAAGTCTTCTGGAACCTTTGCGAGAACGCTTTGCGCGCCATGCCGACGGGCGGCGTATTGCAGGTGGGCGTGGAGGCGGCGGACGAATACTGGCACATCTCGTTCATCGATACCGGCGTCGGCATCCCCGCGGCCCAGCTGGAGAAGATCTTCGAGCCCTTCCAGGCGAACTTCGGCGGCGGCACCGGCCTCGGCCTCGCCATTGTCTACCAGATCCTGCAGGCCCACGACGCCAAGATATCCGTTATCTCCACCCCGGACAAAGGCACCGAGTTCCATATTCGTTTGAAGCAGGCGACGGAATCGGCCGCCGACAGCGCTGAGCAGGCGGCGTTGGTGGCGGCCAAGGCAGGAGGCATCCGTGGCTAGCATCCTGGTCTGTGACGACGAACGCTCCATTCGCGAACTGCTGGATATCGACCTGCGTAAGGCCGGGCATAAGGTAGAGACCGTCGCCACCCCGGCGGAGGCGAAGCGCAAACTCGATAACGCCATCTACGACGTGATCGTCACGGACATCCGCATGCCCAGCAGTTTCGACGGCATCGACATCCTGCAGCACGCCAGCCGCGTCTCGCCTGATTCCGTCATCATCGTGATGACCGCGGGCGAGGAACTGGAACCCGCCATCGAGGCCGTGCGGGCCCGAGCCTTCGAATACATCCTGAAGCGCGGCAGCTTCCACCAGGAGATCAAGAACTCTATCCAGCGGGCGCTCGAGACCATCAGCCTGCGCCGCCAGAACTTCGCGTTGCGCCGCGATGCTGCCAGCCGCAATTCACTTGACCACATCATCGGCTGCAGCGCCGCCATTGAAAAATTGAAAGAGACCATCCGCACCGTCGCGCCTACCGGCAGCACCGTGGTCATCACCGGCGAGAGCGGTACCGGAAAAGAGTTGGTCGCCCGCGCCATCCACTCCTGTTCGCCGCGCAATGCTGAGCCTTTCGTCTCCATCAACTGCGGCGCTTTTCCGGAGACGCTGCTCGAGAGCGAACTCTTCGGTTACACCAAGGGCGCGTTCACCGGAGCCACCCAGAACAAGCGGGGACTCTTTGAAGTAGCCAATGGGGGCACCGTATTCCTGGACGAGATCAGCGAGATGAGCGTGGGTATGCAGGTGAAGCTGCTGCGCGTTCTGCAAGAGCGCGCGGTGCGTCCGCTGGGCAGTTCCACTGAGGTGCCTATCGACGTGCGCGTGATCGCCGCCACCAATCGCAACCTGGCGGAGATGGTCACGCAGAGTACCTTCCGCGAAGACCTTTACTACCGCATCAGCGTGATCCCCATCCAGGTACCGCCGCTGCGTGAGCGCCGCGATGACATCCCGCTGCTGGCCAATGCGTTCCTCAAGCGCTTCACGCCGGAATCAGGCAAGAGCATCAGCCGCATCGGTCGCGATTCGCTGGCCCAACTTACCGACTATGCCTGGCCGGGCAACGTGCGCCAGTTGGAAAATGCCCTGGAGCGCGCCGTGGCTATGGAGTCTGGCGATGAACTTACGGTGGAGTTGCCGTCAGAAAAACAGAAGGCCGTGGCCGCTGCCGCCGGCTTCAATGGCGCTGGTTTTGCGGGGTCGTTCCCCACGGAAGGCGTGGACCTGGAACGCTACGTTGCGGAGATCGAGCGCAACCTGATCCAGTCAGCCTTGAAACATTCGGGCGGAGTGCAGACCCGCGCCGCCGACCTATTAAAAGTCTCGTACCGCTCGTTTCGTCACTTGCTCAAGAAGTACGAAATATGACGTACGAGATCTAGCCCTTATCCTTCTGTTCCGTCAATTGCTGCTTCCAGCCTAGAATCCGTGCCTTGTTGGCTTCCGCCTCGGCTTCCGGGATCATCCCTTTGCGTTGATACAGGATGGACAAGCTGGTGTGCGCCAGGATGTCATTCGGATCAAGCTCAGCCAGACGATTCGCTACGGCGATGGCCTGGTCGAACTGCCCGAGGTCCTGGTGGGCGCGGGTGAGGCCGTGCATCGCGTCGGCGAAGGTGGGGTCGGCGGCCAGAGCTTTTTCGTATTCGGCGACCGCGGCCGCAGTTTTTCCCTCAGCCACCAGGTCTAGCGCCGCGTAGTAATGGTCTTCGGCTTCCTGCGCGCGCGGGTGGGGATGGTCAGGCATTGAAAAAAGTCTAACAGCTTTCCTCCGTGCCTCCGTGGTGAGTGAAAACGCTATACTCGAAGGGAAATGTTGAATATCCTCCGCTTCGCCTGGAATTCGACTCGCGGCCACCATCTCACCCCGTGGCGGAGTCCTTATCTGCGCTGGCGGATCGAGACCTACACCGGCCTCAAGATGGACAAGATCGGCTTCTTCTCATTCTGGGGATTCATGTGGCGTGAGCGCCACGAGTTGGGCCGGTTCCTGAAGTGGACGGCGGAGATGGAAAATTACGCCCGCCCGAAACCCAAAAATCCCTAATTACCGATTACGATGTCGGCGCGGCCGGTGCTGCGGGCGCTGCTGCGGCCTGTCCGCCGCCGACGACAAAGCCCACCTCGGTGCCGCGGTCTGCGGTCAGGAGACGAGCGGCGGAGCCGCGGTTGGTAGCAATCTCCAGGAATCCCATGCTGCCCACGATAGCAAAGATCTCATTGTGCATGCCCTGCGAGTAAGCCGTGCGCAACGACGTGATCTCCTTGTTGCCGATCACGATCTTGAAGGCCGGCGGCGTGGCGGAGAAGAGGTCCGGCACATCAGTCGCGGTGAAATTCGTGATGAGGTTGCCAAACTTGTCGGCCTTCAGGACCACGCCTTTCAGTAG
>JBKKBM010000287.1:0-14562 GCA_046714215.1 Terriglobales bacterium | reverse complement strand
GCCACTTCGCCGCCATCGGCCGGCACCATTGCCAACAGGCCGATGCAGCCACCGCCAAGGTCCTGGACGCTTTCCTCGCCCAGGAGCAGACGCGACAGCAGAAGTTGCGCAAGAAGCTGGCCCAGGCCGACGCTGAACACGACGGCCTGGTCGCCGCCTTGCAGTTCTGTGACCTGCTTTCGCTCTACGTGGCCTGCGGCCTCGAATGCGATGTCGAATTCCCCCGGACCATCGCCGGGAGTCCCATCCAACTGCGCCGGAAGGGCAATGGTGCCCGCTTGACTCCCAGCTCGTTCACGAGTGAGCACCGCTTTAGCATCTCGGCGCTCCGCCATCCGAAGGTCGTATTGGAGTCGTCCGCGACGTTTACCCTGACCTGCCAAGGCTGAACCGGAATGGATGCAAATCTTTGCAGTAATCCGTATTGGATTACTTTAGGGAACAATTTTCACACTAGGGTTGCAACTGCTCTGCCAATGTGCTGGAATCAGGGTTCCACTCCCCGACTTAGAGGTACAAGAAGGTACGGATTGTTAAGCGATAACGATTTCCGGAAGACGGTGCCTCAGCGCTTCCTCCAGGAGTATCTGGAGGTACTGGCGGGGGCGGAGTCCCAGCAGGTCGCCAACCTGCGCAACTGGGACCTGCTGCGCAGCTATGCGGAGCTCCAGTACAAGCTCCACGGCGGGGGACGCTGCGGGATGTGCCGCGCGCACGTGCGCCACGTGATCCCGGCGCGGGTGGAGCGCGAAGACGGCACAGCGAGGGAGTACTCCTGCTTGTGCACCCGCTGTTTTGAAGGCGAGCGCGCCACCGCGGTGCGGGTCGTCATGCAGATGGGTGAGGCCAAGGTGGAATACCGCCCGCGCGACTATGGCAAGAAAGTCCAGATCACCGAGCTGCAGCCCCAGACTGGCGCGTTCCGCGCCAAAGTGTGAACCCGATCAGCGGACGGCAGGTCTGCCGTCGTCAACCATGGCCTCGATCATCTTGTCGATGATCTTGACGGCGCCCCGGCTGGTAAGCCGGTGATGGTTGCTGAACACCGAAAACACCAGGCGCTCTCCGCGTAACGTCGTCAGATATCCCCCCAACGCATTCACATTGCCCAGCGTGCCCGTCTTGGCTGAGACCCGGCCTTGGGCCACAGTCGTCTTCATCCGTTCGGAAAGCGAACCATCCACTCCGGCCACGGGCAGTGTGTCCCGGTAAATTGCGCCCCAGGGTTGGGAGTCAGCAAAGATCAGCAGCTTGGTGACGGCGCGCGGTGTGACCAGGTTCTGGCGGGAGAGTCCGGAACCGTCAGAGAAACTGAGTTCTTCCGGAAGGATACTGGCCTGGGTGAGCAGCGTCTTCATCGTGGCCAAGGCCGCCTCCAGGGTAGGGGCCTTGCCTTTTTCCCGGCCCACCATGCGCAGCGCTAATTCCGCATGCAGGTTCTGGCTGATCTTGTTGATGATGCGCACATCGTCGGCGAGCGGCAGGGAATCGCGGCTAGCCAGTACCTGCCGTGCCGGCAGTGCTGACGGCGTCACCGCAGTCTCGGCGCCTCCACCAAAACTTGTGACCGGAACTGCGGCGACGGGTGCTTCCACCACCGGCGGCGGGACGTTGGCGAGTGGGATATGGAAAGCGCGCTGCTTGCCCCGAACCACTACGCCCCGCTGCTGCAGCATCGTGCGGAAGGCTTGGGCGGCGAACTCGGCGGGATCTTCCACGGCCAGGGCCTCGCCGTCGCCAGTGTCATCCAGCGGGATGGTCCCCCACAGGGTGATGGTGCGGGCGCCAGGCTGGCGGTCGATCGCGATCTTGCGCGGCCCGCTGCCCGCCGCCGTGGTAGTGATGCGGTTGTCCAGTTCGTAGAACGTGGAATCCGGGTCCACCTTCAGGAATGCCTTGTCGCCCACCGAACTTCCCGGCAGCACGTTGAGAAACAGCACATTATCGTTCACGGTGAGGGCGGAGACAGGCGCGCCGTACTCCCACATCAAATCATCGCTGGCCCAGCCATCGGGAAAGCGCTCGAAGGAAAAATAAGAATCGTCGCCCACGATGTCGCCGTCCACCACCTTCACGCCCTTGGCCACTACTTGATCGGCCAGTTCTTCCAGCAGGCGCAGATGCGGAGTCTTACGCTCGGTGCGCATGGCATAGGGGAGCACGCGTCCGGATAGGTTGGGATCACCGCGACCCACCAGCACCAGGTCGCCGCTCAGGCGGCCATGCAGGTCGATGGTGCCAGCGGTCTCGACCGTGGTGCGTGTCTTGAAGTCAGGGCCCAGCAGCGCCAGCGCCGTGGCCGTAGTGAATAGCTTGGTGTTCGACGCGGGCGTGAATAGTTTGTCCGGATTCAACTCGAAGACCGTTTTGCCGGTGGTGAGTGACACCACATGAATGCCCCAGAATCCGCGCGCCACATTGGGCTCCGCCATCAGCGCGGCAATCTTTTTCGCCAGCGTCTGTTCGCGCAGTACGCGCACCCGGCGCTGTGCACGGGTCTCCGGCGCCGGCAGCGCCGCTTGCGCGAATGAGGAGACCGAAGGGAAGACCAAAGCAAACGACAGGACGGCTGAAAAAAGCAGATGTTTTCGGGACATGTTGAGCGGATGATACCCCAGCGATAGGTCGCCAGCAATGCGATTCAGCCCAAAATCGCCAACCGTCCGGGGCGAACACCTTAGCTTTGATTACTCAAAGACGGTATGCTCAAAACTGGTTTACTCAAAACTGGTCTGCTCAAAACCTTCTATGCGCCCTCGCTTCTCATGGCAGTTCCGCACCCGAACGCTCGTCGTCGGCGAACGCACGTTGGTGATGGGCATTGTGAACGTCACTCCGGACTCGTTTTCCGACGGCGGGCAGTTCTTCCGCCCGGAGCAGGCCGTGGAGCACGCCCAGCGGCTGCTCGACGACGGTGCGGACATCCTCGACATCGGCGGGGAATCCACGCGGCCGGGAAAGAAAGAGCCGGTCAGTGGAAGCGAAGAGTTGGCGCGGGTGTTGCCGGTGGTGGAAGGTGTGTTGCGCCGCGCACCCCAGGCGCTCATCTCCGTGGACACCTACAAATCCGGCGTGGCCCGGGCCGCCATCGAAGCCGGTGCTGAGATCATCAATGACGTCTCCGCCTTTGCCTGGGATCCTCAGATGTCCGCAACCGTTGCCGAACTGAAATGCGCCGCCGTCCTCATGCACATGCGCGGCCGGCCGGAAGCTTGGCGAACGCAAGCGCCCGACCCAGACATCGTGGGCACGGTGAAACGTGATCTGCAAGCCGCGGCGAATGCTGCCGTGGCGGCCGGAATCGCTAAGAACCGCCTGATACTCGACCCGGGCTTTGGCTTTGGCAAGAATTTCGACGAGAACTATCCGCTGCTGGCGCGCTTTGCCGAATTCCATGAACTGGGATTTCCCCTGCTCTCCGGCACGTCGCGCAAGTCGTTTATAGGAAGAACGCTGGCGATGAATGGCAAAGACGCACCCATGCAAGATCGGGACTTCGGAACAATGGCCACCGTGACGGCGTCCGTGCTGGCGGGCGCGCATGTAGTGCGCGTGCACGACGTGAAGGCAGCGGCGGAGACGGTGAAGATCGCGGATGCGATCCTCCGCGGTCGCTAGAACACTCGTTCCGAATCCAGCAGGATCGTCACCGGTCCATCGTTGACGAGTTCCACGTCCATCATCGCCTGGAAGCGTCCCGTCTCGCATCGGATACCTAACCCGCGGACGCGTTGCACGAAATGCTCGTAGATGCGGCTAGCTTCCTCCGGACGCGCCGCTCGGTCGAACGACGGCCGCTTACCCTTGCGCACGTCGCCATACAGTGTGAACTGCGAGACCACCAGCACCGCGCCGCCGATGTCAGTTACCGAGAGGTTCATCTTGCTCACATCGTCGTCAAAGATGCGGAGACCAACGACCTTCTCGGCCAAATAGTCCGCCGCAGCTTCGTCATCGCCCACGGCCACGCCCAGCAACACCAGCAGCCCGGGACCGATCTTGCCCACAACGACGCCATCGACCGTGACGCTGGCCCGGCGCACTCGTTGGATGACAGCCCGCATGGCTTTGCTTGTATCGTCTATCCGGGCCCGCCGTCAATCCTGTTCCAGCGTGGCGCGCCCCAGCGGCCACGATTGACGCTTTCCCTCTCGCCCCCTACAATCCCCACGTATTCCTAGTCTGCAAATCCCCAACATATCGAAGGAGAGATCCGGATGTCGCATGTGAAGGCATTGTTTTCGCGCGTCGGAATCGGGTTCCTGGTGCTGCTCTTTGCCGGCACTGCGCTGGCGCAGATGTCAGCCAAGCCCACGCCGGTTGACACGGTCATTAAGAACGGCACCATCCTCACCGTAACCCACGGAACCATCGAGAATGGCAGCATCCTCATCCGCAATGGCAAGATCGCGGAAGTGGGCAAGACGGTGAACGCGCCCGCCAACGCGCGGGTGATCGACGCGACCGGGAAATTCGTGATGCCCGGCATCATCGACTCGCACTCCCACACCGCGCTCTCCGGCGACGTGAACGAGCTGACCAACGTCATCGGCCCGCATATGATGATGCAGGACGCCTTCGACTACACCGACAAGAATATTTATCACGCGCTGGCCGGCGGGGTTACCACTTCCATGCTGCTGCATGGGTCGGGCAACATGATCGGCGGCCAGGCCGCGGTCATCAAACATAAGTTCGGTCTCGACCGCGACGATCTGCTGTTCCCGGACGCGCCCCGCTCCATCAAGTTCGCCAGCGGTGAAAATCCCAAGCGTGTCTATGGCACCCGCAACCAGCTTCCCTCCACCCGCATGGGCAACTTCACCGTGCAGCGTGCCGCTCTGCAGGAAGCGCGGGAGTACATGCGCGAGTGGGACGCTTACGACGAAAAAGTAAAAAAGAATGACAAGGACGCGAAGCCGCCCAAGAAAGACCTGAGACTCGATGCCCTCGCTGACGTGCTGCGCGGCAAGGTGCTGGTCCAGATCCACTGCTACCGCGCCGACGAATTCCTTACTGAGATCGCCATGGCCAAAGAGTTTGGTTACAAGGTCCGCGCCTTCCATCACGGGCTGGAGGTCTACAAGGTAGCGGACAAAGTCGCCGCCGCCGGTGTTGCGCTGGCTACGTTCACCGATTGGTGGGGTTACAAGATCGAAGCCTGGGACGCGATCCCGTGGAACCCGGTCATTTCCATGCGTAAAGGCGTAAGAGTCGCCATCAAGAGCGACTCCAATGACTTCAACCGGCGACTGAATCAGGAAGCCGCCAAGGCGATCCGCTACGGCGGCGCCACCGAGGAAGAAGCCCTCAAGATGATCACGCTGAATGCGGCGTGGGTGCTGGGTGTAGAAGACCGCGTCGGATCCATCGACGTGGGCAAAGACGCCGACATCACTATATGGGACAAGCATCCGCTGTCGAGTTATGCGCGGGTGGAGAAATCCCTCATTGACGGTGACGTTTACTTTGATAGCTCGCTCCCCGGCTATGGTCTGCCCTTCTGGAAGGGTGGCCCCATGACGGGCGCCAGCGGCTTTGGCAGCGACGATGGGGAGGTGCGCTAATGAAAAACATCACCCGCTTTGTTTTCAGATCTGCGTTCGTAGTGCTGCTCACGCTACCGCTGGCAGCCCAACAGGCTAAACCGGCCCCCGCCAAGCCATCTTCCGCGGCCCCGGCCAAGACTGCGGCGATGCCTGTCCCACCGGCATCGCCCGCCATCGTCTTGCGCGGGGGCAAGTTGCTCACCATCTCCCATGGCGTGATCGAGAATGGCGCGCTCGTGATGGAGAACGGCAAGATCACCGCCGTCGGCGCGGCTGCGTCGGTCACGATTCCCAAAGGCGCCCGGATCATTGACGTCAAGGGCATGACGATCTACCCCGGTCTCATCGATTCCAACACGCAACTGGGATTGACGGAGATCTCCGCCGTCGACATGAGCAACGACCTGGCGGAAGCCAGCGACCAGATCATGCCCCACATGCTGGTGGAAGATGCCTTCCATGCGGAGACGGAGCTGATCCCGGTCACCCGCATGAACGGCGTCACCAACGCGGTGGTAACCGCCTCGGCCCGCAACACCCTGCCAGGCCAGATGTCGTTCATCCAACTCGCGGGTAAGGACCGCGACGAGATGCTATTGCTGCGGAGCTTTGCCATGCCGCTGAATTTCACCGGCGCGCAACGGCGGCGCGACGGCACGCCCCGTTTTCCCGCTACCCGCATGGGCATGGCCACGCAACTGCGTCAGGCCTTCATCGACGCGCAGGACTACGCCCAGAAGTGGACCGAATACGAAAAGAAGGCAGCAGAGCCCGCTAAGGACGCCAAGGACGACAAGGACACCAAAGACAAGGGCAAGGCCACGCCCCCCAAGCGCGACCTCAAGTTCGAAGCCCTGCTGCCTTACCTGCAAGGCAAGAAGCCGATCGTGCTCACAGCCGAAGAGCCCAGCGATTTGAAGGTAGCCATGAAGCTGGCCCAGGAATTCAAGCTGAAGGTGATCCTCGGGCAAGTAACCTACGCTCACAAGATGCTGGATGAGATCGCCGCCACCAAGCTGCCGGTGATCGTGGGCAGCATCTACGATGCCCCCAAGAATGGCGATCGTTATGACAGTGTCTATTCGTTGCCTGCGGAGTTGGTCAAACGGGGCGTGAAGATAGCCCTCGCTTCGTATGACTCGCACAACGCGCGCAACCTGCCGTACGAGGCGGGCTACGCGGTGGCTTTCGGCTTGCCTTATGAGGAGGCCATGAAAGCCATAACGCTGAACCCCGCGGAGATCTGGGGCGTCGCCGATCAGTTGGGTTCGCTCGACGTAGGCAAGACCGCCAACGTGATCGTCGCCAATGGCGATCCGCTCGAGTTGAAGACGGATGTGAAGCACGTCTTCATCGCGGGCAGAGAGGTCCCCATGACGAGCCGGCAGACGCAGCTGCGTGACGCGTACTCGCAGAGATAACGCCTGTCGCTTTCCGCTTATCCAGGCGGGCCTTCGGGCCCGCCTTTGGTATTTCCCTGATTGACTCCCGTCCCTGCCCGGCCTACCATCGCGCGGATATCTTCTGTCATGATCGGCCAGACCATCTCGCATTATCAGATCAAGCGTGAGTTGGGCCGCGGCGGCATGGGCGTGGTCTATCTCGCGGAAGATCTGCGCCTCGGCCGGCACGTCGCCATCAAGGCACTGCCAGCGGAGCTGTCGCGTGACCCACAGCGCCGCAAGCGCTTCGCGCAGGAGGCCCGTGCCTGCGCAGTCTTGAGCCATTCCTCCATCGCCTCCGTCTTTGTCTGGAAGAGGCGGGCGATGAACTCTTCATCATCTTTGAATACGTTGACGGTGAGGACCTTCGCACCCTTCTACAGCGCGGTCCCATGCCGACCTCGCAATTGCTCAAGCTGGCGCAGGGCATCGGCAAAGGGCTGGCCGCCGCGCATCAGGCCAGCATCATCCATCGCGACCTTAAGCCGGAGAACATCCGCGTCAACGCTGCTGGCGAGCCCAAGATCCTCGACTTCGGGCTTGCCCGCATGCAACCCGAGCTGCTGAGTGCGGCCGCGACCTTCTCCTTCGCCGTGACGCAGCAGGATGGTTCTTGCTGTTTGTGATTTTGGCTTTCCCCGCGTTGCAAGGCACCATGCTCGGGCTCGCCCGGCACACCAACCTCTTTGTCCTGTTGATCGGTGTCACCGCCTTGCTCTACGGCATCCGCTACCAGTGGCTTCTGGCGAAGCGCATCCTGGCCGCCGATAAGTCCGCCGCGCAGTCGGCTAGCGCTGGCTGAGCGCTACTGCCGCCACCGCCACTTCCTTCATCCCGCTGAACAGAGCGTCCACTTCCGCCTCTTCTTCCGGGCTGTGCATGCGGCGGATGTTCGTCAGCCCCACCCCGGCGGCGGGCACGCCCTGCGCCAGCGCGATCACGAAATCGCTCGAGCCGATCTTGCCCTTTTGCGGAGTGATGCCGATGGCGCGGTAGCTCGCCCACAGTGTCGCGATCAATTGCGCCTGCGCCGGAGTCTTCAGGAAGATGGGATCGCGTTGCCAGCGCGTGGTGTCGATAGCCACCGTAACCCCGGCGTCTTTCGCCGCGCGTTCGATGATAGCTTTCACCTTCTCGCGCAAGGCCCGCCCGGTGGCCGCGTCATTCGACCGCAGGTCCACGGTGAACTCGGCGGTCTTGGCCATCGCATTCGGCACGGTACCCGCTTTGATGGTCCCGATATTCAGCCAGCTCCGCTTTTCCAGCGGCGTCTGCGGGATCTTCAACTTGTAGATCCGCTCGATGGCCAGCGCCACCGCGTGCGTGGTGCTCGGCGTCCCCGACGATTCGATGGTATGCACCCCGGGGCCCGTGAACTTCGGCAGCAGCGCATACCCGCCCACGCCATTGTCGGCCACCGCGCCCAACTCATCGATCGGACTACCATCCGTACTGATGAACGCGGCGATCTCCGGCTTATGGTCAGTGAGGAAACGGCGGATGCCTTCGCTCTTCCCGCCACCCTCTTCGTTCACGGAAAACACCCAGCGGACGTTCGGCAGCGTCAGGCCGGCGTGGTGGAGTGCCTCCGCCACGCCCAGCAGCGCGACCACGCCACTGGTGTCATCGCCCACGCCCGGCCCCGTCCAGGTGAGCTTGCCTTTTTCATTCTTGCCTTCAGTGACGGTGACCTTCACGCCGGGCTGGACCACGGTGTCGAGGTGCGCGACGAATGCCGTGATCTTGGTTCCCTTGGCGACGGGCGCCGTGATCACATTGCCAGCGGCGTCGCGGTACGCTTCCGTGTAGCCCAGCCGCTGCAACTCAGCGATCACCAGGGCGGCCCGCTCGTCTTCATGTCCGGAAGGCGCGCTGGTCACGGCCAGCTGCTTCCACAAGTCCAGGATCTGCGGCCTGCGCTCATCCAGACGCGCCATCGCGGCCTTTACTTCGGGCTTGGCCACGGCGGCTTGAGCGGAAGACTCGGAAGACGCGGATGAAATGTTCTGGGCGGAAGTAAAAGAGGAGAGTAAGAGAAAAGCGATGAGCGCACGCCGTAGCATGCTCAGGATTGTAATAGGTAGAAGGCCCCGGCCGCTGCCGGCATCATCATCTTGCTGGAATTCACCAACGCGGCGATCACGTCTTTCTTGGAGCGCCCGTCGCGAGTACGGCGCTCGATGGGGCCCGGCGGCATGCTCGCCATTGACTTATTGCCGGCATAGCGGCTCCGCGCCTCCACCAGTTTGCGGATGTCAGCCTCACTCAGACATTCCTGCCGCCCTAACTGGTGGGTCACCAGCATGATCTTGGCAAAGTGTTCCACCGCTTCCATCTTCAGGTAAGCGGTCATCAAGTCCGCGCCATAACTCACCGCGCCATGGTTGGCCAGCAGGATAGCGTCATAGTCAGAGATGTAGGGCATCAGCGATTCGCTTAGCGCGGGCGTACCCGTGGTTGCATACTCCGCCAGCGGCACCGCGCCCAGCGAGATGATCACTTCAGAGCAGATAGGATCATCCAGCGCCATGCCTGCGGAGGCAAATCCCGTCGCCGTGCAGGGGTGCGCGTGTACCACCGCATGCACGTCCGGCCGCATGCGGTACACGGTCAGATGCATCGCGATCTCGCTGGAGACGTCGCGCCGTCCCTCCAACCTCTTGCCCTGAAGGTCGACCACCACCATGTCTTTCACGGACATCATTCCTTTGCTCATGCCCGTCGGCGTGGCCAGGATGCGCTCCGCGTCCAGCCGTAAAGAGAGGTTGCCGTCCGTGGCAGACACTAATCCGTGCTCATGAATGAGCTTGCCAAAGTGGACCAGTTGCTCGCATTGGGTCTTGAGTCGCATTACGGGAAGACACCGGGCCGTGCGCTAATCCTAACCCAGCTTTTACCTCCTCCACAATCGTTTTTGGGATGGTTATGAACGTTTTTGACCCATGCCCGGCCCATATTCTCGAACGCACCACCCCTATAATGATGCCCTGTGCTTGTCTCCGACTTCGACTTCCACCTGCCGCCCGAGTTGATCGCCCAGCATCCCCCCGATAACCGGGCCGGCGCCCGCATGCTCCACCTGGACCGGCAAAGAGGTCAATTTCGCGACGACCGGTTCCGCAATTTTCACGCCCTACTGCGGCCGGACGACTTACTTGTCTTCAATAACACGCGCGTCTTTCCCGCACGCCTCTTCGGCCATCGCGCCAGCGTACACGCCCAGCCTAACACCGCCAGAAACCCGGCAGGCGCGGAAATGTTGTGGGGAAAAGTGGAGGCGCTGCTTACGCGCCAAGTGCCCGCCTCGAACGCTCATGACAAAGAAGCCAACGACTGGCTCGCGCTGGTGCATCCCGGGCAGAAGATCGGAGTCGGTGAACGTCTGTTTTTTACCGCCGAACAGCATGGCCCGCCCGAACTCGAGGCAGAAGTCATCGCGCGCGGCAGCTTCGGCGAACGTACCCTCCGCTTCCAGCCGGTGCCAGATTTCTTCGCCATCATCGAGCGCATCGGACATATCCCGCTGCCGCCCTATATCAATCGCCCGGATTCAGAAAAAGACCGCGCCCGCTATCAGACGGTCTTCGCCAAAGATCGAGGATCGGTGGCGGCCCCCACCGCCGGCCTGCACTTCACGCCCGCCATCATGGACGCCATCCGCCAGCGTGGCATTGAGACTGCCGAAGTCACGTTGCATGTCGGTCTGGGCACCTTCCAGCCGCTACGGGATGAGGTTGTGGAAGCGAACCAGCTCCACCGGGAGGCCTATTCCATCTCCGCCGCGGCCGCGGCGAGTATCAACCGCGCCAAGCAAGAGAAGCGGCGCGTTGTGGCCGTCGGCACCACCACCGTCCGGACATTAGAGTTTGCCGCCCGGAAAGACACAGCCAGGTCGGCCACTACGTCGCCTGCAGATGGCGATCCGGTGATCGCCCCCGGCAGCGGCGATGCCGACATCTTCATTTACCCCGGCTTCAAATTCCGCGTCGTCGACGCCCTGCTGACCAACTTTCACCTGCCGCGCTCCAGCCTGCTGATGCTGGTCAGCGCCTTTGCCGGCAAAGACCATGTCCTCCGCGCCTACGCGCATGCCGTGCAGGAAAAATACCGCTTCTTCTCCTATGGCGATTGTATGTTCGTCGAGTAGACCCCGGGAACCTTAACCACAGAGAGCACAAAGGCACACGGAGGAAGGCAAACGCAAGGTTGAACCAGACAGGAACGAAGGAAACCAGAACAACGAAGGGCTATGTCTCAAGATTTGATTTTTGATTTTCGAATTATCCGGTTATCCGATTCTCAATCCAGCGCCTCTGTGTGACTCTGTGCTCTCCGTGGTTAACGCCCTCGCCCTTCCTGATAAACTTCCCCCTTGCCTCCGAAGAAAAAACCCGCCGCCCCCCCTAAGCCCACATCCAAGGCGGCCAGGCCCGTCGGCGAAAAGGCCCCCGTCTTCCTGCTCGACTCCATGGGCTTCATCTTCCGCGCGTATCACGCCATGTCGCGGCAGCGGCCCATGTCCACGCGCAGCGGCATTCCCACGGCGGCCACCTACGTCTTCGTCAACATGATCAATAAGCTGCGTGAAGACTTCAAACCGGAATACCTCGCCGCCGTCTTCGACCTCGCCGGCCCCACGTTTCGCGACGAGCAGGCCAAGACGCTGACCTCAGTGCGTAAGTTCGACAGCAAGACCCAGCAGTATGAAGACGTTGCCTACCATGGCTACAAGGCCACTCGTAAAGAGACACCCGCCGACCTCAACCAGCAGATCCCTTTCATCCGGCGCGCGCTGGAGGCTTACCGCATCCCCATTTTGTCCCAGGAGCGCTTTGAAGCGGACGACGTGATCGGCACGCTCGCGCGCAAGGCCGCAGCCGCTGGCCATCCGGTGTACGTCGTTTCCAGCGACAAGGATATGTTGCAGCTCGTCAACGACCGCGTGTGCGTGCTGAATCCCCCCAAGGACAATCTCATCTGCGACGCCGCCAAGGTCGAAGAGCTGGTCGGGGTGCCGCCGGAGCAAGTGGTCGACGTGATGGCCTTGCGCGGCGACACCATCGACAATATCCCGGGCGCGCCCGGCATCGGCGAGAAAGGCTCGGTCGAGATCATCAAGCGTTTTGGTACGGTTGAAGCTGCGCTCGACCACGCCGCTGAGATCGAAAAGAAGACGTACCGCGAATCGCTCCAGCAGAACCGCGACGTAGTCCTGTTGAGCAAGGAGCTCGCTAAGATCGACACCAACATGGACATCCCGTTCGACCTGGACGCGATGCGCACCCAGCCGCCGGACGCTGAAGCCTGCCGAGCCCTCTTCAACGAACTCGAATTCACCACCCTGCTGAAGTCGGTGCTGGCCAGCGCTCCTGCTGAGATCGGCGAGACCGATTATTCTGAGCTGAAGACCGCCGCCGAATTGAAGGCGCTATTGAAGAAAGCGGCCACCAAGCTGCTCGCCGTTGCGATTCCCGCGGAGACCGCTTCCGTAACCCCCGCAGTCGAAGACGAGGAAGAAAAAGAAGCCCCACCCGCTCAGACCGCCGATATGTTTGCGCCCGCCCCGCAAGCCGCGCCGGAGAAGCCGTCGCGCGTGATCGGACTCTCCGCGGAGTCGGGCCACGCCGCCACCGCTGACATGCATCCGCCCCTAGAAAAAGACATCGCAGCGGCACTAGGCGATTCCAAGCAGCGCAAGGCCGTGCACGATCTCAAGGCGGCGCTACACCTTGCCCAGGCCGCAGGGTGGAAGCTTGAGAACTTCACCGACGACACTTATCTCTACTCCTACCTGCTTGACCCTACTATCACCAGCCATGGATTGAAAGACGTCGCCGTGCGTCACTTCAATCTGCAACTTGATGGCTCGCCCGCACAGGCCGCCGATATCACTTTGCGTCTGGCAGCCAAACTCCGCAAGCAAGTGGAAGATCAGGAGCTGGCCAAACTCTACGAAGAGATCGATCTCCCACTCGTGCCCGTGCTGTTGCGCATGGAGCAGGCCGGAGTAAAGATCGACACGGATGTCTTACACGACCTCTCGTTGCGCCTCGGCCGTGACGCCGGCTCCATCGCCAAAGAGATCCATCATCTCGCCGGGCAGGAGTTCAACATCAACTCGCCCAAGCAGCTGGGCGATGTCCTTTTTAATAAGCTCAATCTGCCCAAGCCCTTCAAGTACGGAAAAGGGAAGGCCATCTCCACCGCCGTCGACGTGCTCGAAGAGTTGGCCATCGAACATGAGATCGCGCGCAAAGTCCTCGACTTCCGCCAGCTTTCCAAGCTGAAGTCGACGTACATTGACGCCCTGCCCATGCTCCTGAATCCCGCCACCGGACGCCTGCACACCACCTTCAACCAGGCCGGCACCGCGACCGGGCGGCTTTCATCGACGAATCCCAACCTGCAGAACATTCCTATCCGTACCGAGCAAGGCCGCGAGATCCGCGCCTGCTTCACCGCCGAAAAGGGACACGTCCTGCTCGCTGCCGACTACTCGCAGATCGAGCTGCGTCTACTCGCGCATTATTCCGAAGACCCGCTGCTGACCGCCGCCTTCCGGCGTGGCGATGACATTCATTCACTTACCGCCCAGGAAGTTTTCGAAGTCCCCGCCGCTGAGATCAACGCCGAGCATCGTCGCCGTGCCAAGGCGGTGAACTTCGGCATCGTGTATGGCCTTTCGCCCTTCGGTCTCTCGCAGCAGCTCGGCATTGAGACCCGAGTCGCGAAAACTTATATCGACAATTATTTTGCCAAGTACGCCGGCGTCCGCACCTTCATCGACCGCACGCTCGAAGAGACGCGTCGCCAGGGCTCTGTACGCACCCTCTTTGGACGCCTCCGCCCCATCCCTGACATTCACAGCTCGAACGTGAACATGCGGGGCTTTGCCGAGCGTACCGCCGTCAACACTCCGTTGCAAGGCACTGCCGCCGACCTCATCAAGGTTGCGATGATCCGCATCGACGCCGAGCTCGCGAAACGCAAGATGCGCTCCCGCATGACGCTGCAAGTGCATGACGAACTCGTATTCGAAGCGCCCGAGAATGAATTGGAGGACCTCAAGTCGCTGGTCAGCGACCTGATGGAGAATGTCTACCCGGAATTGCGCGTGCCGCTGGTGGTAGATGTGGGGGTAGGAAAGAATTGGAGGGATTTGGACTAGCTATGACATCACGAGAACAGGGGTAGATGGCGACTGGGTCTGGGTTAGGCGAGACTGTGCGCCCCATCGGGGCGCCCGATGTTAGCCCAGCGCTTCAGCGCTGGGTAGCGTGTGGATTAGAAGTGAGAGTCACGTAGGGACGGCTGAAAGGTTTGTTGATTAAAAAAGAAAGGAAAGACAAAAGAGCAACACGAACCAGTGCGAGAACGGACTGCCACAGACCTTCCGCAGTCGTCAAAGCGGCTAGAATTCATTGCATACTTCGAAAACCGTCGATTTCGACCCGACCTATGATTACAAGGCCGAACCCGCCGCAAGCGCGGCATTGATTCAATGAACAAATGAAACAATGATTCAATCCCCTACACTCCGATCGATTTCCTGATCGCACCCGCGATCGCGT
>JBKKBM010000286.1:0-14914 GCA_046714215.1 Terriglobales bacterium | reverse complement strand
ACACCTGGCCGCGCCGCCCAATCTCTTGATGCCCCTTGGCCTCAAGGTCTACATCAATGTTCAAGCGAACGGCTTCTCTATGGTCCCCGCTTGACCCTGTCGCCCGAAAAACACATCCACCTCATCTGCATCTGCGGCACCGCCATGGCCTCGCTGGCCGGGTTGCTGAAGCAGCGCGGCTTCAAGGTTACCGGCTCGGACTATGCGGTCTATCCGCCGATGTCCACCTTCCTCGCGAACCTCGGCATCCCCGTCATGCAGCCCTATGCGGAAGCTAATCTTAAGCCGCGCCCTGACCTGGTCGTGGTGGGAAATGCTATCTCCCGGGGCAATGCGGAAGTCGAGTACGTCCTGAACGAGCGCATCCCCTTCCAGTCCATGGCGCAGGTGTTGCATGAGAATTTCATCACCGGACGCGAATCCCTAGTCGTCGCCGGCACCCATGGTAAGACGACCACTACTTCGATGTTGGCGTGGATCTTGCAGTCGGCCGGATTGAATCCTTCGTTCCTCATCGGCGGCATTGCGGAGAATTTTGGCAGTAGCTTCGCGCTGAAGCAGAGTAAACACATCATCCTCGAAGGCGACGAATACGACACCGCATTCTTTGATAAAGGTCCAAAATTCCTCCACTACTTTCCTGACGCCGCCATCTTGACTTCGGTGGAGTTCGATCACGCTGACATCTACCCGAATCTCGAGGCGGTGAAGACCGCATTCAAGCGCCTGGTCAACTTGGTGCCGCAGCGCGGGGTGATCGTCGCGTATGACGGCTCGCCGACGGTGGATGAGTGTTTGTCCAAGGCCTTCTGCCGGGTGGAGCGCTATGGCAAGTCCGCCCTCGCCAACTGGCGGGTTGTGAACGTGGAATATCTTCCCACGCTGACGCGCTGGAGCATCGTCCGCGACGGCCGGCCTTTTGCTCACTGCGAATTTGCGCTGGCCGGCGAATACAACGTGATGAACGCCACCGCGGCGGCGGCCTTGGCCGCCGACTATGGCGTCAGTGCGGAGGTCATTGCAGAAGCCATCCGCACTTTCCGGAGTGTGAAGCGGCGACTTGAGGTTCGGGCGGAAGTAGGCGGCGTCACCATCATCGACGACTTCGCGCATCATCCCACCGCCATTGCGGAGGCGCTCAAGGCGTTGCGCGCGCGCTATCCTCAGGCGCGACTGTGGGCCATTTGCGAGCCGCGTTCCAACACCCTGCGCCGTAAAGTCTTTCAACAGGAACTGGCGGAGAGCCTCGCGGTCGCCGACCACATCGTGCTCACCAAGATCTTCAAGCCGGAAGCCATTGCTGAATCCGACCGGCTCTCTACCGAAGCGGTGGTGGCTGGCCTCAACGCGCAGGGCAAGCCTGCTTTCGAGGCCACTGACGCGGATGAGATCGTCGATCGTCTCGCTCCCCAACTCCGTACCGGTGACGTCGTCGCCATACTTTCCAATGGCGGCTTCGGTGGTATCTATGAGAAGCTACCCGAGCGATTGCGACAACTGGTCCACTCCGGCGTCCAACTTTGATCCGCACCTGCGTCCTCGTCCTCTTCTATCTCATCATGATCCCCCTGATCGGCCCGGTAGGGATCATCTGGACCTTTCTCTCCGGACGCGTCGATTGGCTTTACCGGATGGCGATGTGGGGAGCCTACACCGGCGTGCGCCTGATTGGCGTCAAAGTGGAGTTACGCGGATATCACGACTTCGATCACGCCGGCACGTACATTTACATGTGCAACCATGTTTCGAATCTCGACCCACCCATCGTGATCCCGCTCATCCCGCGGCGGACATCAGTGCTGGTGAAGAAAGAAGTCTTCCGCGTTCCCATCATGGCGCAGGCCATGCGCATGGCGCGTTTCGTCGCCGTCGATCGGCGTAACCGTGAGGCTGCCATCAGCAGCATTCAGGCGGCGACAGAAGTCATGCGTAGCGGCATCAACATGGCGATTTTTCCCGAAGGCACGCGCTCGCCGGATGGCAAGCTGCTTCCGTTCAAGAAAGGTCCATTCCATCTGGCCATGGAGAGTAAGGTGCCGGTGCTGCCCATTTCTATCTTCGGAACGGAGACCATGATGGGCAAGGGCACGCTGCGGATCAAGCCGGGGACCGCTACGCTGGTCTTTCATCCGCCTATCTTCCCGGAGAACTTTGCTGACCGCGAGCAATTGACGGAAGCGGTGCGCAACGCCATCGCCAGCGGGCTGCCGCGCGAAATGCGGAACTGAAGGTGCGGAATTAGGATGCGGCCCGATCCTAATGCTCGCGCTGCAACCCGCCCCACTTAACGCCGGTCTCGTCGATCGCGACCGTCGCCTTGCCGCTCTGATCTTTCTCTACTTTAGAAATGGTCGAGCGCACCTTCGCCTCGCCGTACAGGTACTCCATCTCCAGCGCGCCGTTGTAAAAGGGCTTGATGCGGTACTCGTAAGTCTTGCCGGGCGGCAGGGAAGAGACGCCGAACGAGCCTCCGGGATACCGGAACTCGATGTTGCGGGCTTCCTTCTGCCCTCTATTCGCCAGCGTCACCGTGATCACCTGCGATTGGAAGGTGCAGCCCGCAAGCAGTAACAACAGGAGAGAAAAACTGAGGATCGTTCTGCGCAAGACTAGCCTCTCCGCTCCAGGATGCGAGCGCTCAACACTACCCCGTTGCGCTCATCATGTAATTTAAGCGGAAAGACCAGAACATTCCAGACCCATCGTGAATCCTTCACCGGCATCGAAGGGATGCCGCGGAAACTGCGGTCCAGGTAAGTTTCGCGCGTATTGGCCACCGTCTGGATGATCTCTTGCCAGTCGCCGCGCAGCTCCGGGAACGTCTCAAACATATTTTTGCCTACGAACCAAAAACGTTTCTTGTCGTAGAGCTTGGCGAAGTTCTCATTCACGTATTCCCAATTGCCGTCATCATCCAGCACTTCCAGCACCACGTCGTCGCCCATGGCCATGCTGATGCGGGAGTAATAAAAATCGCGCGCATCCACTACCACCGGCTTGCCCCGCCGCTTGGCTTCGAACGAACGCAAGGCCGCCAGCATATCATTGACGGAGCTGTGGCCCTTCAGTAGATGCATGTCTTCCACGCCGCCGAATTTGCGTTCCAGCGTGGCGGAAAGAATGATGATGGGAATATGCGGTCGCTTCTCCCGCAAGGTGGCCGCTACCTGCGTGCCGAATTTTCCCGCACCCAGATGGTAGTCGAGCACCGCGATGTCGATGTCGTGGATCCTCGCTTCAGCCTCTTCGATGGAGCTAGAGGAGATGGCCTCATACCCATTCTGGCGCAGAATGGCCGCGCGCATGATCAGGTTGTGCGCGTGATCGTCCAGCAGCAGCACCCGGATGGGTTTCTCCGCCGCCTTCTTTAATTTTTGTTCATGTTCGTTCATGGGGTTGAGGAGAAGACTTCAGCGACCCGATTGTGATTAGTGATGAATCCTGGGTTAAACCTTTGGGTTGGATGCAAAATAGGACGGCGGCGGCTATTCCGGACCGGATTCTGGCTCAGGCGTTTTCACTGCGCGCACCGCCTTCGCCAGCTCCGGCAATTTATTGAACACCGCCACGCTCCGCAGCCACTGCTTGTTATCGACCGCGGGATAGCCGCTGACCACAGCACCGTCCGCTACGTCGTTCGGGATGCCTGATTGCGCGGTCGCCACCACTTTATCGCCGACGCGGCAGTGTCCCGCCACGCCCACTTGCCCCGCCAGGATCACGTTGTCACCTACCTCCGTCGACCCTGCCAGCCCCACCTGCGCGCAGAGCATGGTGTGCTCACCCACCGTGGAACCATGTCCCACCTGAACCAGGTTATCGACTTTTGTGTCGGCCCCGATGCGCGTCTCTCCGATGCTGGCGCGATCGATGCACGCATTCGCCTGCACCTCCACTTTGTCTTCCAACACCGCCACACCCGACTGCACGATCTTGTACCACTCGCCTTGATCGTTTTTGGCGAAGCCATAGCCATCGGCGCCGATCACCGCCCCATTCTGCAGAATGACATCATTTCCCACTTGGCAATGTTCGCGGACCACCGCATGCGCATGCGCAAAAAAATTGTTTCCGATGCGAGCACCCGTATAGATCACTACATGTGCCAGTAACACGCAGTCATCGCCGATCTGAACATTCGGCCCTACCACGGCATACGGTCCAATGTGTGCATTCTTTCCGACCTTGGCCGAGGGATCCACCACCACCGTCGCATGCACACCCGGCGCGTATCGCGGCGCCTGATAAAACAGCTCAATGGCTTTCGCAAAGGCCAGGTAGGGATTCTTCAAGCGTAACGCGACCGTGGTGGCGGTGGGCAGGCCAGGGAACTCTTCGGTGACTAATACGGCTGACGCCCGCGTGGTCTTGGCCGCCGCTGCGTATTTAGGATTCGCGATGAACGTCACGTGGCCCGGCCCCGCCGTTTCGATCCCCACCACGGCGGTGATCTCCGTTTGCTCTTGCTCGGCGGTCAGCGCATCCACGCGCGCGCCCAACTTGCGCGCGATCTCTTCGAGTCTCATGGCAGAAAGGATTCTACATAGCCGGGGCAGGAAACCGAAGCGAGCGGCTATTCGTGCTTACTCATTAAACAGCAGGGGCTGTTCCGTCGCGACTTTGGCGGAGCGTCTCCGTCCTTGCATCCCGCCGATCACCGACAGCACCATCAGCGATGACAGCGCACTGCGCGGCACGAACATTCGCTGCGTGTTGGCCCGCGTGTCCGGCGGATTCAGCAGAAAACCTTCCGGATGGAGCTGCGTAAGGTCATTTGGCATCAGCCCTTCCATGATGTCGTT
Source organism: Terriglobales bacterium (assembly GCA_046714215.1). Taxonomy (GTDB): domain Bacteria; phylum Acidobacteriota; class Terriglobia; order Terriglobales; family Acidobacteriaceae; genus DATLCI01. The sequence goes on along the minus strand of JBKKBM010000286.1, from coordinate 10,112 downwards.
GTCTTTGTAAGTCAAGCGCACCCACAGACCCTCCGTGCGCGGGCGGGTGGTGAAAGTCTTGCGGCTGAAGGTGTCAAGGTCGCTGAAATCGCGGACGAAATACACGCATTTGATCTCGGTTAGTTCGATGCGCACCAAGTTTCCGGACTGGTTCAACACCTCGATCTTGCCCTCGGCGATGAAGTTCGCCGGCGTCACGTACCCGGCCAGGGTGTCGCGTGACATCTTGCGGATGATCACTTTCTTGTGGGTCGACGGCATGGGTTTACGGGTTCACTCTGGTGATTGTTCTAAAGTCTGATCCTGATGCCGATTCTCGCACGTTGCCGCGCCAAAAAACTGCCCTCGTGCATGGATGTAGCCAAAAAGTAACTCTATATGTTATGGTGGTGCGTTTATCGCTGTCCGGTACCAGCTACCTAAGTCTATTGCTTGGAGTCACTTGCGAGCACATCGTCAAGCGGGGGAACAGGCCGCCTAGCGCTGTTTGCGCTAAAACCTGCGCCCAGCAGCGGGAAAGTCCTGCGTTTCCGCTCATCGCCGACGGAGTGAGTACGACCGAAATTAAGATGGCCGATTACATTTATATGATGGAAAGCCGGCTCACGCCGGAACAGCAGACCGGAGTCACCCTAGTCCAGAACGTGGCTCGCGCGCATGAGATGAACGTCTATCTCGTGGGCGGCGTGGTGCGTGACATTATCAGCGGCGCCGGCATCCGCGACCTCGATTTCTCCGTGCAAGGCAATGCCCTCAAGCTGCAAAAAGACATGGAGAAGGCCGGCGCCATCGTGCAGGGCATGGATGAGAACCTGCGCACCCTCTACGTATTGCTTCCCGGCAACCTCCGCGGTGAGGTCTCGTCCGCCCGCCAGGAGGTCTACGACAAGCCGGGCAAGCCGCCTGAGATCGTGCCTGCCACCATCAATGAGGACGTCCGCCGCCGCGACTTCACCATGAATGCCATGGCGCTCTCGCTGAACCCGGGCTCACGCGGACTGCTACTCGATCCCTTCAACGGCGTGGCTGACATTGAAGGCAAGTTCATCCGCATCCTGCACAATTACGCGTTTCTCGAAGAGCCTTCGCGCATGATCCGCGCTACCCGTTTCGCCGCGCGCCTCGATTGGACGCTCGAAGAGCGCACCCAAACCCGCTACGACGCCGCTAAAGAGAACGACTACATCTCGCACGTGAACCGCAAGCTGCTCGGCCATGAGATCGAACAGGTCGCCCATGAGAATGATCCGCTGAAGGTGATGAAGTGCCTGGAGAAGGAAGGCTGGCTCCATGTGCTGCATCCCCATTGGTCCGTGGCCAAGGTGGACACGCACGGTCTGCATCAGTTGATGAAGGTTCGTCAGCAACTGATCGACCTGGGCTACGTCGTCGACGCTGGCCCCGCGGTCATGTATTTCATCACCGACAAGCTCAATAGCGCAGACTTGCACGCCGTGCAGGCAGCCATCCCGCGCAAGGTATTCGTACACGACTGGAAGCATCTGGAAGACGAAGCCAAAGACTTCGCTAAAAAACTCACTAGTAAGGAATTGACGAACAACTCCCAGGCGTGGAAATTCCTCTCCGCGGCCAAGCCGGAAACCATCCTGTTCACCGCCGTCACCACCAAAGTCTCGGCCGCGGCCAAACGCATTGGGGACTTCCTCGGTAAGTGGCGCCAGCTAAAATCGCGTCTGCCATTCCCGGAGATGGCTGAGATGCGCATCACCCAGGAGTTGCCGGAGTATCCCAAGATCGCGGAAGAAGCGTTCTTGCTCATGCTGGATGGCAAGTTGAAATCACACAACGAGATCGTGAAGTTCCTGAAGCCGCACTCGCCGCCTGAGCCCGTAGCGCCACCGCCACCCGTCCGTCGCGGACGCGGTAAGAAAGCGGAGGCTGCAACCGCCGCTCCCGCTGGTGCGCCGGCGGAAGCGGTAAAAAGCGCGGTCAAAGGAAAGAAGGGCAAGAAGGGAAGCGAACCGCTCTCTATCCCCGCACCTGCACCAAAAGTGGTAGAGAAGAAGGGCGCTGAAAAGGCCGCCAAGATCAAAGCGGTTCCGCCGGCCAAAGTGAAGGCTCCCAAGCCCGAGCCTAAGAAGCCCGAGCCCAAGAAAGTCACACCGAAGAAGCCCGCGGGGAAAAAGCCAGCGCCCCAGCCCCACAAGAAAAAGAAGTAGGGATTTGTCCGCTGAATACCGCGCTGAAAGTGCGCACATGTTTTGAAAGGGCGCGGCTTCAGCTGCGCCGTTCAAAACCCCATAAAAACTGGAGCTTTAGCCCCAGAGGCGTTTCGGTCTAGAGCGAAACCCATTTATCAAACCAGTTCTAGGATTTGTGCCGAGAATTCCACAGGCCGGGAGATTATTCCCGGCCATTTTCTCGGGCGAAGTCAGTAAAATGAGCGTAGTCCTTTCCTAATTCATGGCCGAGTTCACTCACCTCCATCTTCATTCGCATTTCTCTCTCCTCGACGGCGCGTGTGAGCCTTCCGCCCTCGTCTCGCGCGTAAAAGAGTTGGGCATGACTTCGGTCGCGATGACCGACCACGGCAATATCTTCGGCGCACTCCATTTCTACAATGCGGCCAGGGATGCCGGCATCCGTCCCATCATCGGCTGTGAACTCTATGTCTGTAAGAAAGACGACCATCGTGGCCCACCCGAAGGCGACAGCTATAACCACTTGCTGGTGTTAGCCGAAAGCGATGAAGGCTATCGCAACCTGGTAAAGATAACTTCTGAGGCCTCACTCCACGGCTTCTATTACAAGCCCCGCATCAGCAAGAAATTTCTCGCCGAGCACTCCAAGGGATTGATCGGACTTTCCGGATGTCTCGCCGGAGAAGTCTGCGAAAACCTGATGGAAGGGAAGTACGACCGGGCGCGTTCGGCCGCCGGTTTCTACAGTGACCTCTTCGGCAAAAATAATTTCTTCCTCGAGATCCAGGACCAGGGCCTCCCGGAAGAACACCGCATCCATAACGATCTATTTCGCCTGGAGCAGGATCTCGGCATCCCGCTGGTGGCGACCAACGACAGTCACTATCTTTGCGAAGACGATGCCCACGCCCACGACGTGCTCATCTGCGTACAGACCGGCAAGTCCGTCCATGACACCAACCGCCTGAAGTTCCACGGCGACCAATTCTTTGTAAAAAGTGCGGACCAGATGGGCCGCGTATTTAAGGACGCACCCAACGTTCTCACCCGCACGATGGGCATCGCCGAGCGTTGCAATGTGAAGCTCGAAAAGGTCGGCAATCCGTTTCCCAAATTTGACGTCCCCGCCGGCCACACCATTGACAGCTATTTCGAACATGTCAGCCGCCAGGGCATGGCGCGTCGCTTTGAGACCATCCGCGCGATGGAAAAAACCGGACGCCTGAAGAAGTCCATCGCCGACTACGAGCAGCGCCTTGCCCTCGAACTCACCATGATCCAGAACATGAAGTTCTCAGGCTATTTCCTTATTGTCTGGGACTTTATCCGCTATGCGCGGGAGCACGATATCCCAGTAGGTCCGGGCCGTGGCTCCGCCGCCGGGTCGCTGGTCTCTTACGCTCTAGGCATTACCGACATCGATCCCCTCCAAAATGAGCTCCTCTTCGAGCGCTTCTTGAATCCTGAGCGCGTCTCGCTGCCTGATATCGATATCGACTTCTGCATGAACCGCCGGAGCGAGGTCATCAACTACGTCACGCAGAAATATGGGCGCGAGAACGTCGCCCAGATCATCACCTTCGGCACCATGGCGGCCAAGGCGGCCATAAAAGATGTGGGCCGCGCCATGGACATGCCCTACAACGAGGTGGACCGCATCGCCAAACTGGTGCCCACCACGTTGAATATCACGCTCGACCAGGCGCTAAAAGATTCCCCCGGCCTCCAGGCCGCGTATGAGACCGAGCCGCAAGTAAAAGAATTGATGGACACCGCGCGCCGCCTCGAAGGTTTGGTTCGCAACGTCGGTGTCCATGCGGCCGGCGTCGTCATCTCGCCGCAGCCGCTGACCGACCTCGTCCCGCTCCACCGCACTAAGAACGACGAAATCGTCACCGCCTTCGATATGAAGGCCATCGAGAAGATCGGTTTGCTGAAGATGGACTTCCTTGGGCTGACCACTCTTACCATCCTCGACGACGCGCTCAAGCTGATCCATCAGCGCCGCGGCGAGCCCCTCGTTCTCGCGACGATTCCCCTCGACGACGAAGAGACCTTCAAGAAGGTCTTCCACAAGGGGTTGACCTCCGGCGTCTTCCAGTTTGAATCCGGCGGCATGCGTGACGTACTGCGCCGCTATCAGCCCACCGCCGTTGAAGACCTCACCGCCTTGAACGCGCTCTATCGTCCCGGCCCCATCCAGGGCGGCATGATCGACGATTTCATTGACCGCAAGTGGGGACGCAAGAAGGTCGAGTTCGAACTACCGGAGCTGCAAGAGATCCTGCGTGAGACCCTGGGCGTGATCGTCTATCAGGAGCAGGTCATGCAGATCGCCAACCGCCTCGCCGGCTATTCACTCGGTGAGGCCGACCTGCTGCGTCGCGCTATGGGTAAGAAGGACGCTGACGAAATGGCCAAGCAGCGCCAGCGCTTCGTCAGCGGCGCCAAGGAGCGCAACTACAACGAGCGGAAGATTACCAAGATCTTCGAGTTGATGGAGCAGTTCGCCGGATACGGCTTCAATAAATCGCACTCCGCCGCCTACGCGCTGCTCGCTTACCAGACGGCGTATCTCAAGACGCATTTCCCCGTGGAGTTCATGGCCGCGCTGTTGACCTCCGTCACCGGCAACATGGACGAGGTGGTGAAGTACATCAAGGAATGCCGTGAGATGGGCATTGCCGTGGCGCCGCCGGACATCAACGTGAGTGACGCGAACTTTACTCCGCATGGCGACGGCATTCGCTTTGGTCTCGCCGCCGTCAAGAACGTCGGCCACAACGCCATCGAATCCATCGTTCAAGCGCGCAAGCAACTCGGCCGCTTCCCCTCGATCTTTGAGTTTTGCGAGAAGGTCGACCTCCGGCTGCTCAACAAGCGCGTGCTGGAATCACTCATCAAAGCGGGCGCCATGGATTCGCTCGGCCGCCGCTCGCAACTGATGGCGGTCGTCGACAAAGCCATGGAGCAGGCGCAGAAAGCGCATCGCGACGCCGAAAGCGGCCAGCATGGATTGTTCGGCGTCTTCGACCAGGACACCCCCGCGGCCGCCGCCGCCAAACTTCCCGACCTCCCTGATTGGGAGGAGCATCAGCGCCTGGCGTCGGAAAAAGAGATCCTCGGCTTCTTCCTCACCGGCCATCCCATGGAGAAGTACGCAGATAAGCTCGCTGACTTCAACGCCCTCGACGTCCACACCATCCTGGAGATGAAGCAGGGCACCGGCAAAGAGGAGATCACCACCGGCGGCATCCTGGGCGCGGTGAAGGTCACCAAGTCGCGCAAGGGCGATCTCTACGCCCAGGCCGCGATGGAAGATATGAGCGGCAGGATCGACGTCATCGTCTTTCCCGAGGCCTTCAAGCGCCTCGGCGACAAGATAAAGCTCGAGGTCCCGGTGCTGGTGCGCGGCTCGGTCCGCGTGGAAGAAGGCGCCAATCCCAAGCTGGCCATCAGTTCTATCACCGTGCTCGACGAAGCCAAGGCCAAGCTCCCGAATTCCATCCGCATCCGCGTGCCGCTGGAGACTGCTACCCGCGAGACCATCGACGCCTTGCAGTCGGTGTGCCGTGAGAAACGCGGCCCCGCCAAGGTCTTGTTTGACCTGGAGCGCCCCCGTGACTTCATGGTGGTTCTGGAGGCGGAAGGCTATAATGTTCAAGCCGACCGTGCCTTCATTGGCCGCGTGGAAGAGCTCTGCGGCCGCGGCTGCGTGCGCATCATCGATTAAGAGTGGGCAAGTTTCGACCCTATGGATTCCATCTCCAAACAACAACAGAACCTACAGTCGCTGGAACATCAAGTCGAGCAGTTGCAGACCCTCGCCGGCGATAATCAGCAGGCGGTGCGGCAGCTCCGCGAGCTGCAACATAAGATTAATTCGCTGCGCTCCCAGATCGCCGAAGGCATGACTGCGTGGCAGCGCACCGAACTCGCTCGTCATCCGCAACGCCCTTATACTCTGGATTACGTTGAGCGCATCTTTACTAACTGGAGTGAAGTCCACGGCGACCGCGCATTTGGCGATGACCCCGCCATCGTCTGCGGCCTGGCCCGCTTTCAAGGCGAAGAGGTCATGGTCATCGGCCACCAGAAGGCCCGCGACACCAAGCAGAAGGTCTATCGTAATTTTGGCATGCCCAATCCTGAGGGCTACCGCAAGGCGCTGCGTGCGATGCGCATGGCGGAAAAATTCGGACGCCCCATCTTTACGTTTGTCGATACTCCCGGCGCTTATCCCGGGCTGGGTGCGGAAGAGCGCGGTCAGGCGGAGGCCATTGCCCGCAATCTTTTGGAGATGGCGCGCCTCAAGGTTCCCATCATCACCACCATCACCGGCGAAGGTGGCAGCGGCGGCGCGTTGGCCATTGCCGTGGCGGACCGCGTCCTCATGATGGAGAACGCAGTCTATTCCGTGATCTCGCCCGAAGGTTGCGCCTCCATCATGTGGCGCGACGCGGCTAAGAAAGAGACCGCGGCCCAAGCGCTAAAGATCACCGCCCACGACCTGAAAGAGATGGCCATCATCGATGAGATCGTGCCTGAGCCAGAAGGCGGTGCGCACAACGATCACGAAGCCGCCGCCTCACTGCTGAGCTCAGCCCTGAGCATGCACCTGGCGGCGCTGAAGCAGCTCTCGCCGGAGCAACTGGCCGCCCAGCGCTATGAGAAGTTCCGCAATATCGGACAGTTCTTCACCGAATGAATCCAGCGCGCATCCTGGCCCGCGCCTCCTGCCGCGCTGACCTCGCCGGGGGTACGCTCGACCTCTGGCCCCTCTACCTATTTCATCCGGGCGGAGTCACCGTGAATCTCGCCCTCAGCATCATGACGGAGTGTGAGATCCGCCCGCACCGCGCCGCGCACATCATTCTGCGCTCTCGCGATACCGGCAGGGAAGACCGCTTCCCGAATCTGAAAGCTCTGCTTGATGCGCGAAAAGCGAAGCACGAGATCGGATGGTACCTCTGTCGCTTCTTCCTGCAGAACGATCTTCGAAAAAACACCGGCTTCATTCTGGAGACCCATTCTGAATCTCCCACCGGAGCGGGCATCTCTGGTTCGTCGGCCCTGATGGTTGCCACCACCGCCGCGCTTGCCCGCTATTGCGGTCTGCGCCTCACCAAAGAGCAGATCCGCCAGACGGCGCAGAATGTGGAGGCGCAGATCATCCGCGTTCCCACCGGATGCCAGGATTACTATCCTGGCCTTTACGGCGGGGTCGGCGCGGTTCACCTGCGCGAGGACGGCATCCACCACGAGCGCTTAAACGTCCCCGCGGCGGAGATGAACCAGCGCTTCCTTCTCGCCTACACCGGGGCGCCGCGCCAGTCTGGCATCAACAACTGGGTTGTCTTCAAAGCGCACATCGACGGGGACAAGCGCGTTCACCGCAACTTTGAAGACATCGCTGCCATCGCCATCGCCATGCGCCAGGCACTGCTTGAGCAGGATTGGAATGACGTCGCCCGCTTGCTGCATGAAGAATGGAAGCTGCGCAAGACCAATGCTCCCGGCATCACCACGCCGCTCATCGAGAAGCTGGTTGCGGCGGCAAAAAAAAACGGTGCCCGGGCTGCGAAAGTTTGTGGCGCAGGGGGTGGCGGCTGTGTTGTATTCTTCGTCGAACCCGACGCCCACGAGCAGGTCGAAGCCGTGTTGCAAGAACTCGGAGCCACCATGCTGCCTTTTCGGGTAGCATCGCGGGGACTCACGGTCGAAGGCTGAGTTTTAGGAGAGGCATGAGCTCACTGAAAATACCTCAACCGGCGCAATCATCTGAAGTAGCGGAACCACACCCCGTCACCCTGCTGACCCGTTTCCGCTTTGGGGGTATTTTCCTGCTGTCCGTGATCGCGTTTCTTCTCACCCAGGTCTTGGCCGAAAGCATCGCCCGCCTATTGTTCCACCCGAAGACCCAGGTCGTAGCCTTCAACATGGTTTCTCGTCCCCTTGGACTTACCTTCATGCTGTTGCTCTTCGGCGTGATGGCCCGGTTCCTCAACAAGAATCCTGCCGGCCTGCTCGAATCCCAAGGTCTTGGATTCGCCTCCCGCTGGCGCCGCGACCTTCTGCTTGGTTCATTGCTGGGTGCGGGAATGATCGTCCTGAGCGTACTCACGCTGGTCGTATTTGGCGGATATCATGCCGAACTGCTGCCCGTTGACAGCATGGCCGTGCGATTGTTGTGCATCCTGTGGATCGGACTCACCGCCGCGGCGCTCGAGGAAGTCGCCTTCCGCGGCTATCCCTTTCAAACCCTGATCCACTCCATCGGGCCCTGGGGCGCGACGCTGATGTTTTCCCTGCTATTTGGCGCCATCCATCTGGCCAACCCGCATGCCAATGCCTACGGCTTCGCCAATACCGCGCTCGTCAGCGTTCTCCTCGCTATCGCCTACCTGCGGACCGGTTACTTGTGGATGCCAATCGGCATCCATTTCGCCTGGAACATCACCCTCGGTACCGTCTTCGGACTCCCCGTCAGTGGCATCGGCCTCTTCGCCGTCGCGGTAAAGGGCAAGGCCGAAGGCCCGCTGCTGCTCACGGGCGGCGACTATGGCATTGAAGCCAGCCTTACCGGGGCCGTGGTCATCATCCTGGGCCTTGCTGTCGTTTCCGTCCTCACCCCGTCTAAAAAAATGCAGGGCAACGGAACCCGAGCGGGATTTTGAGCCTCTAACGTTAGGAACGTTGCTTGCAAAACGCGAAAAACAGGCGAATCATAGGCATATCGACCCTGGGTGCCCCGATGACTTACGTCCCTCAGCCTTACAGCGCGATCCTTCGACTCCTGACCGCCTTTCTCCTGCTGGGCGCCACGGTCCTTTCTGACAGCAAGTCCCGAGGCGTTCCGCCCATTTCGAATCAGACGCGCCTGGAGCTCGTCCGCGCCGTCAGCGCCGAATTCGCCTTCACCCGCAAGCAATTACCCCTGGGTGAGAAAGTCATCACCATCAAGCCCGATGGCAAGCTGGCCACCAGTGATGCCGAACTTTTTCATATGGCCGCGCAGCGCGGTCAAGTGGCGCGTGCCGGCGACCGCATTCAGATCACTGCTCTTGAGTTTAAGGACAAAGCCATCATCTTTGAGATCAATGGCGGCCCCAAGAAAAAGAAGCCGTGGTACAAGCGCATCGAGTTTGGCGCCAACGGGCGCATGACTCCCGTCGACAGCCGGCCGGATCCCGACGCACGCGGCCTCTCCATCGTCGTCGAGTACGAACGATACATTCCCGAGATGACCGCTGCCGAACTCCGCGAACGCCTTTCCCCCATCTTTGATTTCACCGTGAAGTCCGCCGCCCAGGCTTACGCCGACACCCTGCCGAAGAACGTCCAGGACGCCATCAAGGACCATCGCGTGCTCGTGGGCATGACCAAGGAGATGGTCACCTACGCTAAGGGCCGCCCGCCCAAGCGCCTGCGCGAGAAAGATGAGAACCAGAATGATTACGAGGAATGGATCTTCGGCGAACCCCCGCAAGATGTGGAGTTCGTCCGCTTCGTCGGCGACGAGGTCATCCAGCTCAAGATCATGAAGGTGGATGGCCAGAAGATTGTGCGCACTGAGCGCGAAGTCCACCTACCGCAACCTGGTGCTACGGTCGAGGTCGCAGCAGAAGCCAAGCCCCAGGGCCAGACGCCCGGCACCAGCGGGCAGGCGCCTACCCTGCGCCGTCCTGGCGAAGCGCCTCCCGGACTGCAAGGGGAAGTGACCTCTACGCGACCGGTGAAGTCCGTACCCAAGCCTGCGCCGGATGGCGGCGTCGATCCTCCCCAGTAGCGCCCCCGGTTCGTCCTGATTGAAGTACCTGGCACGGGGCTTTACACTGAAAGGGTGAAGATCGCTCTGGGGCAAATCAATCCTACCGTTGGCGACTTTTCCGGCAACCGCCAAAAGATCATTGAGTTTTCCCAACGGGCCCTCGACCTGGGGGCCCATCT
>JBKKBM010000285.1:0-4488 GCA_046714215.1 Terriglobales bacterium | reverse complement strand
GCATTAGATGATACCCCACCCGGGGAGGGTGCGATTGATTACCTTCGTTATCTGTGATGTTTCGCCCGGAATCTGCATAATTAGGCTTAACTTGGACATAAGCTTGGAAGTAGGCCAAGCCGCGTCTTAATAGCCGCTACCTGGAATTGAGTCACCTATAATGCCTGATTTTACTGACCGCATCCGCCGCGTTACCGCTGACCTTCAAGCCATCCGGCTTGAACTGGAAACCGCGGCGCTCCCTGGCGCCGACCCTGGATTTCGTCAGCGCATTGCCGGCGAATTGCTGGAGCCCGCCACCATCGATCCCTTCAAGGCCGTAGTCGACGAGATGCGCCTCATGCTCTGGTCATACATAGAGGCGGGTTCCAAGGATTCGCCCCAAGGCCTCGAGGCCAAGGTGCAGTCCGTCCGTATGCAGCGCGTCACCAACATGCTCAAAACCATTCAGCCGGAAGTCGGTAGCCCATCCACCGCCGCCCTGCCCGGAGCCGCCACCTTCTTTGAGTTGATCCACGACATCGCCCACAACACCATCGACCGCCACCAAGGGCCGCTCTAGCCTGGCGATTCGGATAGCTGCTCCGCTTTTGATCTTTACCCGCCTTCGTTTTTCTCCGTAGTCTCCGTGGTGGATTTTGCTCTTAACCCCTACCCGCGTCCCACCGGCATCACGCACCCATGCGCCACATCGCACACCACATTCTCGAACTGGATGGTCGTGTGATGAATGTGAAAGCGCTCCTCCAGCCGCGCCGTCACTGCGCGCAGGATCGCGTCACTGGCCGAGGGTGGGATGTCATCGATCTTGATGTGGCAGGAAAGCGCATGCACTTCTGACCCGATGCTCCACACATGCAGGTCATGCACGTCCAGCACCCCCGCGCACGTCACCATCGCCGCTTCAATGTCTTGCAGATTTAGCCCCCGCGGCGTGCCTTCCAGCAGGATGTTCAGTGTCTCGCGGATGATCCCGAACGACGACCACAATATCGCCGCGCCGATGGCGATCGACAGCGCCGAATCGATCCAGTATTTTCCCGTCACCAGGATGCTCCATCCCCCCACGATGACCGCCGCCGTCGCCAGGGTGTCGCCGATCTCATGCAGAAACACGCTGCGGATGTTCACATCGCGGCTGCTGCGGTACAGGAACCACGCGATCACCCCATTCATCACCACGCCGATCGCCGCTACGACCATCATCGGCCCCGGCTGCACCGCCACCGGCGCCACTAACCGTTCATAGGCTTCATACAGGATCAGGCACGCGATCACCACCAGCGCCAGCGCATTCACGAATGCCGCCAGCACTCCCGCCCGCGTGTATCCGTAGGTCTTGGTCGAGGTCGGCGGACGGCTCTGCAGATACACCGCCACCCATGACAACAGCAGCGCAAGAAAGTCGGATAGGTTATGTCCGGCTTCTGAGATCAACGCCAGACTGTTTGCCCGGATGCCCACCACCAGCGTCAGCCCGATGTACCCGAGCGTCGCGATCAGCGAAAACAGCAGGATCCTCCCTGTCCCGCTACCATGAGCGTGGCCCCCATGATCGTGGGCACTATGGGACGGGCTGCCGTGGCTATGCATGGTCTCAGTCTAAGGCTGCGGCAAACCGGATTCAACTCACCCGTACGTTCGCTCTTAGACCACCGTGCATTTCCATGGGATACGCCCCGCAACGTCAAGGCAAGCAGCGCTGTCGGAGTCACACACACCGTCTATCTGGGAAGGATATGGCTTCAGCCATATCGCAAAGCGCGGAGAGTTGGCCGGCTTTAGCCGCTGAGGTGACGCTTTTCCCGATCTTGGGCTGGCTTACGATTTTCACCCACCTTCGCTTTGCTCCGTGCCTCCGTGGTGGGTTTTGCTCTTTGACTCAGCCGCTGGCTGAAACCAACCGCCCCTCACCGTACAACCGAAATGAGCCGCCAAATCATCCCACTCCTACGGAGTCCCGCCATGGTTCCCTTAAAAACGATTTCCCCAAAAATACAAAATCTCGCTCTCTGCATGCTGGTTCTCAGCCTGGGCGCCATCGCGCAGGAGCCGGAGCGCAAGCCGGAGCCTGCCTCCGTGCAAAAGCCGGTCAAGCCGGAGCCTGAGCGCAAGGGTGGCATCCAGAATGCCGAAGCCACCAAGGCTGAGTTGAAAAAGGGCAGCACCACCAACCTCGGTACCGATGTCGCCGCTGTCCGCCAGCGCATCGAGGCGGCCCTGAATAGCGACCCGTCGCTGCAGGGAACTGTCTTTAACCTCAACGTGACCGACGACACCATCGAGATCACCGGCGTCGCCAACAGCGGCCGCGACCGCACCGCCGCCCGCCGCATCGTGCAGTCCTTTGCCGGCAATCTGCGGGTGAAGGACCGGATTTCTGTCGCCGGGGCCGCGCCGCCCAGCGCCGCTCCTAAGAATGACTCGACCGACAAGACCGATAAACCCCGAACGCAGGCCGACACTGACGCCGACGCTCTCGCGAAACCCGAGTCCGACGAGTCACCGTCTACCCCGCAATCCACTCCGAAGAAGGCCAACAAGCCGAAGAAGGAACCTGCCAAACATGGCGACCAGGCCGAAGAACCCCGCCGCTAAAACAGCCGCGCCGCCAGCGCCCGCAACGGCGCGCCTTCCAACTTCAGCAACCATTCCTTGGCGGGAAGTCCGCCGCCATATCCGCCCAGCTTGCCATTTGTCTCGATCACCCGATGACACGGCACCACGATGGACACCGGATTCCGATTATTCGCCAACCCTACCGCCCGAAACCCTCGCGGACACTCCACCGCCGCCGCAATCTCCGCGTACGACCGCGTCTCACCGAACGGGATCCGCAACAGCTCCCGCCAGCATTTCTTCTGGAACTCGGTCCCGCGCTGATCGAGCTCCATCTCCAGGTCGCGACTCGCGCCGGATAGATAGCGCTCCACCTTGGTGAAATATGGCTTTACTTCCTTCGCGGACTCCAACCATTCCACGCCCGCAAAATGCGGACTGCGCTTGTACTCGTCTATCCCGCGAAAGCTCAGCACCGCCAGCCCGCGCGCACTGGCCACCAGCGTCAACCGCCCGACGGGAGAAGCCGTGTCGAAGCTGAAATAGTGAAGAAGCTCCATGGAAGAGATTGTCCCACACCTTAAGAAGTGCAACCCCCGTACGCAAAAAAGGCCCGCCTTACGGCGGGCCTTTTCTCATGGCTTACAACGTACGGGCGAAACTACTTCTGCGGTTGCACCTGATCGCTCTGCGGCATGCTCTGCTCGGGCTGCTGCAGTGCGGCCAAGCTGTTCTTCAGCAGGCTGATCTCCACGCGTCCACCAGTCGTGCGGCGCGGCTTCTCGCCCTCCGCCACCGGCTTCACCGCGTTACCCATGCCGACGGTGTAAATGCGATACACCGGGATCTCGTGCTCCACCACCAGGTAGCGCACCACGGCATCGGCCAACTTGCGTGAATTTTCCACTCCTACTACGCCGCGGCTCGAAGAGAAGCCCTGCACTTCCAGCACGAATCCGCGCTGCGTCTTCAGCGGAGCGGCCATCTCGTCCAGCGCTTCTTTGGCTTTCTTGCTCAGCGCGATCTGGCCCGGACGAAAGCGAATCTCCGCCTCGGTCACTGCCTGATACTGATCGATGTTGTTGACCGCGCTTTCCACCTTGGTCAGCTTCTCGGTGGCTTGGCTGGCCGTCTGGTGCGCCAGGTTCGCCTTGTTGCCGGCTTCGATGGCGCGCTGGTCGGCTTCATTCGCCTTCAACGACGCCACCCGGATACCTTCGGTCGCGCGCGAATCCACATCATTGATCGCGCGGGCGTTGGTCGCCGTCAGCTCATCCAGCTCATTCACGCGACCGGCTACCGGCTCCAATTGACGCCGCACATATTTCTTGCGGGCAAACGGATTCAGTTTTCCCCAGAAGCCTTCTTTGCTTTCCACTTTCAAAGGCTCACGCGGAGTGGTGGCCGGCGCTAGATTCTCTTTTTGAGAAGAAGGTTGTGCAGAATAAGTTGTCGGTGCGGCATTGTTCTGCGGTTCGGTAGGTTGGATCTGCGTCGGGGTTTGTGCTGCGGCGGCCACGCTCAGCGCCAGGGCCAGCGGCAATCCCAGTAACATCGGGCTCTTCATACTGAATTTCCTCCAAAGTGACTCGGACTCACCACTTGCCGGGGGTCCTTGTAAAAAGTTTGCGACGCACACCAGCATCGGCGCGCGCCTCACTCTTCTATAATCACTTTGATTGCCAAAGCCGCCTTCGCCCGGCCCAACTGCTAAACGACCTACAATCAATCATTTAGTAGCCAGCCTTCAGCTCACCGCCTGCTCCGACCTTCGTCCCGCAGGTAATTCTTATAGTCCTAAGGGGAAAAACTGAGGGGGCGGAGGTGGAATCGGGACTCGGGTGATGGATCTGCCCGTGATCTTCATTCCAAATTACAAATTACCCGATTACAAATCCCCTTCGTGTCCTTTGTGTCCTTCGTGGTTCA
>JBKKBM010000284.1:0-3444 GCA_046714215.1 Terriglobales bacterium | reverse complement strand
CTTTTGTAACGGCCATTCGGGTGGAGTAAAAAGTTGTCCAGGCCAGTCCCGGCACAACTATAGTCCCGATTCGTGCCCACGGAATCAACAAAACAAGTGCGGGTGGCGAGAGTGGACCGAAATCACGGCCCATGGAAGCAGACTGCGGCCGAAACATACGGCGTCAATGCCGTGCGTTGCAGATTTGAACTGCCAATCCCCGTGACGATGCAGCGATTCTCCATGAGAGCTCCGGAAGATCAGATCCCGGCGGCCCCGGTGGCTTGGGGATAGAGTTCGTTGAACTCGGGCTCGCCTCGGAGGAGTTCGAGATCGGGATCTCGTCGGGCCCAGTCGGCATCCTTAAAACCCGCAGCCCATGCCCGCTTCAATATCTCCATCGCCTCTGCTTTTTTCTTGAGGGTGCAGTAGACACAAGCGGCGTTGTAGAGCACGGTGGCGTCGTTGGCCCGAAGCGTCATGGCCATTTTGGTCTCGCGCATCGAGTCCTCCGTCCTATCCATGGAGGCGAACTGAATAGCGAGGTGAATGCGCGCGCGCGCGTCTTCCGGCACCTGAGATATATGAGCTTCCAGAGCGCTCACTCGGCGAAGACGGATGTTGCGCAGCGTCTCACTCTTACCCAGAGCGCTCAAGGCGTTCATGATCGGAGTGTAAATGTTGTAGTCCTGACCGCTCGCCTCCAGTGCCGTTTCGGCGATGTTGGCGATCTCTTGATATCTTCCCGCGGCAAACAAGGCGCGGCCCAAGATGTAGTAAGCGCCTTCACAGTCTTTCTTGCGGTCAAGAGCCATTCTAACGATGGCTATCGACTCGTCATAGCGTTTGTCGGCGTAGAGGACCCAGGCATTTCCCACCTGCACTTCGGGCAGGTCTGGCCGCAGCGACGAAGCTTTGCGCGAAGCCAACACCGCCCGCTCCATCCAGATGGCGTCGCGTCCGTGGTTCACGTGGTGATAGGCGCAGGCATTGGCCATGGAAGCGTAAGCCAGAGCAAAGTTGGGGTCGAGCTGAACCGCGTTCTCAAACATCTGCAGTGCGAATTCGAGATCCTGCCGCGTTTGGCGACGGGCATAGCTTTTGCCGCGCAGATAGAGGTCATACGCTTGGAGATTGTCCGTAGGCTTGGAGGCGATGGCCTCCTGTTCTTGCGGGGTCAAAGTAATCCTGAGAGCAGCCGCGATCCGAGTCGCGATGTCGTCCTGGACTTCAAACACATCCTGCATTTCGCGATCGTAGCGTTCGGACCACAGTTGAAAGTCGGTATGGGCGTCAACTAGCTGGGCGCTGATACGCAGCCGGTTACCCGCGCGCCGAACGCTCCCCGTCAAGACTGAATCCGCCCTCAGTTGTTGTCCGATCTGCGCGGCAGTGACCTGCTTATCGCGATACGCGAGCACCGTGGGTCGGGAAAAAACGTTCAAACCCTTGATCTTGGAGAGCTCGGTGATGATGTCTTCGGTAATGCCGTCGCGGAAGTACTCGTCATCCGCGACCCCGCTGAGGTTCTCAAAATAAAGCACAGCGACTGATTTAAGTTGAGGCTTCCCATGGACGGCATTGCCATCCGCGCCTGGTTGCTGACCCGACTCGAGGTCACGCTTTAGCCGGGCAAGATCAGTCTTAAGGTCGGTCGCAGTCTGGTAACGCAGATCGCGATCCTTCTCTAGCGTCTTTTCAATGATCCGGGCAAAACCGCCCGGCAACTTGGGGTCGATCTGCACCAGAGGCTGGGGCGCGCGATTCAAGATGGCTTCAAAGACCACCGCGGAAGTATCTCCGAGGAACGGCAGAACACCGCTCGCCATTTGATACAGGACCGTGCCGAGAGAGAACAAGTCTGAGCGGGCGTCCGTCAATTGTCCGCGGGCCTGCTCGGGCGACATATAAGAGATCGTGCCCAGCGCCATCCCCGGGGTGGTCAGCTCTCCGCCGCGGGGGCCGACCGTTTCTGCTTGCGCCACGGCCTGCAGCCGGAGGCCATCGATCTTCGCTAAACCAAAATCCAGGATCTTCACCTGCTTGCGTTCCGTCACGAAGATATTGCCCGGCTTGATATCGCGATGCACGATGCCACGGGCATGTGCTGACTCCAGTGCGTCTGCGACCTGGATACCAAAAGAGATCACCTGCTCCATGGGCAGGGCGTGCTCTGCGAGCACGTCGGCGAGCGATCTTCCTTCCAGTAATTCCATCGCGATGAAATGCTGGCCCTCATGCTGCTCGATGGCATATACCGTACAGATATTAGGATGGTTAAGGGCGGAAGCTGCGCGCGCTTCCCGCTGGAACCGCTCCAGCGACTGCGCGTCGCCTGCTAGCTGCGGGGGGAGAAACTTCAAGGCCACATGGCGGCCCAACTTTGTGTCTTCGGCTTCGTAGACGACACCCATGCCTCCGCTGCCGAGCTGACGGAGGATGTGGTAGTGCGAGGTGGTTTGTCCAATCATTAGGTAGCCGCCAGTATAACTGGTACCGCCCGCTCAAGCCCGCGCCACGGAAAGACATGCCGCCTCCTGAAGCCAGTCTTTGCGGTCAGGAACTGGCATTGTAAGGGATTGGTCGGGACGGGCCGATTTGACACCACTCCGTCGAAAAACGCCAACCCCTCGCAGACGTTATCCGCATTCGCTGACACGAATGCTTTGCATTTGGGGTGCTCGTTGTCGGCAGTTCACACTGCGACATCCAAGAGCCCTTTTTTTTCGTCGGAGAATTAAGAAAAGAATGGTCGGCCCGAAGATCCCTGCTCGTTCTCTGTTAATACCCTGTTACGAATCTCTTTCTTTAGCCTGCAAAGTCCATCAAGTGTGCTTTGTCACCGCGTGTTACTATCGCGGAGGTCATCAGAGTCGCGGTATTTCCTTGAAATTTCCCCTGTTACAGGGAATTAACCGCTAGAGATAGGTTCGCACCAGACTGCTTCCACCGCCAGTTTCTGCACGTAAAAAAGCCCGGCCGCAGCCGGGCTTTTTCTTTTCCGGAAGAATCTACTCGTTACCGCGATTGCGGGCGCTATCCAGAGCCCAGAATACGTGCGTCAGCACTTTGTTGCCGCCGCCGAAGTCCAGTTCATAGACCGAGTGCCCCTTTTCACGCGAGCCGCTCACCAGCCGGCCCCACTGTCCCGGGCCATCCAAGTCCATCTGGCTGGCCGCGGGAGGCATACGATTTACCGTCTGCCCCACCGTGGTGGTGCTGTCGAGGTGGGCATAGATAGATGCCAGCTGATCGTAATCGTGCTGATTCGGATGCTGGTTGGTGGAGGGGTCATTGGTGTAATCCATGCAGGTTCCCAGGTTCGGATTATCAAACGCCTCATCCTGGTGGGCCAGCCCCAGCGTGTGGCCAACTTCCTGGCATGACACCAGGTTCCGCCAAGCGGTCGTGTTGTACTTCGCGGTGTTGTAATAGGTGTCATTTAATTTCACGACGCCTTGGGTG
>JBKKBM010000283.1:0-25370 GCA_046714215.1 Terriglobales bacterium | reverse complement strand
GTGGCGTAGCGCAGGGCGGCGCGGGCGAGCAAGCGGGTGGAGTCGAGGGTTGGCAGAGGGGAATCCTGGGGAGCGACCAGCAAGGGTATTTCGGTGCAGCTTAGCGCCACGGCGTCGCAGCCGGCCTGCTGCAACCCGCGGATGACTTGTTGGAAGTACACCAGCGACTCCGGCAAGAACTTCCCATTCACCAGTTCATCAAAGATGATCTGATCGATGCGTTCGCGCTCCAGTTTTTCCGGAATGCAGTACTCGATGCCGCGGGCCTGCAACTTGGGCGGATAGACCGGCCCTTCCATCAGGTATTTCGTTCCCGTGATGCCGACGCGCTTGTAGCCCTGGCGTTCGGCTTCAGTCGCAACCTCCTCGGCGATGTGCAGCCAGGGTAAGGGCGAGCGCTCGCGAATCGCATCGAGCGATTGGTGGATGGTGTTGTCGGGACAGATGAGGAAGTCAGCGCCGCTCTTCGCCAGGCGCTGGGCGGAATCGAGCATGAGCGCACCGATGCCCGCCCAGTCGTCGCGATAGACGAATTCCATATAGCGGCTGAGCGGATGGGTGTGCATGCTGACTTCCGGGTGGGCATGGCGTCCCAGGATGGCCGTGCCTTCGGCGCAGATGGTACGGTAGCAGAGGGCGGCGCCTTCGGCGCTGCAGGCGACGATGCCGATGTGTTTGGCTTGCAAAACGGTACCTCAGCGGCTAAAGCCGGTTTTCTTAAGCGCTGCGTTTCGCACGGCTGAAGCCGTGCTGTACCCGAGCCGTGCCCTGACTGGCAGCAACGAATCTTCTAGTTCACCGAGGTGATGGTCTCCGGGACTTGCAGGACGAAGACGCAGGCGTCCGCTTTGCAATCGAGGGTACCGCGGCGCACGACCTTGGTCGGTACCGTATCAGGAAAAACATTGCCGTAGTCGAGGGCCTTGATCTGCACGGCCATGGGCTTCAACTCATCGGCACCGTAGATATATTTCACTTCTGCGGCGCGGCTGGCGGTGGCCAGCACCACGAAGAAGTCCGCCTTGCCCGCCTTGCCCAGAGCGTTCTTCAGTTTGAAGGTGCGGGAAGCTTCGCTCTCCGTTTTGTGCTTCTCTTGTAGTTCGGCAACCTTCCGGGCATCGCCGGCGAGTTTGGTCAGGCGCGCTTTCGTGTCCGGCACGGGGCGCTCCGCGCTCAACGCTTGCGCATAGATGCGGATGGCCTCCTCGCGCTTCCCTTCTTTCTCATAGATCTGGCCGAGATGGTCCGCCACTTCCGCGCTATGAGAGAGCCGCCAGGAAGCTTCGATATATTTCTTGGCTTTTTCCATCTCACCTTTCTTGTAGGCGACCCAGCCGAGCGTGTCCCAATAGGATCCCAGGGCGCTCACGCCCGCGATGTCGCGCATAGAAACATGCTCCACGGAGACATTACGCAACGAACTGGTGACGGAAGCCAGGGCGGACTCGGCATACTCCTGCGCTTTTTCCAAATTGCTGTTGCTCTGCGCCAGCTCGTAAGCAATGTTGTTCCAGAGCAGCGGATTGGGTTGGAGTTCGACGGCTTTGTCGAAGGAGGCGGCGGCGTCTTGGTTGCGCTTCAGGTTCAGATAGGCGCGGCCGAGGTTGGAATGGCTGACGGCATTTTCCGGTTCCAGGGAGACGGCGCGCTCCAGTACGGCGACGGCTTCGTCATATTTCTTGAGTTCGAGCAGTAACTCGCCGAGCGCCTGGGTGGCGTCGCTATCGAGCGGGTTGATCTCAAGCTGTTCCTGGAAGACTTTGGCGGCTTCGTCCATCTTGCGTTGCGACCACAAGGACCGCGCCAGGCGGCTGTGGGCGAACTGGTCAAAGTTGTCGATGGCGATCTGCTTGCGATAGGCGGCTTCGGCTTCGGTGAACTGGCGATTGCCCATGTAGGCGTCGCCCAGAAGGTTGTAGACCCGCTTGCTCTTCGGTTCCTTCTCCGCGGCGCGTTGCAACAGCTCGAGCGCCACGCGATAGTTCTGACTCTGGAGGGCGTCGCGCGCGGAATCGATCAGCTCTTCGGCTTTGATGTCAGCAGGGAGTTTGGGAGCGCCGGCCGAAGCATTCTGGTTTTCAATAAAGAATTTCTGCGCTTCGTCGGTGCGGACGGTACGGGTGAAGGCCTGATAGTCGCTGCGGCGCTCGGCAGCCAACTCACGCTTCTTCATGTTGAGGACGCGCGCAACGGTCAACTGCGGCCCATCCACCTTGTAGGTGGAGCGATACTCTCCGTAATCGCGACGGATGGCGAGCGGCACCGGCGTGCGCGACTTGTGCGTGGCCGGCAACTGGAGCTTCAGATCCACACGGATCTCATAGGGCGAACCCAGTTCGATGGGCTTCTCTTCGACTTTCTTCAACTCTTCCGGAGTTAGACTGGTGTCCGGCGCGGCTTTCGCGTCTTTAGGATCCTTTGCGTCATTGGGATCATTGGTCGCATCGTCATCGTCATCGCTAGCGGCGCCGCCAGCCGGAGCCAGCATCATGGCCGGCAAGGGCAGCCGCAGTTCGGTACTCTTGTTTGCCCAATCGAGGAAGTTGGGGCGCGATACGTTGAAACTCATCTTGAAGGGCTTAGTGGTGTCGGTGAGGTTCTCGATCTTCACATCGCTGACTTCACCGCCGATGCCGGCGTTATAGGAGATGTACTCCGCCACGTCTTTCCATTTGTTCTCCGGCACCTGGCGGAAGAGGATGCGCATGCCCAGCTCCTGGTCACCGCGGTATTCGCTCTTGACCGTCCCTTTGAGCTTGCCTAAGTCACCAACGGTGCCCTCCACGGAGATCACCTGCATGCTTTGGAAGGGCGGATCCGCCGGGGTCTCGATCACATGGGACGGGCCGTTGAGCGAGACGAATAACGCTTTCTTCTTGCGGATATTGAAGGAGAGCAGAGAGAACGGCGCCACTTCGGTGGTGGTGTCTACCCAGGTGAGCTGCGATTCGTCGCCAATGGCGCTGATCACATGGTCGAACTGCGAAGGCGAAGGCACATCGGGATCAAGTTTGCGCGGGGACGAGGAGATGAGCACGGGCTGCACCTTGAGTCCGGCAATCTTCATCATGGTGGAGAAAAGCGTGTGCTTATCTTTGCAATCACCGTATTTGTTGGCAAAGACTTCCTGGGCGGCGTGCGGCTGATAGCGGCCTACTCCGAATGACAAGCTGACGTAGCGATAATCCTGGGCGACGAAATCATAGATAGCGCGCATTTTTTCATCGTCCGTCTTGAGGTCCCGGGTCAACTCCTGCACTTTGGCCGTGAGTTGCGGAGAAGGCTCCATCTGGGTGCGCTGCAGCGCGGCGAACCATGCGCCCAACTCTTCCCAACTCTGGAAAGTGGTGAGCTGGATATCAGGGACGAAGTCCTGGCGGGCCTCGCGGCGGCGGCGCTTCTTTAGCGCTTCGTCGGATTCGCGCTTGAGGTAGTTGCTGGCCCAAGTGTGAATCTTACGGCCACCTTCCTCGCGGACTTTGGGCATGAATTCCGGCTTGGTCTTCAGCTTGAACTTGCGGGCGGCGGGAAGATTGAGCTCTAACTCTTCGTTGAGGGTGATGAGTTCTTTACGAAAGCTGTACTCGAACCAGAAATGGCCGGCGATGAGCGGAGTGAATACCGTAGTCTTCACTTCGTACTCGAGGATGTCTCCGGGGCGGAGCGCGGGCACGGTGACGTGGCGCTCGCGGAAATCGGTATAGCTGGGCGCTTCGCGCTCGACTTGCGAGGGTACATCCTGGAAGTTGGCGTCGGTGGCGTTGATGGGAGTGCCACCGTTCTGCTTCACCACGCGGAGATAAACGACCTCCAGCTTCTCATTGGCGGAGTTGTAGCCGAAGACGAGCTGGCCGAGCTGCTGCACGCCGGATTGCGTCTGTACGCGGATGCGCGCGGTGGTGGTTGTGGAACCGGTCCCGTCATTCTCATAGCGGAACTGGCGACGCATCTTCTCCACCACGACCGCTTCCTGGGTGTAGTCGGGCGGGGCGTCCTTTTTAGGATCTTTGCCGGGCTCCGCGCCTTTGACGTCCTGAGCAGCGGCCTCTTTGGTGGCGGGAACGGCTGCGGGCGTCACCGACGACGCCGGCTTCTTGTCCTGATCTTTGCTGACTGGGACTTGGGGGGATGCGGGAAAAATGGCAAAAAACAGGGAGGCGACCGCAACAAGCGTGGAGCGACTGAGTTGTGACATATGCACCTATTCTGCGGTCTGGAGTGGGGCTGTGGCAAATAGGGATATGCCCTAGCTTGAGACCAGATAACGCCAGCGGCACGGCACGGCATCCTAGTTCAGAGGACCCCGGCTTAAATTTGGTACTTGAGGAGCTCTATGTTTCGAATAAACCAGTTCAGAAAGAAAGCGATTTTGACGTTCAGCCTGCTGTTGGGGCTGGTGCTGTTGGCTGGCTGTCCGCAACATAAGTCGATCGCGGACGTGCTGCGCGATCCTTCCTATTATTCCAACCGTGAAGTGACGCTGGCAGGCACCGTGACGCGGGCCTATGGCGCGCTGGGTACGGGCGTGTATGAGATTGACGATGGGACGGGCAAGATCTGGATCTTCGCGGAGCGCACCGGTGTTCCCAGCCAGGGGACAAAGGTTGCGTCCATCGGCAAGGTGATGCCAACGTTTTCTTTCGGCGGCGTGAGCTATGCCACGGTGCTGCGGGAACGCGAACGCAAACACCGCTAAGTCATTCTGGGCGGGCGCGGCTGGCAGCAAATGCCTGGCGCGCCGCTGCTTCCCGCCACATCTCTGCTTCCGCTTCCGCGGAAAAGCCCTGACAAACACTGCGGCAATCGCGCTTACTCTTCATCGGACGCGGGCTCGCCTGGCCCCGGCACCCGTTTGAGCAGCAGCGGATGTTGTACGGGGGCCTGCTTAGGATCCAGGCGGCGCGTGATGTAGCCGTCGAAGACCGTGCCTTCGGAGCGGCCGGTGATCTCGACCACTCCGCGCGGGCCCTCACCCCTGAGTTCCAGACTGCGTCCGTCCCCCTCGCCTTTGAGGAAGGTGCGGACGACTTGCGGGGTGCCGTCGAAATCCGCCAGCACGGCCGTGACTTTGGTCCCGGCGAACTCGAGATGAAGTTCCATGCCGACCTTTCCCTTCACCTCATGCATATAACGGACATTGGAAAATGTTTCCGCGGCGCTGAGGTTCCGCGCAGCCACGTACTTCCACATGATGTAAGGAACGAGCAACAGCGCGATGACGCCGGCGAGGGCTACGGGCACGGTCCAGCGGTAGGAATTCGATGGGGGCATCTGTTATTCGACGGTGATGAGGGGCTTGGTTTCACCCACCACTTCGCCGATCATGACGGCGGGAATCCCTTCCGCCTGCATTGCGGTGAGCATCTTGTCGGCGTCTGCAGAGGCGACGGAGATCAACAATCCGCCGGCGGTCTGCGGGTCAAAGAGCATGGTCTTCAACTCCGGGTCGATGTTGCCGTGATAGCGGACGTGACATTCGGCGAAGTCGCGGTTCGATTGCAAGCCGCCGGGAATGTATCCGCCGCGAACGCAATCGAGCGCGCCGGGAAGCAGCGGCACCTTTTCTGCCTGGATGCGAAGGCTGACGCCGCTGGCCAACGCCAGCTCGCGCGCATGACCGATGAGACCGAAGCCGGTGACGTCGGTCATGGCATGCACAGCATAGTCGCCCTCGCCCAGAACCTCCGCTGCGCGCTTGTTCAAGGTGGTCATCGATTTCACGGCAGCATCGATCCAACCAGGCTGCGCGTTGGCCCGCTTGATGGCGGTGGAGATCACGCCGGTGCCCAGGGCTTTCGTCAGCACGAGTTTGTCTCCGACCTGAGCGCCGGAGTTCGCCAATATTTTCTTCGGGTCAACGGTGCCGGTCACGGCATAGCCGAACTTGATCTCCGGATCGCGAATGCTGTGGCCGCCGATCACCGTACATCCCGCTTCGATCATCTTGGAAAGACCGCCGGCCAGGATCTGCTCCAGAATGCTGAGGTCTTGTTTTTCAGGAAAGCAAACGAGCGCGAGCGAGCTGATGGGACGTCCTCCCATGGCGTAGACGTCGCTCAGCGCATTGACAGCGGCGATCTGGCCGAAGGTGTAAGGGTCGGCTACGACCGGGGTGAAGAAGTCGACGGTCTGGACGAGAGCGGTGGTCGGGTTGAGTAGATACACTCCGGCGTCGTCGGCGTGGTCAAAGCCGACTAGTACATTAGGGTCATGTTGCCGGGCTAATTTCCCAAGCACCGCGTCCAGCGCCGCCGGACTCAGTTTGCTCGCTCAACCCGCGGCTTTCACATGCTCCGTAAGACGAATGGGGTTCGTGCCCATGGGAGGATTGTAACTGCTCATTCACAAAGGAGGCACGGAGAAAAACAAGATCAAGACCGGTAACCGCGGATAAAAGCGGATCAAGGCGGATGAAAAACAATTCATCATTAGGACGCGGGCTGCAGGGGCGTGCCCGGGCCGCTGGCCCTTGCGTTTTCTTGACCGCTAGCCCCGCCCTGACGGGCGGGGCTATCTAAATGCCGGCGCTCCGCGCCTGAGCGGGCCTGGCTAAACCCTTAGTCGATGATGTCAGAGTTTGTTCGAGGGCTGCACAGGCAGGAATGCCTGTGCCACGCGGGTGGTCTTGTGGTCTGGGGCAGGGGGAAACGCAGACGCTGCGAGCCTGGGCCACGGAATCAAAATCAACCGCAAGGTCCTTCGCGCCAGAACAAAGGCGCTCAGGATGACAAGGCTGGGGTATCTGTGAGGGTAGAGGTCCTTCGACGGCGCGCTCAGGATGACAGGGGGTAAGGGTATTGCGAGAGCTTGCACAGGCAGGAATGCCTGTGCCACTAGGGTGAAGAGTTTGTTTGAGGCTACCCAGGCAGGGATGCAGTGGAGGAGGTTAGAAGCGCGGAGTAACTATTTGGTGGTGACGAGCTTCACGGCGACCTGGGGATATTGTCCGTTCCAGTCGGCTGAGATGTGCTCAAAGGTCATGCGGAACTCTTTGGTCTCGCCGGGTTTGAGGGGGGCGGCGCTAAGGGCGACGACGTCCACGGCGGGCTCGCGGGTCTGAATGATCATGAGGTTGTGGTTCTCGCGCTGCACGATCTGGTCAAGCGTGTTGCGGAAGGTGCCTTCGACGGTAGCGCCGATGACGGTCTGGTCGCCGGAGTTGGTGATCTTGCCTTCCACGTAAATAGATTTGCCGCCGACGAAGTTCTCCGCCTCCAGCATTTTGATGTCGGAGAGGAGGAGCTTGGCGGCGTAGGCGTCCGCCGGGGCAGACTGCATGACCTCAGCGCGGCGCTCATAGCGCGTTTCCGAAGAGCGGCTGGAATACACCAGGAAGACGATGATGCCCGCGACCAGCACGGCCCCGATGCCCAGTCCCAGCCAGGGACCGCGCGAGGGTTCATGTTGAGGCAGAGGGCTGAGCGGCTCCGACATAAGGTTGTATATTACTGCAACTTGCCCGGTCGGCGGGCCGGGTCAGGGACAGCGTCGTCGGGGCGGGGCGCATAGTGTAATATTTCGCAGCCATTCTGTTCCATCATCCAGCATCCTTAAAGCGCGGGGGATAAGCTTGTTATTCAACTCACTGACCTTCCTCGTATTTTTTGTGGTGGTGCTGGCGCTGCATTACGCGCCGTTCCCGTGGCGGATCAAGAAGTTCAACCTGCTCATCGCCAGCTACATCTTCTACGGCGCATGGAATCCGCCGTTCGTCATCCTGCTATGGCTCTCCACGGTGCTGGACTGGTACACCGCCAAATACATGTACCGGACGGAGAATGTGATACGTCGGCGGTGGTTACTGATGGCATCCATAGTTGGCAACCTGGGCATGCTGGGGTATTTCAAGTACGGAAAATTCCTACTCGACAACTTTACCGAAGCGATGTCAACGATCGGAGTGGCATACCAGCCACCGGCGTGGGACATCGTGCTGCCGGTTGGGATCTCGTTCTACACGTTCCAGACGATGGCTTACTCGCTGGACGTATACCTGCGGCGGGCGCGTCCGACGAATTCGTTCCTGGATTTCGCGCTGTTCGTGACCTTCTTCCCGCAACTGGTTGCGGGGCCGATCGTGCGACCTACGGACTTGATCCCGCAGTTCAACCGCGAGCAGTACGCTACGCGGGCGCAGATCATGTGGGGCCTCATCCTGATGACGGTGGGCCTGTTTGAAAAGATCGTGGTGGCGGACGGGCTGCTGGCTCCAGTCTCCGACGCGGTGTACAAAGCGCAAGAAACGGTGGCGCCGCTGGACGCATGGCTGGGCACGATGGCCTTCTCCGGGCAGATCTTCTGTGATTTTGCGGGATATACCACTACGGCCATCGGGCTATCACTGGTGCTGGGATTCTCGATGATCGACAATTTCCGCTATCCGTACGCGGCCATCGGGTTCTCCGATTTCTGGCGGCGGTGGCACATCTCGTTGTCCACATGGCTGCGTGATTACCTGTACATCCCGCTGGGGGGAAACCGCAAAGGCCCGGGACGTACCTATGTGAACCTGATGCTGACCATGCTGCTCGGGGGCCTTTGGCACGGAGCCTCATGGACATTCGTGGTGTGGGGCGGTTTGCACGGGCTCTTCCTCTCAGTGGAGCGCTTCCTGCAACGTCGCCTGGGGGCGTCGCCGATCTGGAGCACGCTACCGGTGAAGATCGTGCTGGCGCTGTTCACTTACCTGCTGGTAAACATCACGTGGGTGTTCTTCCGGGCGCAGGACTTCACCACCGCGGCGCGGATGCTGCGCAGCATGTTGTGGATCGACAGCACGGGCGCACCGCTGTTGAACGCGTGGCTGGTCATCAGCAGCTCGGTGACCATCGGCAGCATGCTGCTGATCCATTGGTTGATGCGGGACCGCGACCTGCACCAGGTGGCCGAACGGCTGCCGGCGGCGGCGGTCGGACTCATCTGGGGCATCATGTTGTTCCTGATTGCCATCACACAGGGAGGAAGCAATGCCTTCATCTACTTCCAATTCTGAATATCCCGCGGTCGACCCGGCGCCGCCGGAGCGTCCCGTGCCCATGGTGGCGTGGGGTGTGGCGGGGGCGATGGCGCTGCTGTTGTTCGCGCTGGCGCTGGGGGGCTGGGAAGCTTACTGGCGCGATTGGGGCGCGCAGCCCACGTATCGCAACAGCGAAGGGCTGTGGGCGATCCAACGACGGCAGGTGAAGCCGGATTCGACCGTGCTGGTGGGATCGTCGCGCACGCTTTCCAACATTAATCTCAACGTCTGGGAAAAATTGGACGGGCATAAGCCTATCCAGCTTGCGCTGGAAGGCACTTCGCCGATGACGCCGCTGGAAGACCTGGCCAATGATCCTACGTTCCGCGGCAAGGTGCTGGTGGGAGTCACGCCGCTCCTGTTTTTCAGCGGCTTCCAGTACCGCGAGGATGTTCTGAAGTATTACCCGAAGGAGACCCCTTCCCAGCGATTCGGGCAATGGCTTTCCATGAAGTTCCTGGAACCGTATTTGGCTTTCTACGAGCCTGACTTTGCGCTTTTCACGGTGCTGAAACGACAACCATGGCCGCAGCGCACGGGGGTGCGCAAGGACAGCGATGTGCGGCGCTTGTTCGTGACCGACGCCGACCGAAATATGCGCATATGGGACAAGATGGAGAACGACGTGGCCTACCAGAACCGCGCCAAGGAGATATGGAAGGAATTCTGGGACCCGCCAGACCCGAAGATGATGGCCCTAGGACCGATGTTGCGGGCGAAGCAACTGGAACGGGCCCCCCTCGCCGTGAAGAAGCTGAGGGAACGCGGCGTGAAAGTCGTCTTTGTGCTCCACCCCGTGGATGGAGAGTTCCGCGACGTGGAATTTATGATCAATCCGCGGGCGGAAACATGGGATGTACTGTTGGCGCGCACGGGAGCGCCCGGCATCCACTTCATGGACTATGCGGAGTTACAAGGGTACCGGCTGCCGGAGTGGTCGCACATGACGGCGAAGGAAGCAGAGCGGTACACGCAGGCGCTGTATCCCATCGTAAAGAGCAAATGGGAAGCGCAGGAGAAACGGTGATGCGGCTACTGGTAGCGATCGATTTTGCGGATGCGACGGAGCGGCTGCTGGCTGAAGCCCAAGGCTGTGCGAAACCATCCAGCGCGTCGGTCTTTCTTTTGCATGTGTCCGAACCGGACCCGGCGTTCGTGGGCTACCAGGCGGGTTCGGACGCGGTGCGCGACCAGGTAGCGAACGTGTATCGCGAGCAGCACCGGATGATCCAGGCTCATGCGGAAGCATTGCGAGCCCAGGGAGTGGATGCGACCGCCTTGCTGGTGCAGGGAGCGACTGCCCAGACGATCCTGAACGAAGCGGAACGGCTGGGCGCAGAGCTCATTGTTATGGGGACGCACGGGCGGAGCGCAGTCATGGACATGCTGGTGGGCAGCGTGAGCCAGGCAGTGCTTAGGCACACCACCATCCCGGTGTTACTGGTCCCGGTGCGGCGGCGCGTGACTTCGCCCGCTTAGTACTTGGGCACCAGCGTCAGGATGCCCATAAAAGTGGCGACGGCCGAAAGCAGCCCGATAATGATCCAGAGCAGCGCGATGGGATCTTTCTGATGCGATTGCGACGATGGGGGTGGAGTGACTTTCGGCATGGTGACCTCCCGATGCAGCCAGCACCTTTCATTTTACGCCTGTATCGGGAGCAGTATTCAAGGCAAAAAACCCACTCTTTTTACGCGAGTGGGCGAGTTTCGAGTGGGCGGGAGTTTCGGCGGAACTAGTAGCGTGGTACCAGACGCTCGATGCCGACCATTGCAGCTATGGAGACGAGCAGCCCGATGATGATCCACAGCATGGCAATGGGTTCCTTCTGAGCGACAGCAACCTTTTCTTTCGACATTTATGCATGACTCCAAATGAGATTTGAGGGGATGTAACCAGTATACAAGACGCTTACGCTCCGGCGACGGTGAGGCCGTCGATGCGGAAGGTGGGTGCGGCGGTCGAGCTGCGCCATTCGAGGTCGTTCCCGATCTCGACGATGTTCTGGAACATATCTTTGAGGTTGCCGGCCACGGTGACTTCTTCCACCGGGTAGGTCAGCTCGCCATTCTCGATCCAGATACCGCTGGCGCCACGGGAGAAGTCGCCCGTGACCAGGTTCACGCCGAAGCCGAGAAATTCCGTCACGTAGAAACCGTCTTTCATGTCCGCGATGATCTGCTGCGGCGTCTTCGTGCCCGGTTCGAGGAAGAAATTGCCGGAACCGATGCCGGGATTTCCGGCGAGCCCGCGCGACGCGTTGCCGGTGGTCGTCATACCGAGCTTGCGCGCGGTGTAGGTATTCAGCAGATAGGACTTGAGGATCCCCTTTTCCACGATGACGGTGCGGCGCGTGGGAATGCCTTCGCCGTCGAAAGGCGCGGTGCCAAAGCCGCCGACGATGGTGCCGTCGTCAATGACGGTGATGTTCTCGCCCGCGACCTTTTCGCCCAACTTGCCGACAAAGAACGACGCGCCGCGATAGATGGAATCGCCATTGGCAGCTTCAAAGAAATGCTCGACGATGGAGCGCGAGACCAGGGGATCGAAGACCACGGGCACGCGCGTGGTCGCGACCTTACGCGCGCCCAGGCGGCGGAGGGTGCGTCGCGCGGCTTCGCGGCCGACGCTTTCCGGCGATTCCAGCAGCTTCAGCGAGCGCGCGGCGGAGTACCAGTAATCGCGCTGCATGGCGCCGCGCTCATCGATGGCAATGGGCACGGCGGAGACCGAACAGTAGGAACGTTGATATTCGCCGAGGAATCCGAGCGAGTTGGCGAGCACTTTGCGTCCGGTGGCGGCGTCAAAGGAGCCGCCGTCGGAGTTGGTGATGCGCGAGTCCACGGCCATGGCGGTAGCTTCAGCGCGACGGGCATATTCGATGCGCTCCGAACCGGATAACGAGTAGACATCTTCGTGGTAGAGGTCGAGATCGTTTTTGAGTGTGCCTAACTCTTCCGGTCGAGGTAGACCGCCGTGGGGATCTTCCGAAGTCACGCGGGCGAGGTCGATCGCGCCCGATACGAGGCGCTGGATGCCTTCTTCCGTGAGGTCGCTGGAATAAGTACTGGCGGCACGTTGTCCGATGAAGACGCGCAGGCCCATGGCCTGGGAGCCGGATTCCTTCAGCGTCTCCACTTGGCCGAGGCGCAGGACGGTGGAAAATTCGCTGCCATCGCGCACGATGGCCTCGGCCGCGGTGGCGCCGGCTTTGGTGGCGCGAGCGATGACGTCGGTGGCGATCTGTTTCAGGTCGGTGGACCGGATGGTTTCAGTAGGCATGGCTAGCCTGCGCTCGTGCCCTTCTTCCCCGCGTCGTTATAGCGCACATGGCTTTCCATGATGACTTTGCGGGCGACGTTCACGTCGTGCCAGCCCTTCATGATGGCGCGCTTGCCTTCGAGGTCCTTATAGGTCGCGAAGAAGTGGCTGATCTCGAGCAGCAGGTGCGACCACATCTCCGAATAATTCTTCACCTCGGCGTAGCGCGGATTGTTGGAGGCGACGCCGAGGATCTTTTCGTCGGCCTTGCCCTGATCGAGCATCTCCAGCATGCCGATGGGACGGACCACAACTAAACAACCCGTAAACGTCGGAGCATCCACGAGGACAAGGACATCGAGAGGGTCGCCATCCTGGCTCAGCGTGCGCGGGATGAAGCCGTAGTCGCCGGGATAATGCACTGGTGAATGGAGGTTGCGGTCGAGCTTGAAGATGTCGAGGTTCTTGTCGTACTCGTATTTATTGACTTCACCGGACGGGATCTCAATGACCGCGTTGACGGTGTCAGGCGCGTTCTCGCCGATAGGAAGTTGCAGGTAGTTGTTGGCCATGACTTGCGCTATTAACTTTACAGTCGTCCCTGCAGGACTAAGCATATTTGCCGCTGCTACCCGGCACTACGTGCCGGGCTACTGTCGGTCGCCCCTGCGGGGCTGAATCCAGAGCAAGCCGTCTTACCATCGCTCCAGGTGAAGACGTAGCAAACTACGTCGTCTCTACAAAGCCTCTGGTCTGCACCACCGCTACGCCCTGCCCGTGCCGCCGACGGTGATGCTATCGACCTTGATGGTGGGGATGCCGACGCCGACGGGCACCGACTGCCCGTCTTTGCCGCAGGTGCCGATGCCTTCGTCGAGCTGCAGGTCGTTGCCCACCATGGAGACGCGGGTGAGCACGTCTGGCCCATTGCCGATGAGCGTTGCGTTCTTTACGGGCGCAGTGATCTGGCCGTCTTCGATGAGGTAAGCCTCGGACGTGGAGAAAACGAACTTGCCGTTGGTGATGTCCACTTGGCCGCCGCCGAAGTTTACGGCATAGAGTCCGCGCTTCACGCTGCGAATGATATCTTCGGGCGCGTCGTCGCCGGCCATCATGTAGGTGTTGGTCATGCGCGGCATGGGAATGTGTTCGTAACTTTCGCGGCGTCCGTTACCGGTATCCGGCATGCCCATGAGGCGCGAGGAAAGTTTGTCGCTGAGGTAGCCCTTCAAGATCCCCTTCTCGATGAGCACGGTGTTCTGGGTAGGCGAACCTTCGTCGTCAACGTTGATGGAGCCGCGGCGTGAAGGCAGCGTGCCGTTGTCGACGATGGTACATTTGTCAGAGGCAACGCGCTTGTCGAGGAGTCCGGTGAAGGCCGAGGTCTTCTTGCGGTTGAAATCGGCTTCCAGACCGTGACCGATGGCCTCATGCAGCAGGATGCCGGGCCAGCCGGGACCGAGCACGACTTCCATCTCGCCGGCGGGGGCTTCTACGGCATCAAGTTGGATGATGGCCTGGCGGGCGGCTTCGTGGGCGAAGAACTCCGGCGTCTTCTCCAGTTGGAAATATTCAATGCCCACACGTCCGCCCCCACCGGCGGTGCCGCGGGCGGAGTTGTCGTCTGACTGTTTGGCGATACAAAAGACGGTGAAGCGGGCAAGGGGCTGGGTGTCGGTGGCGAGGGTGCCGTCGGATCCGACGATGAGGATGCGACGGAGCTCATCGCTATAGCCGGCGCGTACCTGGGTGATGCGGGGATCGAAGGCGCGGGCAGCGCGGTCGGCGCGCATGACGAGTTCCAGCTTGGCGGTCACGTCGGCATCTACCGATTGCGACGCTACCGGATAAAGACTGCGATTGGCATTTTCCTTGAAGCCAGCCACTTGTTGTTTGGCCGGAGCGCTGGCAATCAAGGCAGCGGTGCGCGCGGCGTGGATGATGCGTTCGGGCGCGAGGTTATCGGTATAGGCGTATCCGGTACGCTCGCCGGAGACCACGCGGATGCCGCATCCCGCGGAGATGCCCTGCGACGCCGACTTCACCAGCGATTCGTCCACACTGATAGAGGTGGAGGTCAGGTATTCGAAGTACAGATCAGCGTAATCGCCGCCGGCGGAAAGCGCTTCCGCGAGATAGCGTTCCAGATCCTTGGGCGCGAAGGCAAAGCGCTCGAAGAAGAATTGTTTATCGGTCATGAAAAAAGCCTGCCCCTTGGATGCGTCCGGCGGACACAACGATTGATTATCGCAGGTTCAGGGGTCGGGCGCAGAGGCCTATTTGGCCCGGCGGGAGTCCATGGGAACCACTTTGGCCCGGCGGGTGAAGTCGCGGTCTGATTCCAGATGCTGCACCCGCTGTTGCAAAGCGTAACGCACGCCCGCGCCGCAACGCCGGCAAAGAGGCAGCACTGTGCCTTCTTCCACGTAAACGAGGTGGGCCAGCCGATGACGCAGGTGACTCACCCAATAGAGGCCGGGGCGGGGCGCCTTGGCGCCGGGATGATAGACGGTCTCAGAATCCTCAGGCGTGCGGGACCGGGAATTGTTCCAAATACTTTTTAAAGATGAAGGCACGCATACTCCACTTCCAGGGGACTTCCTATGAATTACTAGATAGGATTCCAGGTCGGCGCGGGGAGTGGTACCAAGAGGATGGCTATAATGAGCCGATTTGTATGTCTGCCGCGGATTTGACCAGAGCCATCGAAGATTTCTTGCATACCTCTCCCCAAGCGGTGGTGGTGGAGGATGGCCAGATGATATTTGACCTGGCTACGGCTCAATACTCGGTCTCTTCCGCGCGCGACAAGTGCGTGCTGGAGATGTGGTCAGAGGAGCGGAACCATGTGCGCCGGGTGGAAGAAGCGGAGCTGCGGAACGGAGTACTAAGGTTGTCGGTGCGCAAGTTTGGCCAGGCGCGGCCGCATAAGCTCGAGATCTGCAGCCAGCGAGACCGGCGCACGCCGGCAGCGAAGCGATCGTCGCGCGGCGCGTATCAGCGCATGCTGGAGCGCGTACTCCAGCGCAATTTTCCCGATCTGGTACTAGACAAGAAGCGGCTCTCCTCCGCCGCCGACCTCACTCACAGTTTTGGCCCTGCGTATGCCCGCGGGCTGCTGCGGAAAAGACGCTCCGCGTTTGCGGTGCTGGGCGTAGGCAGAGCGGAGACAAGCGCGACCATCGATGGCGCGCTGGCCATCGGCATGCTGTGGCTGGACCATTGTCGGGAGCAATTCGCGGAACGCGGAGCGGTGGAAGGGCTGCGCTTGTTCCTGCCGGCGGGGACTTTGGAGACCGTGCGCGCGCGGGTGGTGCAGTTGGGGAGCCGGGCGAAGGTCCAGATCTTCGAGTTGCAAGAGCGCGACGAGACGCTGACGGAGTTCGACGCGGCAGATGGCAACGTCGCAACGCGGCTCATCCATTGTCCCAGCGAGCAGGCAGCGCGCACGCGCTTTGCCGCGGCGATACAAAAGATCACCGCCATCGTGCCCCGGGCGGAGGCGGCCGTAGTCAGCGCCAGCGAGATCAGCTTCCGGCTACATGGACTCGAATTTGCGCGGGCGCGCGCGACGACCGGATCCGGATTCGCGCCCAGCCAGCAGATCACCTTCGGCGCGGGACGCTTCGAAGTCGCGCTCACCGACGACAACGACACGCAGTTCCGCGACTTGATGCAGCGGGTGACGGCGTCGCGCCGGGCGGCGGGCAATAAGCATGATGCGCTGTGGCGGATGCAGCCAGAGCGCTGGCTGGAATCCATGGTGCTGGCTGACATCACAGTCATTGATGGCCAACTGGATCCGGCGTGCGTCTATTCGCAGGTGCCGGCTTTCGCCGCCAGCGACCGCGCCATGATCGATGTGCTGGCGCGCACGCGCTCCGGGCGGCTCGCCGTGATCGAGCTGAAGGCCGATGAAGACCTGCAACTGCCGATGCAGGGCCTCGATTACTGGGCGCGCGTCCACTTCCATCAGCAGCGCGGAGAGTTTGAGAAGTTCGGCTACTTCCCCGGAAAAGAATTGACCGCGGAGCCACCACTGCTCTATCTGGTGGCGCCGGCGCTGCACGTCCACCCCTCGACGGACGCGCTGTTGAAGTTCCTCTCGCCGAAGGTCGATTGGAATTTCGTGGGCGTGAATGAAGATTGGCGAGAGGGGTTGCGGGTGATCTTCCGAAAGAACAAGGTCTCGAACCACAAAGGACACGAAGGACACTAAGGAAGACCAAGAATGAAAAACGCTTTGCTGTACTTGGCGGTCGCGGCACTGAGTGTGGCTATCTCGCCAAGAATATCGGCGCAGATGGAACCAACGAAGCCCAAGACTCAGCTCAAAACTCAACTCAAAACCAGGAACGTGGTCGTGATCACGACGGATGGCGTGCGCTGGGAAGACATCTTCCGCGGGCCGGATGAAAGTCTGATGAACCGCGAACTGGGCGGCATTCGAGATGCCACGAAGGCGAAGGCCGAGTATCTGCGACCTACGCCCGACGAGAACCGGCGGAATTGGCTCCCCTTCTTCTGGGAGACCATCGGCAAGCAGGGCCAGATCTATGGGAATCAGGACAAAGGCAGCATCGCCCGCATCACCAATACATTTCGTTTTTCTTATCCCGGGTACAACGAGATCCTAACCGGGCGCTTCGATCCGCAGATCAACACCAACGACTTTGGCCCGAATCCGAACGTCACGGTCTTTGAATGGCTGAACCAGATGCCCGAGTTCCAAGGAAAAGTTGCCGCGTTCGGCGCGTGGTTCGCCTTCCCTAATATTTTCAATCGAGAACGGAGCGGCATATTTGCCCGGGCACAGTGGGAGACGCCCACCGCCCCCGGCGTGAAGATGACGCCGGAAGAGGCGCGCCTCGACGAACTGTACCGCACCACCATCCGGCAATGGAGTGACGAGGTCCCCGATTCGTTTTTGCAGGCGGCGGTAAAAGACCACATCAAGCGGTATCGTCCGCGGGTGTTGTTCGTGGGCTATGGGGAGACGGATAAATGGGCGCACCTCGGGCGCTTTGACCAGCACCTGCGTTCAGCCAAGCTGGTTGACCAGTTCATCGGGGAATTGTGGACGATGATGCAGGCGATTCCGCAGTATCACGGCTCGACGACGTTCATCATCACCACGGACCACGGACGCGGCCAGGGTCCGGATTGGAAGAACCATGGCGACAAAATCGCCGGCGCGGAGAATATATGGATCGCGGTAATGGGTCCGGATACGCCGGCGTTAGGCGAGCGCAGCGGCGGCGATGCGGTCACGCAGTCCCAGGTGGCGACAACGGTGGCGGCGCTGCTGGGCAAGGACTATCACGGGGCGATGAAGGTAAATCAGAAAGCGGTAGGAGCGGCGCTGGCGGAGGTGGTGGGGAGGAAAGCTCATTAACCACAGAGAGCACAGAGTCACACGGAGAAAAGTAAATCATTGACCACGAAGGACACGAAGGAGATCTTGGGAAATAGAAGCCTTCCAGCGAAAGAGTAGCTTCACAGAGAGAGAACACAGAGCCACCCCGAGAGAGCGAGACGCAGAAGAGTTCCAGGAAAACAAACCTACGAA
Source organism: Terriglobales bacterium (assembly GCA_046714215.1). Classification (GTDB taxonomy): domain Bacteria; phylum Acidobacteriota; class Terriglobia; order Terriglobales; family Acidobacteriaceae; genus DATLCI01. The sequence continues at coordinate 7,524 of JBKKBM010000283.1, read as the reverse complement.
CCTCTGTGGGACTCTGTGCTCTCCGTGGTTAACGGGTCCTCCACGGAGAGAAACAATTCATTAACCACGAAGGACACAAAGGACACGAGGAAACTTTTGGGAAATGGAACCTTCCAGTAGAAGAGTAGCTTCACAGGGAGAAAGAACATAGAGCCACACGCCGAGAGCAAGAAGTAGAGTATTCGGAAACAAACCTACGAACCTCTTTGGGACTCTGCGCTCTCCGTGGTTAACGGGTCCTTCGCGTTTTCCGAGTTTTCCGCAATCTTCCCAGCCATGACGCGTGAGACACCGCGCACCATGCGCCGATACGGCCATGTGCCGTCGCGGTCGCGGAGAAAGATCTCGCCCACACGAGTGCTGCGGTAATACCAACGCTTCAGCAGGGCCAGTTGCAGGGCGAAAGCCGCGGCGGTGACTTTGGGAGCGGGCATCAACTCACTTTCATCCAGCGCGGCGGCCAGGCGGGCGTCAAGGCTTGCCGGCTTGGCTCCGACTTCCGGAGTCTCCGGCACAGGCTGGGCCATGAGCGGCTGCGCGTAGAGCGAAGAATTTCCGGATTTCTCATTCGATAGCAGGATGTTCTGCACGCGGAAGCTGAGCGGGCCGCAGAGCTGTCCGTTGGCGAAGCGAAAGAGTGCGATGGAATCCGGCTGGGTGGAAGGCTGAAGGATGAGCGCGTCGAGCTGATCGAGCCGGCGGATGATCTCATCGCAACCCCGGACGACGCCGCGGACCTTCTCAATGCGAGTGTGCAGGTTGGCCGCCGCTTCAAACTCCAGCGCGGCGCTGGCCTGGTCGCGCTCGGCTTCGACTTCGGCAATGAGGGATTCGCCACAAGTGTCGAGGAAGCGCTGCACCCGGCGGACTTCGTCGACATATTGTTCGTCGGAGCAGCCCTTGAAGCACGGAGCCAGACACATCTTCATCTCCGAATAGACGCAGCCGGGAAACACGGGGTCAGGATCCAGATCGAAGGTGCAGCGGCGCGATATGAAGAGGTCGAGCGCGTCGTTCAGGAATTTTTCCGCCAGGGCGCGCGATTGAAAGGGACCGTAGTAAACCGATTTCGTGCCCGGAGAAAAGCCTTCGGTGCGCTTGCCGGCCATGCCCGACAGCTTGCGCGTGACATACGCGCGCGGATACTCGTTCTCCCAATTAATACGGATGACCGGCGAAAGATTCAGGTGCAGGCGCTTGGTGTAGCTCTCGGGAAAAACTTCACGCACTACGCGGTAGAGGAGCAAGATGTTCTCAAAGTCGGAGCCTGTCACCGTGAATTCAATGCTGGCGCAGCGCGCGCGCAAGTTCAGGCGCTTACTCTGGCTCTCCGGCGGCGCCAGCAGCCGCTGGACGCGGCGGCGCAGATTCGCCGTCTTGCTGACGTAGGGTTCGGCCTTGGCGTCGTGTCCGCGCAGCAGGAAGACGCCGGGCGCGGCCGGGATCAGGCTGAAGGCTTCCGCGTCACGTTCCGGTGCGAACGGGATGGAGTGGGAGAGCATCAACCCCAATTTAACCACTAAGGACACGAAGGACACTAAGGAAACCAAGCAGGAAGGACAAAAGAGATAAGGAAACGAGAAGATAGATAGTTAGGCACGAGGAGGACACAGGCGGACAAGCAACAAGGAAAAGTGAAACTTGGACTCCCCTTCGTGACCTTCGTGGTTAAAAAAGGTTTTGCCCTAGCGGAAGTTCACGCTCTGCACGCGCTGGCGGAAGTCGTTGCCCGTCATTTCCACCTTCTTGCACATCTCGTGGAGGCGGGAGCGCATGCGTTCGCCGATGCGGTCGCCCAAGGTTTCCTGGCGCGAGGCCCGGCGCGGGCCGGTCTCATACTCGGCGCCGGCGGGCGGTGCATCTTCATAGTTAGTCGTGATGATGGTGGTGCGTTTGTCGTTATAGCGAGTGTTGAGGATGTGGCTGACGGTGTCCCACACCCACTCGGTCGGCTTGACCGCGCCTAGCTCGTCGAGGACGAGCACTTCCGCTTCGAACACCGGCCGCAGGATGCCCAACTCCGTCGTCTTCACTTCGGGGTTGTAGGAGTTCTGGATCTGCTTGAGCAATTCGCGATAGTCGTAAAAGAGGCAGGGGATACCCTTTTGCAGGACCAACTCGCGGGCGATGCCGACCGCGAGGTGCGTCTTGCCCACGCCGATAGGTCCGATGAGCAGCAGCCCCGTGCTTTCCACGGGAAACTCTTCGACGAAGCGGCCCGCCGCCAGCCGCGCGGAATGCAAAGAGCGGTTGCTGCCTTCAAAGTTGGTGTCGAAATCGGCAAGCGAGCAATGCTCGTAGCGCGCCGGGATGCGGGCCCGCGCCATCAGCTTGTCTGCGCGCAGTCCCAGTTGGCATTGGCAGCGGGCGGCCCGGGCAGATTTATTCTGGGCATCGGGCGGTAGCGTGCGCCAGCCGGTCCCGCCGCAGAGCTGGCAGTCGGAGGTGGTGTCGGGAATTGCAGCGGGACGGGACATCTCTTTAGTGAATCTATCCCGCTTGTTGATATCGGTGCAAGGATGGGTTCGTGCCCGCCTGTTTGAAAGCAGTGGATAACAAAAACATCTTGTGGAAAATGGTAGAACAGCTGCCCACGGTCTTTTGAGCCAAAATAAGCCATCCCAAGCTCGCAACTGAGTGTCTAATCAGAAGTTTAAGGAGCTTTATGACCCCGGATCCATCCGGCGCCGCTTCTACCTTGCCTTCTACGAATCTGCGCGGCTTTACGATCAACACTGCCCCGGCCGATGCGGTCCTACCCCCCGGCTTTGCCGATTTTTACGCCAAGCTGCACACGCGATTCACCCCGTGGCAGCAGGAGCTGCTGGCGCAGCGCAAGGAGGTACTGAAGGCCGCGCACGCAGGCAAGCTGCCGGAGCATCTGCCGCCTTCGCCGGCGGTGACTTCGGATTGGCGGATCACCGTTTCCGGCTGGGCGCAAGACCAGCGGAATCAAATGACCGGCCCGGCCGACGACGCGGAACTCGTAGTCAAGATGCTGAACTCCGGCGCGCCCGGCGTGATGGTCGACCTTGAGGATTCGATGGCGAACAGCTGGCCCAACCTGGAGTTGGGCATTGCCAACGTGCATTCGGCGCTACGCGGCGAACTCAGCTACTTCGACAAGAAGCGCAATCAGCAGGTCAGCATCCAGGCCAGTCCAACGGTCATCTTCACTCGCGCGCGCGGGTTGCACATCGCTCAACGCGGCGGCTTTGGCAGCTTTGAAGGAAAGACCGACGAATTGACCTCGGCGTCGCTGTACGACGTCGCCCGCGTGACTTACGGGGTGACGCAGACGGAGTTGAAGCATCCGCTGTGCTTCTATATTCCCAAATCAGAATCAGCGGAAGAGGCGCTTTGGTGGGCGGACCTGTTCAAGCGCATCGCCCATGAAAAAGGCTGGGCCACGGACGCGATCAAGTGCATGGCACTGGTGGAATCGCATCCGCTGGCCTACCAGATCGAAGAGTTTCTCTACCATCTGAGCGACCATATCTTCGGACTGAACCTGGGCCGTTGGGACTACATGGCCAGCCTCATCCACTTCAACCTGACGGACCCGGCGTGGGTGTTACCGGACCGCAACACCATTCCGCATGACGTGAAGTTTTTCCAGAACCTGCGCGAGCTGATCCCGGCGATCTGTCATCGGCGAGGGGCTCTGGCCATCGGCGGTATGACGGCACTGTTTCCCAGCCGGGAAGATGCGGAGTTGAACACGCGTGCCCTCGCGATCCTGGAGAAAGACAAGAAGAACGAAGCTAACTGCGGCATGGATGGCGCCTGGACGGGCCATCCCGACCAGAACGCTATCGCCGTGGCCCAGTTCCCTGCGCCAAACCAGATCGGAACCCCGACCGGTAAGGGTGACCAGGGGCCGAATCGCTATCCGGAGCTGCGACCGCAACCGGAGGGCGTGGGTAAGCGGACGTTGGCGGGGACGCGCGCGGCCATCCGGACGGTGATCCGCTACCGCAATGGCGTCCTAAATGGCAAAGGGGCAAGCCTATTGGACGGCTATATGGAGGACCTGGCTACCGACCGCATCTACCGGCTGATGATCGCGCAACGCATGCGCCATGCCGATTCCGTGGTCATCGTTGATGACAAGGAGGGAGATGAGGGCAACCCCGTGGCTCATTCGCCGACTCTGATAAGTCGTCTATTCGACGAAGAGTTGCAGCGGATCATTGCGGCGCTGCCGGGAAAAGAACCGGGAACGCCGGAGTCCTTTACCCGCGCCCGGCATATCAGCGAAGCGATGATCCGAGATCAAGAGTTTGACCCGATCTGAGCAAAAGACTCTATCAGGAGACCCCGCAGCACATGAGACACTTCGGGAACGGCCATACCAACGGAAACGGGAACGGCTATCATCTTCTCCAAGGGAAGCGCCAAACTATGCGTGTTGAGATTCCGAAATCCGAATTGATGCCCTCGCCACTGCTGCCCGAAGGCTATCTTGTGCCCCAGAGCCGAAATATCCATCCCAGCACGCGGATGCGGCACTTGCTGGAGACGGAGCCGTATTTATTCGGCCCGGGCGTCTATGAACCCATGACGGCGCAGCTGGTGATGTATTACGGCTTCAAGGCGGTGTATTTCAGCGGGTATTCGTTCGCCATGGGGCACTTGGGAACGACCGACATGGACTTGTACTCGGGGCCGGAGATCGCCGACGCTGCGCGCCGCACGGTCAGCGGCCTGCGCAAGTTCCAATTGACCCAAGCAGTCGGCGATCCGGAGAAAGGCATTGCGCCCAATCATCTGCATCTTCCGCCGGTCATCGTAGACATGGATGGCGGCTACGGCAACATCTTCAACGTGCAGCGCACTACTGAGTTGTATGTGCAGGCGGGCGTCGCGGCGGCCCACATCGAAGACCAAGTGTTGCCGAAGCGCTGCGGGCACATCGGCGGCAAAGCCTTGATCCCGGCCAATGAGATGATCGGCAAACTCCGCATGGCGCGGGCGGTGGCCAATGACACGGGTAACCCGGACTTCGTTCTTATTGCACGCACGGACGGTCTGAGTGCGGTAGACGCTCCCGAATCCACCCGGGGTATCGATCTGGCCATCGAGCGGGGGTTGCGCTACCTCGACAGCGGCATCCCCGACTTACTCTGGTGCGAGTTCCCTACCTCCGAGCGCGGACCGGTGGAGAAGTTCTCCCGCGAGATCCATCGGCGCTTCCCCGAGGCGAAGTTCGCGTTCAACTATTCGTCCAGCTTCAAGTGGTTTAACGATCCCGATCCAATGAGCTTTGCGCAACTGGGCGAGATGGGTGTGCGCTTCATCTTCATCACGCTGGGGGCGCAACATGCGAATGCACATGGCGTGAGCGTGTTACTGCAAAATATGGCGGAGACCCAGGAGCAGGGCTACATTGAATTGCAGAAGCAGGAATGGGGGGACAGCGGCGACTTTCCGTCGAAGAGCCACCATTTCTTCAGCGGCGTGCCCTATCATCACCTGGTCGGCAAAATGTACGACGCTGCCCGGATGGGCAAGGAATTCGTGGAAGAACTGCCGGAAGAAAAAGTCGTTTAAACTGATTCATACCAATCATATAGCGGCGTGGTTACCACGGTACCGTTGTGAGAACCACGTCGCTGCAGTATTTTGGTGGCGATATGACGGCACCCACCCCACTGCTCTGTCCCGCGCCGGACGCGAGGCGCGAAGAACGCGATGAACGGAGTAACCCGACGCAGGTTCTGACGCACGACGAGCAGATCGCAGAGTACATCCGGATGGTGGACGAAGCCCGCATGCGGACGTAGCGCCGCAAACCCGGAGGCACGGCCCGAAGCGCGCAGCTACCCAACCAAATTTGCCCAACCCTGGCCTTATCCGGTAAAATAACCTTTTCCTCAGAGAGGTTTCATCCGCTATGAAAGCTGCTATCCATCCCACATACGACCAGGTAAAGGTCCACTGCGCGTGTGGCAACAACTTTACGACCCGGTCGACGCACAAAGGCAACATCAGCGTGGAAATCTGCTCGAACTGCCACCCGTTCTTTACCGGCAAGCAGAAGCTGATGGACACTGCGGGACGCGTGGAGCGCTTCCGCCGCAAATACGCTAACAGCGATGCGGGCAAGTCCGACGCCGCCAAGACTGAAGCGGCGAAGCCCGTGGCCAAGTAAGGGGTTCCCGATACTCACGGAAGCCCTCGGCGACGAGGGCTTTTGCTTTGGAGCTACAATCTAGTCAGGCTATGTCTCGTGTCACCACCAACCCGTTCACTCGCTCCCGCGCGGAGCGCTTTCATGACGCCCAGCCGCTATCGGCAGGGGCGCAGGTGCCTCTGGGCGTGGTGCCAGATGAGGTCGTGATCGGCGGGGTGCGCATCGCTCCCGCTACCATCCTGGCGCCCATGGCCGGGGTGACGGACACGGTGTTTCGCCGCTTCATCAAACACAGCTCATTTCATTCAAGGGCGCCGCAGCAAGCTGCGGCGCCCTCGCTTCCGGCTCGCGCGGGCCAGCGCTCGCCGTCTGCTCACCCGCCTGACGAAGAAACTTCGGCTTGTGGCCTGATCATGACCGAGTTCACTTCGGCGGATGGACTATTCCGTTGCCGCGAGTCGAAGCGCAAGCGCTACCTGCACTTCTACGCGGACGAGCATCCCATCTCCGCGCAGTTGTTCGGCAGCGATCCGGCCGTGCTGGCCGGCGCCGCCAAGATCGTGGAAGAGTGCGGCTTCGATCTGGTTGACCTGAACCTGGGATGCCCGGCGAAGAAAGTGGTGAAGTGCAATGGCGGCTCCGGACTGCTGCGCGACCTGCCGCACATCCAGAACATCTTTGAGACCGTGCGGGCCGCGGTAAAGATCCCATTCACGGTGAAATTCCGCATGGGCTGGGACGACAGCCAGATTGTCTGCGTGGAACTGGCCAAGCTCGCTGAGAACTGCGGTCTGCAGGCGGTCGCGCTGCACGCGCGCACGCGCGAACAGGGATACAGCGGCGAAGCGCGCTGGGAGTGGATCGCGGCGATCAAAGATGCGGTGAAGATCCCGGTCATCGGCAATGGCGACATCCGCACGCCGGAAGACGCGGCGCTGATGGTCGCAAAGACGGGCTGCGATGCGGTCATGATCGGACGCACGGCGCCGTCGAATCCGTGGATCTTCCGACAGATCGCGCAATACAAGCAGTCATTGCAGGAGACCGGCGTGGGCACCTACGACCACCCCACGGAAGCTGACCGCCACGCCATGATGAAGACTTACTTCCAGATGCTGGTGGCCGAAGATGTGCCGGCGGCGATGGGAAAGATGAAGCAGTTCGCCTCGTGGTTCACGCACGGCGTCCCGGGCGGCGCGAACCTGCGCAAAGCGGTATACCTGGCGAAGACGGAGCAGGCTATTTTGGATGAGGTGGACCGCTTCTTTGCAGAGAAGAGTGAAGAAGTTGCGGCGGAGCCATCTGCCGCGGAACCGCTGGAGACGATGCCGTTCGCGAGTTGCGGATAGGGTTTTCGAATTTGTTTCAATCCAAACCGACCTCTAAGC
>JBKKBM010000282.1:0-5142 GCA_046714215.1 Terriglobales bacterium | reverse complement strand
CATCATGGTTGGCACTGGTGCCAGCTTCGTTGGCTCAGCAGCATCAGCACGCTGCTCAATCGGGCCCTGTGCTTTCGCTGTCAGAGTTGGAGGAGGCGGCGCGGAGTAACCCTGAGCTGGTCGCACTGGCCACGCGGATCGCGGCCGTTCGGGCAAGGAAGGATTCTGCCGGGACCCTCGAGGATCCGGCGATCTCGTACCGCAACTGGGGCGTCCCGTTATCGCGGCCATGGGACTACAACCGCTCCCAGCACATGTTCATGCTGGAGCGTGATCTGCCCGGTCGGGGCAAACGGGCTCTGCGGACCCAAGTTGCGGAGCAAGAGGTCGCAGTCGCGGAAGCGATGTTGGAAGCGAAGCGGCGACAGGTTGTTTCGCTTGTGCGCGCAACCTTCTTCGACCTCATACGGAATGAGCACGAGCTGAGACTGCACCGCGAACAAGTCGAACTTGGTGGCCAGGCGCTGGAATCGGCACGGATCAAATACACCGTGGGTCGGGTTCCGCAGCAGGATGTGATGAAGGCGCAGGTAGCGCTCTCTCGATTGTCTGAACACCTGATCGACATTGAACGCGACGGCCTGCTCGCCCGCGCCCGGCTCAACACTTTGATCGGACGGGACCCCTCGCAACCGATCGCTGTTCATGGCGAATATCAACCGGCGCTTACCCTGCCCAGCATTGCGGAACTGCAGGCCATTGCTATCGAAAAACGTCCGGAGCTTGCAGCGGCGAGTGCACGGATCAAAGGCGGTGAACTTTCTGTTGAACTTGCCCGCAAGGCCTACACACCGGATTTCAAGGTCGCAGGAGGTTACATGTTGATGCCTGCCGGCTCTCCCGGCCGGAACGCCTACATGCTGGAACTGGGCATGAACCTCCCCTGGCTAAATCGCAAGCGCCACGACGCGGAGATTGCGGAAGCCACGGCGGAACGTCTCATGCAAGCCGCGGAAGCGAAGGCCATCAGGGCCATCGTGCTGCAGGAGATTCAAGAAGCGTATGTACGCGCAGGCGCAGCGCTCAGCCTGGCCAAGCTCTATGCCAGCACTCTGAAGCCGCAAGCGGAGGCCACGTTTCAGTCGGCGGCCGCAGCCTATCAAACGGACAAGACTGACTTCCTCAATCTACTCGAGAGTCAGAACACATATCTCGACGTCGAATACGACTACTACAAGGCGCTCTCGGAGTATGAAATGCGACTCGCCGAACTTGAGCAAGCGATTGGTGCGCCCTTGCCGCGAAGTGCAGCCATCGTGCCGGAGGTGAAGCCATGACGAACCGTGAGAGGTTGCTCCTGGTTGCTGGATTGCTAGTGGGAATCGCATTGGGCAGCCTGGTAGTCATGTGGGCGCTCAGACGGGGCAGTAGCCAGCAAGAACATTCATCCACTGTAGCGGCGCCAGCGTCTGCGCCCGCCGACGCAGCGCCACCGCAGAACGCTTCGACCACGGCCGGAGGCGAGATCGAGTTGTCGAAGCCGGAGCAGGCCGCCATCGGGTTGAAAACAGCCATCGTGACTCTTCGTCCGATCGAGGAAGAACTGCGCACCGTGGGCCGCATAGAGCAAGCGGAGACCCAACTCACAACCATCGCCGCACGCGTAGGGGGACGCATCGACAAGCTGTACCTCGACTTCACCGGGCAGCCGGTCAAGCGTGGTCAGCCGATCGCCAGCATTTATAGCCCGCAAGTGGTTTCGTCAGCGGAAGAATACAAACTCGCCATTCGTGCCCGTGGAAATCTGGGGGCTGATGCTCATCGCCAGGCAATCGCCCAAGGCGATGACCTGATCCAGGCAAGCCGGAGGCGACTAGAGCTATGGGGATTGACCTCAAAGCAGATCGAGGACATCTCTAGCTCGGACAAGCCTCAGATCCACGTCACCACGTACTCCACCGTGAATGGAGTCGTCACCGAGAGAAAAGTGGCGGAGGGCCAATACGTCCAGGAGGGCGAGGCGCTCTACAGCGTTAGCGACCTGAGTTCAGTCTGGGTACTGGCCGATGTGTACGAAGCGGACTTGCACACTATCCGCGTGGGGCAAAGCGCTCGCATCGAGGCAGAGGGACTGCCGGGCACCGTGCTGCGCGGTAGCGTCAGCTTCATTGATCCTAGCGTGAAGCCCGAAACCAGAACTGCATCGGTGCGCATTCAGCTACGTAATCCCGGCTTGAAGTTACGGCCGGGGATGTTCGTACAAGTGATGCTCGGTTCCGGAAACACTAAGCAACTTGCGATACCGCGCTCAGCCGTTCTCGACACCGGCGAGAAGAAAGTTGTCTACATTGCCAAAGAAGACGGCATGTTTGAAAAACGTGAAGTTGAGCTGGGACTAGTCAGCAGCGAATTCATAGCCATACGAAAAGGCCTGAAGGAAGGAGAGAGCGTAGTAACGAATGGGGCCTTCCTGATCGATTCACAGACCCGCGTCAGTGGCGCAATGAGCGGGATGTTCGGCGGTTCGATGGGTTATGAGAATGACAAAGGTGCCGCCAGCGACCCTACCAACACAACCACGAAATATGTCGTCAACGTTCGTCTGGAGCCGGATCCTCCAAAGGAGGGGCCGGTGCGCGCATTCGTTGACATCCGCGATGCGGCGGGCAAGGCTGTCTCCGACGCCAGCGTCGCCATCACCTTTCTGATGCCCGCGATGCCCGCTATGGGAATGGCGGAGATGCGAAACACGCACGCGCTAGCGTGGGACGGCAAGCAATATTCCGGCGACGCCAAAGTTCAGTCTTCCGGTACTTGGATCGTGATGGTGGACGTCACGCGGGCAGGACAGCGGATCGCCTCTAAGCGAACCCAGGTAACAGTGAGGTAGCCATGATCAACCGAATCATTGAGATCTCACTGAAGAATCGAGGACTCATACTCCTCGCCTATGCATTTCTTGCCGGCTGGGGTTACTGGGCGATGCTGCGGACTCCGGTCGACGCTATCCCAGACTTGAGTGAGAACCAGGTCATCGTCTACAGCGACTGGCCGGGGCGCAGCCCTCAGGAAGTGGAAGACCAGATCACTTATCCGCTCACCGTCAATCTTCAGGGACTCGCCGGTGTGCGCACTGTGCGTTCATCGTCGGCGTTTGGTTTCTCGATGGTCAACATCATCTTCCAGGATGACATCGAGATCTATTTTGCCCGCACTCGGGTGTTGGAGCGGCTCAACCTTGCTTCGAGCTTCCTTCCCAGCGGTGTTGTCCCCACGCTGGGGCCAGACGCGACCGGAGTAGGACAGGTCTTCTGGTACACGGTTGAAGGTCCGTACGATCCGGGCACACTGCGCTCGCTCCAGGATTGGTACGTCCGCTATCAGCTCAATGCGGTACCCGGGGTCGCTGAAGTGGCCAGCATCGGCGGCTTTGTACGCCAGTATCAGATTGACCTTGACCCTGTAAAACTGCGGGCCTATGGCATCCCCATCCGCGAGTTGGTGATGGCCGTCGAACGTAGCAACAACAATGTGGGCGGGAAGGTCGTGGAGTCAGGCGACACTGAATTGATCGTACGCGGCATCGGCTTGATCCGTTCCAGCGAAGACATCGAGAACATTCCGCTTAAGGCCGCGGGCGGCACGCCCGTGTACATCCGACAAGTTGCCACGGTACAACTCGGCCCGGAGTTCCGCCGCGGCGCACTCGACAAGAACGGTCAGGACGCTGTGGGCGGAGTGGTAGTGATCCGTTACGGCGCCAACGCGCAACAAGTCATCTCCGCAGTCAAGGAAAAGATCACGGCCCTTCAGCCGGGACTGCCGAAAGGCGTCAAGATCGTTCCCTTTTACGACCGCAGCGAACTCATCTTGCGCGCGGTCGACACCCTGCGGTGGGCACTCCTCGAAGAAGTGCTCCTTGTCACGTTGGCTCACATAATCTTCCTGTGGCACTTCCGCAGCATCTTGATCGTGACCTTGCCGCTCCCGCTGGCTGTTCTCTCTGCCTTCCTCCTCATGAACTACGTAGGAGTGAATGCCAACATCATGTCCCTGGGCGGAATTGCCATTGCCATAGGTGTGCTGGTCGATGCGGGCATCGTCATGACCGAAAACGTGCTGCGCCATGCCGAACGGTACAGCGAAGAGCACGGTGATTACCGACCGCATATTTTGGAGATCACGCTAGGCGCGGCGAAGCTGGTGGGAAGGCCAATCTTCTTCGCCATGTCCATCATCATCCTCGCCTTCGTACCGGTATTCGCCTTGACCGGCATGGAGGGGAAGATGTTTCATCCGCTCGCGTTCACCAAGACTTTTGCCATGATCGCTTCTACGTTCATCGCCGTGACCCTGGTGCCGGTGCTGTGCACCTTCCTCATCCGGGGCAAGTTGCACCGCGAGGAAGATAATCCAGTGATGCGCGGTCTGCGAGCGGTTTACGGCCCCGTCCTGCGCTGGGCGCTTGACCACCGCGTCATCACCGTGGGCTTGGCGGCGGCGATCTTCGTTGCTTCGCTGCTGGTGGCGCGCACGATCGGGTCCGAGTTCATACCGCCCCTCGATGAAGGCACCGCCCTCTGGATGCCAGTTACGGATCCGAGTATCTCCTTAACCAAAGCAACTGAGTTGATGAAGCAGCAGGACAAGATCATTGCCGCAGATCCTGCCGTCAGCATGGTGGTCGGAAAGATCGGAAGGGCTGAGTCCGCCACCGATCCTGCTCCTATCAACATGACTGAGACCATCGTGACCCTGAAACCAAAAAGCGAATGGCCCGCTGGAACCAGCAAGGATGACATCTTGCAGCGGTTGGATGAGAAGCTCCGCACCCCAGGCGTGACCAACATCTGGACCCAGCCCATCCGCAATCGAATTGACATGCTGTCTACCGGCATCCGCACCCAGGTCGGCATCAAGGTCTTTGGCGCTGACCTGAAGACGCTGGAGAGCAAGTCGGTTGAGATCGAGCAAGCTCTGCACGCCGTGCCCGGAGCGGTGGATCTGTACGCGGAACGGATCACTGGTGCTCCCTACCTCGAGATTGAGATTGACCGCATCGCTGCAGCCCGCTATGGAGTCGGCTCCGGCGATGTCCAGGACGTGATCGAGACGGCCATCGGCGGTAAGAACCTCACCACGACCATCGAAGGCAGGCAGCGGTATCCCGTCCGCGTGCGGTATGCCCGCGACTTCCGGGAA
>JBKKBM010000281.1:0-9257 GCA_046714215.1 Terriglobales bacterium | reverse complement strand
AAATAACTACTATCTAAAAACAGTAGTAACAGTAGGGCGGGTGGAAAACTGGAAATCCTACCTCAAACCACCCCTGGAGCGGCTACTACCACCGTTAGCCCTACTTGAAACCAGTACCGAACCTAACCTTGGACCTCGGAGAACCAGTACCAACTTCTAATTCACCGCGCTTACTAACACTCTCCACAGGTTTGCACAATCGAACCCGAGGAAATCACCCTACGCAGCGTGTAAAACGCAGCCCCAACCGCACAGGACTAGGTCAGGTGCTCGGTCAATTGATTGAGCACCCTGTTCAAATCCTTGTCCGTCTTGCGCAGCTCCACGATCTTTTCGACCGAGTGCATGACCGTGGTGTGGTGCTTGCCGCCGAACTGCCTACCGATCTCCGGCAGTGAACATTCCGTCAACTGCTTCGCCAGATACATTGCGATCTGCCGCGGCACGACCACGGCGCGCGCGTTGTTCTTCGCCTTGATCCCCGCTACACGCATACCAAATTGTTCCGCTACCGCCTTCTGGATGCTCTCGATCGTGATCTTGCGCGCCTGCGAGTCGATGAAGTTGCGCAACACCTGCTGCGCCATGCTCAGCGTCACATCAGTGCCGGTGAGCGAGCAATACGCCACCAGGCGGATGAGCGCGCCTTCGAGTTCCCGCACGTTCGTGCGCACGTTCTGCGCGATGAACAGCGCCACGTCCGTGGGCAGCGTGACCTTTTCCGACTCCGCCTTCTTCTGCAGGATGGCGACCTTCGTTTCGAGGTCCGGCGGTTGGATGTCCGCGATCAGGCCCCATTCGAAGCGGCTGCGCAGCCGGTCTTCGATCTCGCTCAATTCTTTGGGCGGACGGTCGCTGGCAATGACGATCTGCTTCATCGACTCATGCAGCGCGTTGAAGGTGTGGAAGAACTCCTCCTGGGTACGCTCCTTGCCGGCGAGAAACTGGATGTCGTCGATCAACAGCACGTCCACGTTGCGGAACTTGTCGCGGAAGCTGGTCATCTTGTCGTAGCGCAGCGAGTTGATCATCTCGTTGGTGAATTTCTCGCTGGAGAGGTAGCAGATGGCCGCGTGCGGCATCTGCTTCTTCACCTCATGACCGATGGCCTGCATCAGGTGGGTCTTGCCCATACCCACGCCGCCATAGAGGAAGAGGGGGTTGTAGGCCTTGGAAGGCTTCTCCGCCACCGCTTGTGACGCGGCATGGGCAAACTGGTTGCCGGAGCCGATCACGAAGTTGGTGAAGGTGTATTTCTGGTTGAGCTGGGCGGCGGTGTCCCAATCAAAGCGCGACTGGGAGCCGGGATTTGCATTTTGCCGCGATGCCGATGCCGCGGAAACGCTGGCCGGAGCGAAGCCGCCTTCCGGACGGACATTCTCCGCTTTCGGAGGGGCCGAGGGATCTTCTTCCGCAGTGACGAATTGTACGTCTTTGAATTCGAGGGACAGCTTGTCCATGGCCTCCTGGATCAGGTCGGCGTACTTGTCGCCGATGTGGCGGAACTCCGGCGTAGGCACGCGCACGAACAGCACTTCGCCGTTCAGATGGCTGAAGCGGGTGGGCTTGAGCCAGGTGTCATAGGAGTGGCGGTTGATCTTTTTTTCCAGGGCGCTGAGGATCAGCACCCAGGGGTTCGCGGTGGAAGCAGCAGTGGACGTCAATGACATGTGGCCGGCTCGATCGTTCTCCGCATACGCGGGTACGCGGGGGTATGAATGCGTGGTTCTCATCGCAATGCGGAAGCAAGTGCATCTGGCTTGCGCCGCGCGATGCCGAAACTTTTTCTGACGGCCATCGCCCAGTGGACGACAGCAAAAACTTTTTGGATTCAGGGCGGAACTTATTTGTGATTAGTGAAAGAAACTGATGGGCATACTAGCACAGAAGATTTCGCGAAGTGGAAATCTTCCGCATACTTTTTTACTTAGATTTTTCTTTCCATCCCTAAAAAAATCTTCTCGTCAAGTGCCTAAAAGTACAATGCCGCGAGAGTGGTGCAGTTGGTTACGAATCATTGATTCTCATCCGGATCGTCTGTTCGGTGCGCCCAAGGTTGCGGAATACGCGACGCGCTGCCATCCAAACTAGAGAGTTCACGAGCACAGCCGCAGCAAGGTATACAGCCCCACCGGAGGACGTCTCTAAAAGGTTACTCGTCAGCATCGTTGATGAGAACCACAACCCTGGCATAATGAAGAACGGTTCCGAAGACCACAGTAAGGAAGCCAATTTTGTAACCCATTGCCACACAGAGGACCCCGACTGCTTGTAGGCCAGCAAAAATACCCCAGATGCGCCAATTTTTCATTTAGCGGCCTCCCCTTCGGACGGGGCCCGAATTGCCCGATTCCGCCCTTATCCTTTATACTTCTAGTTTGCTCATTGCCAAATATTCGTATTAGGAGCGCAGTACTTTTATGCCCAAGCGCACATTTCAACCCAACCGCCGTCGGCGGTCCAAGACCCACGGCTTCCGTTCGCGGATGAAGACCAAGAGCGGAGCGGCCGTACTATCCCGCCGTCGCGCCAAGGGACGCAAGAAGGTCTCCGTCAGCCCCGGCTTCCGGGACTAAATGACTGTCTAAGAATTCGGTTCGTAAGGGCCGGCATCCGGCCCTGGTTGCAACGGTTTATCCAGCCTGGATCTGATTTCCCTGACTTTCCAGAACTTACCTAAGCGGGACAACGTCATCGCTGTGACTGGTAGCCAATCGCCAATCCGAAATCCACAGGCATCCACCGCAGTTGGAAACGACGCGGGGGGCGGCCAGTTGGCGTTCGGCCGCGACTCCCGCCTGCTCAAGCACGCCGACTTTCAACGCGTCTACGAGCAGGGCCGGCGGCAATTTTCCGCCAACATGACCTTCTTTTATCTGCTCAGCGGCGAGGCCAGCGCGTTTAAGGCGCACGTCGGGTTCACCGTCGGCCGGGTAATGGGTCCTGCCGTGGTGCGTAATCGTATTCGTAGAAGGATGCGCGACGCCGTACGCCACAACCTCCCCACATTGGATCGCGAACTCGCCGCGCGCCAACTGGGCGCCGAAGTTGTCATCAATCCCAAGAAGGGCGCTTTGAAGGCCGAGATGGAAAAGCTGCGGAGCGAAGTGGCGAAGGGATTTCAGGCAATTGCCGCAGCGGTTCCTGGTCCCGCGCCGGCCTCCGAGCTGCGGCCACCCCGAGGTCGCAAATGAAGAAGGCGCCCTTACAGACATTCATGCTCGCCACCTTGCGTGGATACAAGCGCTTTGTATCGCCCGGTCTATCGGCTTCGTGCCGCTTCGTACCCACGTGTTCTGACTACGCCGCGGAAGCAGTCGCGCGGCATGGCGTTTTTTTTGGTTCTACCCTGGCCGCCTGGCGGCTGGTCCGGTGTAATCCATTTTCACAGGGTGGGCTCGATCTGGTTCCTAACGATTCTCATATTCACAACCAAAATCAATCTCAGGCTGTCGGATGCTCCCCTGCGGACCATGCCGGCAGGCCCTGTTTATAACGGTAGGCATCATTGGCGGAATTTAAGCACCCGAATCAAGACCCCGACGCGCAAAAAAGACTCATCATCGTCTTCGCGCTTACGTTTCTCGCGATCCTCATCAGCCAGCAGTTGATGGAGCGCTTTGGCCCCAAGCCCTCACCCGCTGCAACCAAGACGGAAGCTCCGGCCCAGGCCCCGCAATCCCAAAGTGCATCTGCGCAGGCCGTTTCTTCTATTACGACTGTTGCCGCACCGACCGCCACCAAACCGGCAGACAAGAAATCCGATACCGCTACGCCGGTCGTCACCAAGCAGGCGGCCGAGGAGACCGAGACGGTCATTGAGAATGACCTCTATCGCGTGGTCTTCACCAACCGCGGCGCGGTGGCCAAGTCGTGGATCCTCAAACAGCACAAGGACAGCAAAGGCAAGCTGCTGGATTTGGTCCATCCCATCGCGGCGCCCGCCCACGGTTATCCGCTCTCGCTTTTTACTTACGATGAGACACTGCGCAACAAGATCAATCAGGCGTTATTCGTCCCCAGCGGTACGGGCACCCTCAGCGCTCCGGCCACGTTGACCTATGAATTCGCCGACGGTGAGACCGTTGTTCGCAAGACATTCTCTTTCGACCACAGCCATGTCGTAAAAGTCGAGACCTCGGTCACCGACAAGGGCGCGGTCGTCTCTGCCTTCCCCGCGTGGCCTGCGGGCTTGGGGGACCAGGAAAACGCGCCCAGCTTTGGCGCCGGGCAGATCACCTGGCAGCAGACGGACAAGATCGAGCGCCAGAACGCGCAATCGGGCTTCTTCCTGACCGGCACCACCTCCATCTCGCACGGCAATACGCTGAAGGGCCCGTTCTATTGGGCGGGCGTGACCGACCAGTATTTTGCCGCTATCTTTTTGCCTGACGACCCCACCAACGCCGCGCTCGTCGAGTTGCATAAGACCATCCCGCAGAATCCCAACGAAAAGGATCCCGCGAAACTCAAGAAGGACGTCTATTCGGTCTTGGGCGCAGCCGTGGGCCAAGAAGGTGCTGTTACCAGCACCCGCTTGTTCGTCGGGCCAAAGGAACTGGGCGTCCTACGGAAAGTTCAGGCCTACGCGCTGGATGCCAAAGGTGGTGAGCCCACGGGTCCCAACCTGGAAGACGTGGCCGACTTCGGTTTCTTTGGCGTGATCGCCAAGCCGCTCTTCCTGTGGCTCAAGTGGACGCACGACCATATGTTCCCCAACTGGGGATGGTCCATCATCTTTCTCACTATCATCATCAACCTGGTGCTCTTCCCCTTGCGTTACAGCAGCATGAAGGCGGCGCTGTTGCAGCAGAAGATCGCGCCGGAAGTAAAGGCGATCAATTACAAATACCGCGAGGTCAAGTCTCTGACCGATCCGCGCCAGGCAGATAAACAGCGCGAGGTCCAGGCGTTGATGAAGCGCGAGGGCATTAATCCGATGAGCGGATGCTTCCCCATGCTCATCCAACTGCCTTTTCTCTTCGCCTTTTACTCCATGCTGATGGCGGTGAACGAACTGCGCCATGCCACTTGGCTTTGGGTGAAGGACTTGTCGTCGCCAGATCCTTATTACATCCTGCCCGTCGCGATAGTGGTCACCATGTACGTGATGCAGAAGATCACGCCCATGACAGGCATGGATCCCGCGCAGGTCAAGATGATGCAGACGATGATGCCGTTGATGATCGGCGCTATCAGCTTTTCACTACCGGCCGGACTCGGCGTGTATTGGGTCGCCGGTAACATCATCGGCTTCGCCATCCAGTATGCGATGAACAACTCCAAGACTGCGCGCGAGATCCGCGAACACCTGGCCAAGCGCGAGGGCAAGCGCAAGAAATAGTTATAATTTCCGGAATCGCTGGAGCTTCCTATGCCGCTGAAAGACAAAGTCGCCGCCGCCAATCAGGTCAATGACCTGCTGAAGACCATCCTCGCGCAGGCGGGCTTCAAGCTGAAGTACCGCATCACCGTGAACCCGCCGCAGCCTGCGGACGCCGAGTGGGCCCAGCCGGACATCTCCGTCGACTTTGCCGGCCCGCATAGCTCGTTGCTACTGGATCGCGGCGGAGAGCTCCTCAACTCCCTCGAACATCTGACCCTGAAAGCACTGCACCTCGAGAACGAGGAGCACGACCGGCTGAGCTTCGATTGCCGCAACTCCAAAGCCGTGCGCCGAGAAGAATTGCGCATGGCCGCCGAAGTGGCGGCGGAAAAAGTCCGCAAATCAGGCATGCCGTATCACTTCGCCCCGATGAATTCCCGCGAACGACGCATGTTGCACATGGTTCTCGGAAAAACGGACGACCTGCGCACCGAGAGCGAAGGCGAAGGCAGCCGCCGCTGCGTGGTGCTCTATCCCAAGAGCTACAAGGCGGGTGCGGTAAAGCCGTTCGGGCGGCGCCGCTAAGGCATTCTGGGGGCCCTAGTTATCTTTAGTTGGGGGGCATAACGTGTTTCAGTCCGCCGATCATCGAGGTCTTCTTTGCGTTACGGGTCCAATTGATAGTTCTACCCCCGCGTTGCTCGAAACCAACCATCCGGTTCTCAAGAGATCATCAAAAGTGCGCGGAACCATGATTCTGTTGCCCATGCTGCTGATTATCGTCGGTTTCGGAAACGGGCCTCTGTTTGCCCAGACGGACAGAATCGACCGGTACCTCAACCTAGAGATGCAGAAACGCCAGATTCCGGGGTTGGCTCTCGCTGTCCTGAAGAATGGCAAAGTTGCCAAAATGAAGGGCTATGGTCTGGCCAATATCGAACTGAATGTGGCCGTGACGCCCAGCACAGTCTTCGATCTGGCATCCCTTACGAAGCAGTTTACGGCTGCCGCGGTCCTGTTGCTAGCGGAGGAAGGCAAGCTGGGAGTGGACGACAGCATTCGGCAATATCTACCGGCTGCCCCAACCGCATGGGACCCCATCACGATACGCCATCTGCTGACGCACACGTCAGGACTCAAAAACTACTATCTGCCGCAGCGTGAAGGGACGTGGCTTTTTGATTACAAGCCCGCCCTGATCTATGAAGCTATTGCGAAATCCCCGCCCTCCTTCCCGCCCGGCCATGGTTGGGCATACAGCAACCAGGGCTACTTCCTTCTCGCAATGATTATCGAGAAAGTGAGCGGACGACGCTACGGCGATTTTCTGAAGGAGCGGATTTTTTCTCCGTTAGGGATGAAAGCCACACGCATGCTCGACCAATGGGAGGTCGTTCCGAATCGCGCTGCAGGGTATACCCTGCGAAACAGGAGACTCGCACACATCCGGCGCACCAGTCAGATTGAACCTGGTGGTCCCGAAGGGATGCTCTCCTCTGCTGAGGATTTAGCCAAATGGGGCGCCGCATTGCAATCCGAGCGTTTGCTGAAGAAGACAAGTCTCGACCATATTTTGGTTCCAGCGAAGCTAAACAGCGGTCTGACCCATGGTTATGGTTTTGGCTGGTTTATAGACGAATTCCGCGGCCATAGGTTCGCCAGCCATAGTGGAAGTACAGGCACGCAGATCCTGCATTTCCCAGATGACAGCCTATCGGTCATTGTCCTCAGTAATATGGGAGACACAGTAGAATCCGACCCGTGGAGCCTAGCACGGGTCGTCGCGGAAATGTACCTGCCGGAGCTGGGGCTGGGAGCTGTGACTCCTAAGTCCGACCCGAATCTGATGAGAACCAAACGGCTGCAGGAGACATTGCTTGATATCGCCCAAGGGAAGATGGATTCTTCGCGGCTGACCAAGGAAGCGGTCGCAGGCTTGCCTCCTTGGATCCCCTGGGGAATAGCGACGTGGGTGAAAGACATCCAATCGTTTAAATTCATCGCGTGCGATGATATTCAACACAATCGCGTTGCTCGATACGGTGTTGCTGTCAAGGAAGTGTGCTACTACAGGATGGTGACCCATGGGGAGGAAGAATATTTCTGGACCTTCTACCTGGCAGCGGACGACAGTGTTGCCGATCTCTCAGGTTATAGGAAGTAGACACCTGGAAGAGCTGCGGACTCGATTCTTATGGGCGGTAGTCCCGCTAGAATAACCTTGTGCATTTAGACGACACCATCGTCGCCATCGCCACCGCCCCCGGACGCGGCGGCATTGGTGTAGTCCGCATCTCCGGTGCGCAAGCCCGCGCCATCGCTGAGCCCATGCTGCGGCTGCCCCGGCCGCTCGAAGCGGGCCGCGCCATCTTCGGCGAGGTCATCGACGCTGAAAATCTGGATTCCGATTCTGACAAGAACGCCCGCCTCGACGAAGTCGTCGCCACCTTCTTCGCCGCGCCCCATTCCTATACCACCGACGACGTCGTCGAGATCTCCGCCCACGGCTCGCCCGTCGTGCTGCGCCGCATTGTGGAGATGGCCATTGCCGCCGGTGCGCGCCTGGCTGAGCCCGGAGAATTCACCATGCGCGCCTTTCTCCACGGACGCATCGACCTCACCCAGGCGGAAGCCGTACGCGATCTCATCGAGTCGCAAACTCTCTTCCAGGCCAAGACGGCGGCGCAGCAACTGGAAGGTTCCCTCTCTCGCCGCATCAACCCGGTAAAGAAGACGCTGGTCGAACTCATCGCGACGCTCGAAGCCGGCGTCGACTTCGCCGAAGATGACGTCTCCGTGCTGCCCGCTGAGCAGATCCGCGCGCGCATCGCCACAATACGAACACCCCTCCAGCAACTCGCAGACTCGTTCGCCTTCGGCAAGCTGGTACACGACGGACTTACATTGGCCATTGTCGGGCGGCCGAACGTGGGCAAATCCAGCCTCTTCAACCGACTGGTGGAGCGCGAGCGCGCCATTGTGACGGCGACACCCGGCACTACCCGCGACCTCGTCAGCGAGACGGTCGCGTTGAACGGCATTCCCATCCATCTGGTGGACACGGCCGGCATTCGCGCCGCCGCAGATGAGGCCGAGCGCATCGGCATCCAGAAATCTTACGAAGCGCTCGCCGATGCCGACGTCGTATTGGTCGTCACCGAAACCAACGCCTCCGTGGCTGACCAGCAGCAGGATGCGCAGATGCTGAGTGCTTTGCACGGCCGCCACGCCATCCTGGTCGCGAACAAAGCCGACCTGCACCGACCCGCGGCGGCCGCCGTACGTAATGGCGTGACGCGAGTGGCTACCTCGGCTATCACCGGTGACGGCATCCCGGAACTACGTGCGGAGATACTGCGCTTGGTTGGTGGTAATGTCGGCGGCAACACCGGGGCACAATTGGAGTCAGGCTTCATCACCAACACGCGCCAGCAGTCTTTGATCCAGGAATCTCTGACCGCGCTCACGGCGGCGGAGAACGCGGTTGTGATGCACACGCCGCACGAGATGCTGCTACTGGATCTCTACGCCACGCTGCGTCCGCTGGACGCGCTCACCGGGCAAACGTCGGCCGACGACATTCTGCACCTGATCTTTGGCACGTTCTGCATCGGAAAGTGAGCAATCACGCGCGCTGGCGATTCCAAAATCCATAGGCCGGTTTAAAAATTTTCACGCCGATTAAGTCAATTCCTTATGGAAAGATAAGCACGACTGCGTTACAGTTGTTACTGTCCGTTCCTTCCCAAAGTTCATAGTATTTGCTACTCGCAGGTTTGCTTGCGGTGGTTCCTTGCGGAAGAATGATTGATTTGTAATTCAGGAGCTCAAGATATGTTTAGCGTCTCTATGAAGAGTTTTGTGCGTGTGGTCGGCCTGCTGGTCCTCTGCATGGCGTTCAGCGTGTTCGCCGCGGCGCAATCGACCACCA
>JBKKBM010000280.1:0-16407 GCA_046714215.1 Terriglobales bacterium | reverse complement strand
GCCATCAACTGGTACACACTGCCGCTCGAAGAGCGTCAGCGGCAGATGCATGAGCATGGATTGATCGGCCGGCGGTACGCGGGCACGGTGAAGCAGATCATCTGCGGCTCGATCGGATTGGATGACTGGGAGTGGGGCGTGACGCTGTTCGCCGACGATCCCGTCATCTTCAAGAAATTGATCTACGAGATGCGCTTTGACGAAGTGAGCGCGGTGTATGCGGCCTTCGGGTCATTCTACGTGGGCGTGCGGCTGCCGGCGGCGGAGCTGGAGAAGCGGCTGGGGTAGGCAGCAGTCAGCATTTAGCCGGTTCGCTTGTCATGCCGAGTGAGTGCGAGCCGCAGGTGAGTAGCGGCGAGGGAGCCCTATCTCGAGCATGCCCTTTACCTCGTCATTCCGGGAAGAGCGAGGGTTGACAAGTTCAAACCAACCGTAAGGTCCTTCGCGCCAAGGGCCGCGCTCAGGATGACAAGGCTAAGGGTATGTTGAAGGATAGGGGTCCCTCAGCGCGGCTCGCTAGCGCTCGCAGCGCTTTCGGGTTGACGATTAAAAACAAGACCCAAGAAACCAACCCTAGCGGATATTCCCCACCCGCATGGAGATGGGCCAGCGCACTTCGCGCACCGGCTCCACACCCCACAACTCTTTTAATTGCGCCTCGAACTTGGTCAGCACCTCTGACTTCCCTTTGCGGCGGAGATCACTGACCGACGACCACGTATTAATGTAGCCGAGCAGCGCCTCGCGCGAGAGGTCTTTGACGATGGCCAGCGCGGGCGGCTCGCGCTCTTCGAAGGGAAACGGCAGCGAGGCATAACCGTCATTTACGAAGTTGCGCTCCGCGGGCCAGTGTTCCTTTAGCGTCGCGAAAGTGAAGACGCGGATCAGGTCGTGGAGGAATCCGTCCATCTCCAGGTTGCCGTAGCTGATGAGGACGATGACGGAGCCGGGGCGTCCTACGCGGCGAGCCTCCGCGTAGAAGCGGGGCAGATCGAACCAGTGGGCTGACTGGGCGGCGACCACCAGATCGATGGAATCGGCGGCCAAGCCGCTGGCCTCCGCCGGGCCTACTCCATAACGGATGCGCTCATGCGAATGCGCCTTGGCTACCTGCTCCGGGCTGGCGTCGGTAGCGATGACTTGCTTGAAGTGTTGCGCGAGCGGCAGGGAGAGCTGTCCCGAGCCGCAGCCGGCATCCCAGGCCACCAGGCGCTGTTGGGGCAAGCCGCCGAGATACTCCAACAACTCCGGCGGATACGTGGGACGGAACGCCGCATACGCGCCCGCCACGGGACTGAAATGCAGTTTCTCTTTTTTCCCTACCAGCTCGGGTTTGGATACCGGTTCGGCCACAGGTAGCGATTCTAGCTGTGCCGGAACGGAACTACCAGCGATAGCGTATGGTCACCAATCCGTTGATGGGCGAGCCCGGGAAGATCTGCGCGTTGTTGTGCGCGCTCTCATAGTATTTGGTGTTGGCCACATTGCGCAGGTTCGCGACCACGTCAAAGCGGCGATGCCGGTAGAAAGCGGTGGCATCCAGGCGAACATATCCGGGCAAGGTGACCAGGTTATCGTTGCCGGTGAAGCGATCGTCGTTGTAAACGATTCCGCCGCCCAGTCCAAAGCCGTTCTTGAAGCTGTAGGTAGACCAGAGGTTCGCACTGTTGAGCGGGATGAACGCCGCGCGCTTCCCTTCCGTGGGCACGCCGCTGGAGATGGTGTTGGAGCGAACGATGCGGGTAGCCAGCCAGGCGTAACCGCCGTGCAGATTCCAGCCGCGGGTCAGGCGGCCGGAGAAGCTGAGTTCGAGGCCGTCGGTCTTCTGCGCGCCTACCAGCACCAGCTTGGTGGGGTTAGAGGGGTCAGTGGTCTTGACGTTAGTGCGCTCCAGGCGGAAGGCGGCGAGCGTGGTGGAGATGCGTCCGGAGAGGAAGTCGAACTTGGAACCTACTTCATAATTCTGCGTCACTTCCGGCTTCAGCTCTTGGTTATTCACGGCCAAAGAGAGACCTTCGCCGGAGGGCTGGAAAGAGCGGCTGTAGCTGCCGTAGAGCGCCGCCCATCCGGTCGGCTGATAGACGAGGCCGGCGCGTGGGCTCCAGGCACGGTCGGTGCGCGCGAGATCAAGATTGGCCGCCCTGCGGTCATCCAACTTCTGCCGATAATGGTCAAAGCGGGCGCCCAGAGTGGCTTTCCACTTAGGCGCGATGTCGATCTGGTCCTGCACATAGCCTGCGGCCACGGTGCCGCCAAAAACATTGTTGCTGCCGGCGACCGCGGAGTACGTGGGCCGCGTGAGCACAGGATCGATCAGTGCGACATTGGCCGCAGTGCCGTCAAAGCGCGTGAAATCTCTGGCCTGGTAACCATACTCCGCGCCCAAGAGCAGCATGTGGCGCATGCCCAGAAACGAGCGGGCGGTGACGGCTTCCGTCTGGTTGAAATAATTGTCCTGATCGGCCGTGACGTTGTACTGCTGCCTTTTCACCTGGACACTTCCCCCGGTGATCACCGTCCCGTTGGGTTGCGTGTTGGAAAAGAGGTTGTCGTAACGGGTGGCATGGAAGGCGTTGCGCAACGTCCAGCGGCTGAAGAAATGCTCTGCCTTGAAAGAGTGGGAGGTGGCCCGGTTGCGGAGAAAATCATCCTGGGGATAGCCGTAATAGGTGGCGATGTCCACGTTGGCGGGCCGTCCGTTGAGCGAAGGGATGCCGCGATCAGCCAGGCGATGGTCGTAGAGGAGCTCCATCTGATAGAGAAACTGCGTCTTGGCGGTGGGCTTCCACAAGATGGAAGGCGCGACGTCATAGCGGTCGAGATAGTAATGATGGCGATAGCTGGCGGAGTCTTCATACGCGCCGGTGAGGCGCAGCAGCAGCGTGTGATTGAACGCGGCGGCGCTCAGGTCGGTGGTAAAGCGTTTGGTGCCGTAGCTGCCCAAGGTGGTGGCGAATTCCGCAGCCAAGGTCTCTGACTCCGGCTTCTTGAGGATGCGGTTGACAATGCCGCCCGCGGAGCCACGTCCGTAGAGCACGGCGGCCGGGCCTTTAATGACCTCGATACGCTCCAGGCTGGAGAGATCACGATAGTAGGGAGCATCGTCGCGGACGCCGTCCACCAGCATGTCCGTGAGGGCGCTGAAGCCGCGGATGAAGACCTGATCGCGGCGCCCTTCCCCCAGATGCACGCTCACGCCGCTGACATTGCGCACCGCATCCTGCATGGAAAGCGCGTTCTGCGCGCGGATCAGTTCCTGATTCACCACGCCGATGGATTGCGGGATGTCCCGCAGCGGAGTATCGGTCTTGGTAGCGCTGGAAGCCTGGCGCTCGGTGTAAATGGCCTCGGCGCTCACGGTGAGGACTTCGGATCTGCCGGCGGCCTTTAACTCCACCTGGGCGTCGATGGACTTGCCCACGGCAACCACGACGCTTTGCGTCTGCGAGGTGAAGTTGCGGGCTTCGATGTGGAGTTCGTAGGTGCCTTCCGGGACATTCTCCAGGCGGAAGCGGCCAATGGCGTCGGCGACGGCGGTGCGGACCACGGGGATGCGGGAAACGGAGCGATCGGTGAGAGTGACGCGCGCTCCGGGAATCACGGCCTGGGTCTGGTCGGTGACGGTGCCCTCGATGGCGACCAACCCCTGGGGAGCAGTGGTGCGGGCCAACGCCGGCAAGGCGCCCAAGCCGACGAGCAGCAGAAGGGTGGCACAGGACCTAACGCAAGAATCAGGGCAAGCGATACGGAACATGAACGATGGCATCCATATTGAAATTGAAATTCATTTTCAATATCAAATTATATATGAAATTGAAATTCATTTTCATTTTCAAGATGAAAAATATTAAACGGTGGGCATACAGGGATGAATGGGGAGAACGGGGCGGCTAGCGGAGATTTTCCACAGGCGGGCGTTCGTCCGACGAGGGGAGCAGCTCTGCGCCTGCGTGGTGGGTGGAGTGCGCAGCCGAGGGCGAGGCGCTGCGCTGGACCGCGCTCGCCACCTGCACCAGCGGCGCGTTGCCCACCGGTTCAGGCGCCATGGCTGCGGGCACTGGAGCCTTGACCGGAGGGGAAAGCCGCGCCACTGCTCTGCCGATGCGGTGAGAGAGTTGAAAGAGGTGGCCGGCAGTGAGGGGGCCGGCGACGGCGGACGCGCCCACGCGCGCGAGGCCGGCGGAGGCCATGCATCCGCACTGGGAGCAATCCGGATCGCCGCCGAACTGGCAAGGCGTGACCATGGTCTTGAGGTCGGCTGAGAG
The DNA here is from genome assembly GCA_046714215.1 of Terriglobales bacterium. Classification (GTDB taxonomy): domain Bacteria; phylum Acidobacteriota; class Terriglobia; order Terriglobales; family Acidobacteriaceae; genus DATLCI01. Next base: position 12,142 of record JBKKBM010000280.1, on the reverse strand, counting down.
CACGGCGGTGGTCTGCGCGAAGATGCACTTCTCCGGTGATGCGGGCGGATGCTGGAAGTGGCGGATCAGGCCTTCGTCCATATCGACCTTGGGATATTGCCGGCGCAGGTCGATAAGTTCCTGCACGGCTTGCGCGCGATCGCCCGGCGAAAGGATCTCAGCATCGCGGGCGCCCTTCTGCGGCGTGAAGATGCTAAACCAGATGCGCTTAACTTCCGCCTGCGCCGACCAGAAGCGGGTGAACTCCTTCAGGTAACCGGGGCGGCGCATCATCTGCGAAGTCACGGTGCAGTGGACGCTGATGCCGGGAAATCCCGCGATGTTCTTGAGGATGCGGTCATAGGTAGCGGGGCTGCGGCGAACGTCATGTTCAGGCTGCAGGCCGTCAATAGAGACGCAGACATTCAGCTTCTGGATGGACGCCCACTCGGGCGGAAGCTGGCGAAAGGCGCTGGTAACGATCTGCACGTGGATGCCGCGCGCTTCCAGTTGGGGAAGCAGTTCGGTGACCTCGCGATAACGGACGAGCGGATCGCCGCCCACGATGGAGAGATGCAAGGGCTTATAGGCGTCGACGACTTTGAGGGTGCGGGTGACCAGGTCAGAACCTTTGAAGTCCGCGAGCGAGCGCAGCGTGGGCGCGCCTGCTCCGAGGTGGCTTTCTTCGTAGGCGTAGCAGCCGGGGCAGCGCAGCGGACACTCGCGCGTGATCTCGATAGACAGAGAGGGTTTGCGCCCGCGGAGGATATAAGCCCAAGCTTGGAGTACTTCGGCTAGTTTCAAGAGACGTCCTTCAAAAGAACTGCTCGTAAGCTTAACAAGCGGGAATGCTTTTCGCTATTTAGATGCGTGCGGCTGCCACTCCCCATGCAGCCGAGAAAATATTCTGGGGCAAACGGTCAGCGCGCGCAAGTCGCACCCGCCGGTCCGGTCACGGGCAGGTCGCGTTTCTTCCAGGCGGTCATCCCACCCACGACATTCGAAACCCGGGAAAAGCCGGACTTTTGCAAAACGCTGGCCACCGCGCCGGAGCGATATCCGGTGCCGCAGATGACGTGGACTTCCCGGCCGCGCTCGATCTCCGGCAGGCGTTTGGGCACGTCGCCAGCCATGATGTGCTGGGCCGAGGCGATATGGCCGGCGTTCCATTCGCCGTCACCGCGAACGTCGAGGATGTAGGCGTCTTTTTTCTGGTGCAGCTCTTCCACGGATATCTGGGGAAGATGCGCCTGGGCAAGGCCGGCCTCGATCCAGGCGATCACGCCGCCCTTGATATAGCCGGTGATGTCATCCAGGCCCACCCGCATGAGCGAGCGGCGCGCCTGTTCGTGATCGGTGGAGGCATCGCCCACCAGGACGATGGGCACGTCATAGGGCAGCAGCCATGAGGCCCAGGTGGAGAGATTCGGTCCGGCGCCAATGTTGATGGAGCCGGGAATGTGCGCGCCGCCAAATGCTTCAGGGCGCCGAAGGTCCAGGACAATGGCGCCGGACTTGATGGCGGATTGGACGTCGGAGACGGTTAGCGCTTCTTCGCCGGGGATGCCATTGAGAATGCGGGGACCGTCGGAGTTCACCTTCTTCATGCGCCGGTAGTAATCGGGAAAGGGCGGCACGCTGCCCAGGATCTTGGCGACGAATCCTTTTTCGTCCTTTTCATGGAAGAAGGAATTGGCCAAGCGCTCGTAGCCGAGGGTAGATTGGGGGCGATCAGACATACCGGCGCCGCACATGGAACCCGCACCATGAGCAGGATAGATCTCGACGCCGTCGGCAAAGGACTTGAGCTTGTCATGGAGACTATGGAAGAGCGCTGCCGCCAGCTTCTGTTTGGCGGCCTCACCCAAGAGGTCCGGACGGCCCAGCGAGCCCACAAAGACGAAGTCGCCGGAAAAGAGCGCGAGGGGTTGTTGTTCCGAGCGCTGGGTGTCATAAAGCGCAAAGGAAAGATGCTCCGGCGTGTGGCCCGGGGTATGCAGCGCGACGATGCGCACCTCCGCGATGCGGAGGTCGTCGCCATCTTTCATCGCATGATGGGGAAACTGATATTCAAAATCTTCGCCGGTATCGTGCGCGCTGAGCCACATCTCGGCGCCGGTGAGGTGGGCGAGTTCGCGCGCGCCGGAGGCGTAGTCGGCGTGAATATGCGTTTCCAGAATGTGGGTGATCTTCAGATTCTGGGCGGCGGCGTGGGCCATGTAGGTGTCTACGTCGCGCTTGGGATCGATAACGACAGCTTGGCCTGTGCTGGAGACCATGTAGGAGTAATGCGATAGTCCGGGGACTTCAAACCGTTCAAGCTTCATGAAGATCTCCTTCGGGCAGATAGTCCTTGCAGACGTTCCCGCGCTGATTCCATCGCACTGTCGCACACCAGCTTGCACAAGCGGGGAATGATGGGGTCGGCGATCGAATAATAGATGGCGTTGGCTTGGCGCCTGCGTTCCAGGATACCAGCGGCGTGCAGCACCTGTAAGTGCTTGGAGATGTTGGGCTGGCCGGCCGCCAGAGCGCTCACGATGTCATTGACCGACGCCTCTCCCTCCTCGAGGTGCTGGAGTATACGCAGCCGGGTGGGGTCGCCCAACAGCCGGAAGCGCTGCGCCACCGCCTCGACCATCTTTCCTGATATCCGCATCGGACTCCTTTTTATTGCCTGCTTGATTTGCAAATATTACTATATGGGTATATTCTTGTCAATAGATACACCCAGGAGGCAAGCAATGGAGCAAGAGATCCAACCGAATGTTTTGGCCCAGGCACAAGACGCTGGCATCGTGATCGACGTAAGAGAGTATCCGGAATTCGCCCTCGGGGCCCTTCCCCAGGCGCAACTGGTGCCGCTGAGCAGTTTGGCTGAAGCCTGCCTTGGTTGGGACCCGCACGAACGCAGGATATTGGTATGTAAGAGCGGCAAGCGCTCGCGGCAAGCGGCCGAGTTGCTGCGCGAACGCGGCTTCACCAACCTGGCTGTCCTGGAAGGCGGGACGGAAGCCTGGATCGCCGCGGGCCTGCCGGTGAAGCGGCAAGCAGGGCCGTGGAGCATGGAGCGGCAAGTACGGGTGATCGCCGGCAGCCTGGGACTAGCCGGTACGCTGTTGGGGACAATGCTCAACCCCTGGTTCTTTCTTTTGCCCGGCTTCATCGGCGCGGGGCTAACGTTCTCCGGCATCACCGACACCTGCATGATGGCCACTCTTCTGGCTAAACTGCCGTGGAACCGGGCATCCGCTTCCTGTGAAAGGCGATAGAGCAATGGAGCTAGCACTGGGATTACTGATCGGAGTCAACCCTACGCAAGGGATTCGCGGTACTGCTAGCCGTGGTCGCAATCAAGATGTTCATCCAAAAGTGATCCTTACACGTGGCAAGAACCCTGGCCGCGCTTAGCCAAGTACTGCTGGTGATACTCCTCCGCGCGATAAAACGTGGATGCCGGGGTGATCTCCGTGACGATGGGGCGGTCAAAGCGTCCGGAGGCGGCAAGCGCCTGTTTGGAGCCTTCCGCCGCCATACGCTGGTCAGGCGTATGAAAGAAGATGGCCGAACGGTACTGGGTGCCGACGTCCGGACCCTGCCGATTCAAAGTAGTGGGATTGTGCATCTTCCAGAATAAGTCCAGCAACTGGTCGTAGGTGACCTGCGCGGGATCATAGGAGACTTCCACCACTTCCGCGTGGCCGGTGGATCCTGAGCAAACGTCTTTATAGCTGGGATTATCGAGGGTGCCGCCCAGATAGCCGACGGCCGCGTCAGCCACGCCGGGAAGCTCGCGGAAGGCGGCCTCCACTCCCCAGAAACAGCCTGCGCCAAATGTTGCCTTTTCCATGTGCGATGACCTCTTGTCCTGATTGATGATGATAGCGGAAATGTCCCTTCTATTGGATGGCGGGCGCGGCCGGAAGTTTCTCCACGGCGCGAGCGGCAACCTCAGGCCGTCATTGTGAGACTAAGTAAGGAGACTGGTTCGCTATAATCGAAAGCTACCTATGGGACTCATCGTTCGCTCCTCTGATATCCACGCTGCCGGCGTCTACACCACGGCCCCGATCAAGAAAGACCAACCTATCGTCGAATACACCGGCCCCATCGTGAGCCGGGAGCGGGCGGACGAACTGTATGACGGGCGTCCCTACACGTATCTATTCGGGCTGGATGACGGCCGCATCATCGACGGCAACGGTTTGGCCGCGTTCGTCAACCACTGCTGCGAGCCGAACTGTGAGACCGATGAGATCGATGGCAAGATATGGATCATCGCCCTGCGCGACATCGCCCCGGACGAGGAACTGACCTACGATTACTGCCTGTTCGACGGTGAGGAAGACGACGAAGCCTTTTGCTACTGTGGGGCGAAGAAATGCCGCGGCACGATGTATAGCGAAGAAGAGATAGAGCGGCAGAAGAAGCTTAAGCAGAAGGAACCGGAGTTAGTCGGCGCGAAGTGATAAGGCGCCGGAAATGATGAGGCGGAGGTTCAGGCCGAAGCCGTGCGGCGCAACGCCGCGGTGGCATGGTCCACCGTGGCAAACATACCCAGGATGCTGGTCAGCTTGGTGATCTCCAGCACATTCTTTACTTTCGAGTTGGCGCCCGCCAGCCGCAGTTGGCCGCCGGCGGCACGCGCGGTGGTATAAAGACCGACCAGCGCGCCGATCCCGCCACTGTCCACGTAAGACACATCCGAGAGATCGATGACCACGGCCGCGGAAGGGACCTGCACCAGCGGCTTGACCTCACGCCGGAGCGCGTTGGCTTCATCGCCAAAGACGATGCGGCCGGAGACGGTCACCACGGAGACGCCCTGTACTTCTCTGGTTGACAGGTTTATGGACATGGGAAGCATAGGAGAACTTTGCGGCCCCGAGATTACTAGGATTAGGGACGGTTTGCAAGTCTAGCCGGAGGCCACCCCGGCGAATCGGAGGGCGAGGTTCCGCACCTGGCCGGCGTGGTTCTCCACGTGTTCGGCGTTGTGTTGGACCATCCTGAACAAGGTATTCTCGCCGCGTTCCTCGTGGACGGCGCTGCGTGACCACGCTTCCAGCGGTAGTCCCCGCAACATATTGAGGTTATGGCATCGCATGGAGCTGTAAGCGCGCAAGGCGTCTTCCCAGGGCTGATAGCCATAGAGCAACTCATTCGCCCATTTTTCCTGGTCGAAGGCGGTGAGGGTGGAGCCGGGTTGAGCCGCGATCATGCGATAGCGCACGGCGGCAACGGCCTCGCAGTCGGCCACATGAGTGACGATCTGGCGGGCAGTCCACTTGGTGGGCGCGGGCGGAGAATCGAAGTGGTCGGGCGGGATGCTGCGCACCGCATCCTCAAACAATAGGATGCCCTGCTGATAACGTTCCAGTAATTGCGTGACGGCGGGAAGATCGAATTCCATAGGCTGACATATTAGGCTGCGTCGAGCCCGGGCGCACCGGATTTTTTACGAATGATTCGCGCAGTCTTTTATTCCCGGCGGTGCCGCCGCAGTCTTTTATAATGAAGATTCCCTTATGAGCTATCAGGTCCTGGCACGCAAGTACCGTCCGCAGAAGTTTTCTGACGTCATCGGCCAGGACCACGTGACGCGCACGCTCAAGAACGCCATCGAGTTGCAGCGCATCGCCCACGGATACATCTTCAGCGGCCATCGCGGGATCGGGAAAACCACCATCGCACGCATCCTGGCTATGGCGCTCAACTGCCGTAAGGGCGACGCGCCCACTCCTGAACCGTGTGGAGTGTGCGAATCCTGCACCGAGATCCGCGCCGGCAATGCGGTGGACGTGATCGAGATCGACGCAGCCACCAACCGCGGCATCGATGAGATCCGCGAACTGCGCGAGGGCGCGCGTTATCGCCCGGCCCGCGACCGCTACAAAATCTACATCCTCGACGAAGCCCACCAGATCACCGACGCCGCTTTCAATGCCCTGCTGAAGACGTTGGAGGAGCCGCCTCCGCACATCGTCTTCATGATGGCGACCACGCAGCCGGAAGACATCCCCCAGACCATCCGCTCGCGCTGCCAGCACTTCAGCTTTCATGCGGTGAAATTCAACGACATCGTGGGCCAACTCAAAGACATTGCTAAGCAGGAAAAAATAAAGATCGATGACGACGCCGTGGCCGTACTAGCCGAGGCGGGCGATGGCTCCATGCGCGACGCGCTCTCCATCATGGACCAGGCCATCGCAGGCGCCAGCGGCACCATTTCCGTAGAGCAGGTACGCGGGCTCGTAGGAACGGTGTCAACGGAAGTGCTGGCAACAATCATGAACTCCGTAGGCCGAAATTCCAGCGAAGAAGTGTTGAAGTCGCTGGACAGGCTCATCAGCGAAGGCCAGAGCCCTAGCCACTTCATCAAGCAGCTAGTCCGCTTCCTGCGCAATGCCGTGGTGGCCAAGGTCGCGGGCCGGGACTCTTCCCTTTTGCAGATCTCCTCCGACGAGCGCACCCGGGTAGCACGGCTGGCGGAGCAGTTCAGCGAAGAAGACTTGGCACGCTTTCTCCAGATCGCACTCCGAACCCATGACGACCTCGGCTACAAACACGAGCAGCGCTTTCACTTGGAGTTGGGCTTGTTGAAGATGGTGCACGCGCAACGGCTGCTGCCCATCGAGCAGTTGTTAAGCCAACAGAGTCTTTCATCGGGAGCGGGCTCCCCTGCAAGGCCAGCACCTTCACCGATGCCGGCGGCGACGCGCTCCGCGGAGCCCATGCGCAGTGCTGGTCCGGCAGCGGTTTCGCCCTTCGAAGCGGATCGCGCGCGCAAAGGACGCACCGGCCCCGAGATGAGTAGCGGCGGTGGAGGCGGAAACACGGCGGTAGCGGAGAATACTTCGGCCAAGACTGTGATTGCGACGGCGGTTGCGGCCGCAGTGGTCGCGGAGGCGCAGGCGAGAGCTTCGTTGATTCAATCTCAGACGCCGCAACCTCAAACGGCGCAAACCGCAGCGGCAACAGTCTCAGAAAAGCACGCGGTGCCCGCCGGCGTCGATGTGGAAGCGCTGCGCGCGGCGGTGATCGCCGACCTCGAAGCCGCGAACCAGGGCATGCTGGCGGGCATGCTGGACGCGGGCGAGTGGAGCCTCACGGGCAATGAGGTTAGCATCAAGGTAGCGAAATCCGAGACGATGATCGATATGTCATTCGGACCGGAGCCGAAGAAGATGGTGGCCGCGGCCGCGAGCCGGGCGGCAGGGCGTCCACTGAAAATCAGCGTGACCAGCGGTGGCAATGGGAGCGCCGCGCCATCCCATCGAGGCACGGTGCGGGCAGGCGGGGGGGCGTCCGGGACAGCAACGTCGGCGCGTAGCCGGGCGGCCGAAGATCCGCTGGTGCAATACATGCAGGAAAAGTTTGGCGCGGAGATCCGCACCGTGGTGGACCACAAGGACAAATCGTGATGGACCTCAATCCGAAAAAGATGCAAGAGATGTTGGAGCAGGCGCAGAAACAGGCGCAGGAACTACAAGACCAGATGGCGACCACGATAGTGGAAGCCACCGCGGGCGGCGGCACCGTCACGGTGAAGATGAATGGGCAGAAGCGCGTGCTCTCCATCAAGATCGAGCCGGAAGCAGTCGCGGCCAACGACATCGAGATGCTGCAAGACCTGATCACAGCGGCGGTGAATGAAGCCGGGCGCAAGGCGGACCAAGCCATGCAGGCGAGCGTGGGCGGATTGCTGGGCGGGTTGGGAAAGTCGGGATTGTTTTAAGAAAGCGTTTTTAAGGGACCCCATGACAAAATTTGCCGAGCCGATGGCGCGCCTCATCGACGAGTTACGCAAGCTGCCGGGCGTGGGCAACAAGAGCGCGCAGCGGCTGGCCTTCCATATCCTGCGTTCCTCGGTGGATGACGCCGACGCTCTGGCCGCGGCCATCCGCGATCTAAAGGAAAGCCTGCATCTCTGCTCAGTCTGCAACAACATCACCGACGTTGACCCCTGCGTCTTCTGTAGCAGCGCCACGCGCAACCTGCGGCTGGTGTGCGTGGTGGAAGAGCCCACCAACATCGCGTCGGTGGAAAAGACACGCGCGTATAACGGCGTGTATCACGTGCTGCATGGGGCCATCTCGCCGCTGCACGGCGTGGGGCCGGAGCATCTGCGTATCTCCTCGCTGACCAAGCGGGTTGAATCCGGCGACGTGGATGAAGTCATCATCGCGACCAATCCCACGGTCGAAGGCGAAGCCACCGCGCACTATCTGACGAAGCTACTGAAGCGCGCAGGCGTGAAGATCACGCGCATCGCCACCGGCATCCCGGCCGGCAGCGACATCGAATATGCCGACGAGGTGACGATGTCGAAGGCAATGGAAGGACGACGGGAGCTCTAGCTTTTCAACTTAGCCAACAGATCTTGCGGGTGGACCGGCTTAGCCAGGATCTCAAATTCGTGTCCTTGCTGGCGGGCGGTCTCGAGCAGGTCAGCGGTGGCGGCTTGTCCGGAAAAGAGCAGGATCTTACAGGTGGGATGGAAGGCGCGGATCTTGATGGCCGCATCGATGCCGTTCATGTCCGGCATGATCACGTCGCTGATGATGAGGTCCGGACGCAGCGTACGCGCGCGCTCGACGGCGGCGGTACCGGTGTAGACGGCACTGGCGTCGAAGCCATTCTGGTTAAGGATGATGGCGAGCGTGTCGGCAATGACTTTTTCGTCATCCGCGACCAGGACTTTGGGTCTATTTCCGCTCATTGTCATAAGTGAAGCAGATTACAGGAAAAGCGCGTCTAAAGGTCGAGCCAAGACACAGCAGAGGCAGGTCAATTAGATACGAAATTTCGCTCTTACTCCAGAAAAATGGCGAAGGATTTTTTCGTGCTTTGGCGCACCGACTTTGCGTAGACTATGGACCCTCCGCGACCATCTCACAACTACTTATTTTTGAAATACTTACAACCGCATTGTAATCCGGTTCATGAGAGATAGGATCATAGCGCCGGGAGATGAGGATATTCCCCTCCGGCCAGTACGCCTGAACGTTCCCGTTACGAATGTCAGAGAATCGGGCATGGCCGCGGAACTCGCCGACGCTGGAGCGTACGACGATGTCGTCGCCATCGGCCAGTCCCAGGCGCGCCGCGTCGTCCGCGCTGATGAAAACATCCGTACGGCGGCGAGAACCGGTGAGCGGATCTTTCTGTCCGTAAGTGATGGAGTTGAACTGCTTGCCGCGCCGGGTGGTGAAGTAGAACTTCCCTTCCGGAACTTCGATCTTCGGGATATTAACGGGCACCATGCGCGCGCGTTTGTCGGGCAGGTTGATGAAGCCGTCGCGGAAGAGTAGCGCGCCGCCCCACTGGATGAAGTCGCCCGCCTGGGAGAATTTCTCGATGCCTGCGTACATCGGCATGGCCTTGGCGATCTCCTGGCGAACGTCTGCTTCCGACCGATAGTCAAATTGCGCGGCGTGTTGCGGCAGCAGCGCCTTGCCGATAAGACACGGTATCTCCCACTCGGGGAGCGTTTCGCCGATCTGCTGACCGGGTATTTGCGGTGAGTAGCGCACCCGCCGCTCGGTGCTGGTGGAGGTGCCGCCGGATTCGTAGCGCGTCTGTGCGGGCAGCACGATGAGGACTTCGCCGGCATCGAGCGTGGCATAGGTGTTCAGGACGATGTCCTGATGGACACGCACGCGTACGCGGCCGATGGCTTCGGCGACGTAGTGGCGGTCGGGCATGGTCTCCAATAGATTGCCGCCGATGGTATAGAGGAAATCGAGTTTGCCGTCGTGGGCGGCGTCCACCATCTGCGCGGTGTGATAGCCCGGAACCGACGGCACCGGCTTGCTCCACAGCATGCTGAAGCGCGCCGCATTTGCGGCATTGACCTCCAGGCCGCCGGGAAATTTTGCGGGATCTACACCACACTCACCGCCGCCTTGCACGCCGCTGTGTCCGCGGATGGGCATGATGCCGGTCTTTTCGCGTCCCAGGTTGCCGCGGATGAGCGCAAGATCCGCGATGGCCTTCACGTTCTCTACGCCAAAGGTGTGCTGCGTGAGGCCCATGGAATAACAGATGACGGCCGAGTTGGCGTTGCCGTACATGGTGGCAAAGCGCTCGATCTCCGCGCGCACAATGCCGCTGGACGCTTCGATCTCCGGCCAATCGAGCGCGTCCAGGTGGGCTTTCACTTCATTGAAGCCGGCCACGTGCTGCGCGATGTATGCCTTATTTTCTTTGCCCTGCGCGATCAGGCTTTTCATCACGCCGTTGATGAAGGCGATGTCGCCGCCGACCTTTACGGGAAAGAAATCGTCCATGAGGCAGGTGCCGAAGAGGGCGCTCGACGCCACCGATGGCACCCAATAGCGCTCCAACCCCGGTTCGCGATAGGGATTGATGACAATGATCTTCGTGCCCTTCTTGCGCGCAAAATGCATGTACTTGGTGCTGACGGGCTGGTTGTTGGGCAAGTCCGTGCCAAAGAGGATGAGCAACTCCGTGCCGATGAAATCTGACAGCGAGCAAGTGGGCGCGCCGATGCCGAGCGTGTGTTTCAAGCCATAAACGCTGGCGGAATGGCATAGCCGCGCGCAGAGGTCGACATTATTGGTGCCGAGCATGCGCGGCAGTTTCTGGAAGGTGTAGTAAGCCTCGTTAGTGAGCCCGCGCGAAGTTGCAAAGAATGACATCCGGTCCACCGGAATATTTCCGGCTTCCGTCGCGATGGTCTGCATCGCCTGCTCCCACGAGATGCGACGAAAACCCTTGTCGCCCCGGCGCAGGATCATGGGATAAGGGATGCGTCCCAGGTTGTGAAGTTCTTCGTTGCTGCGGGCGCGCAGGCGGGCAATGTCTGAGAACTTTTTTTCTGCCGCGGCGGGCATGGTGTTCAGGCGCAGCAGATTCAGGCGCGTCATGCACAGGTGGGCGCCGGAGATGACGTTGTCGCGCAGGCCGTAGGGGCCAAGCGAGCACCCGTCACACACGCCGCGCGTAAGGATGCGCCAGGCGTAGGGAAGATTATCGCGATTCTTCCAGACGATGCGCGCCATGTCGCGAAAGTGGTGGGGCTTGGCCTGGCCCAAACCAAAGGGGACCAGGTTTTTCCACCTGGTCCCCTGGGTTTTGATTCCCTTGGCGGTTTGCGTTTTGGCTTCCACCATCAGAGTTTACAACAGCGGAATCATTGAGTTGCTTAGTTCCCGATGCAGATGTAATTCACGCCGGGCGTCTGTGTACCATCTGGCCCGCGGATGACGAATTGACTACCGCTAAGGAGATAGACCCCCATAACAATCGGGGTGTTCGCCAGGGGATTACTACCAATAACGGCATAATTCGCCGTACAGGTGTAGTTGTTGTTAGTGAAGACCGCTGAACCGGATAGCGTGATGGTAGCTGCGCCCGCCGCAAGAACCACAAAGCCCCTTACGATCTTGTTGGACACCTGCGGGTTGCCGGCGCTGTCGAATACAGGAAATGCATTCGTCTCGCAGGTAACTGTCCCGTTTGAGGCGATCGAGCGTATCGCGCCTCCGGTCAGACAGGTTCCCGTAACCCTGTTCTGGACTGCAGCGGTATCAACATTCAGGGTGACCGTTCCCGATGTTCCCCCGCCGGTCAAACCGACGCCGGCCGTGACGCCTGTGATCGTCCCGCCGCCACCGGCAGTAATGAGATTGCCGGCAAGGTCTCGATAGGCCGCAGCAAAGACAGATCCCATGCCGTCGACTTTGAAGAGGTCTGGCCCTCCATTGTGGCCGCGCAAGATAGCGGCGGAAGTGCCGCCACCCTGTGCGATGAATAAGCCCGCCGTCCCGTTCGGACTGTTGACCTCGCCGCGTACGCCGATGGTGCTGCCACTACTGGCGCTGGCATGACCCTTAACGGCAGTGCCGCTGGTGCTTGGGACAGCGCCAAGCACTCCGACGGTGCCACCCGTAAGAGCACCCGCGCTGCCTCGAACAGCGATTCCGGCCGTGCTCTCAACTTCACCGAGAACTCCCACGGTGGCGCCGGTGCCCGCGTTGGCTCGACCCTTAACGCCGGTGCCCGCAGTGCTGTCGCTATTACCTTCCACACCGATAGTGGCACCGCTGATGTGACTGGCTTCGCCTGAAATGCCGATGCCGTTTGGGTTGTCGCTGATGCCGAGGACACCGTGCGCACTGTCTTGGCTCACCGCCGT
>JBKKBM010000279.1:0-23538 GCA_046714215.1 Terriglobales bacterium | reverse complement strand
TGATAGCCGCGCTGGAAGACCTTGAGGTCGGTGCCGTCGGTAAGGGCGACTTCCACTTTGACGAGGACTTCCCCGTCACCCACACGGGGTATGGGTACGCGCTCAATCTTGATGTCCTCTTTACCGTAGAGAACGGCGGCAGTCATTTTTCCGGTCAAAGGTTTCTCGGTCCTCAGTTACGGCTGGATCACGATCTTCATCGAGTCCGGTTGCGGGTCGGTCGCCAACTTGATGGCGGCAACAGCCTGCTCCAACGGAAAGCGATGAGAGATGAGAGCTGTAAGGTCCACTCCCCCGTTAAAAACAAAGTCTACAGTCTCAGCCTGAATATCGACCGAGGCGCTATAGGAGCCCAAAAGCGTTTTTTCATCCATACAGACGGCTGCCGGATCAATGGCAGTCTCGCCGTGCACGGTCTGAGCAAAGAGCAGAACGCGTCCGCCAGGGCGGACGGCATCCATCGCCGGACGGATCAAACTGTTGCCCCCAACGGCGACGATGACGGCATCCGCACCCCGGCCATCCGTAAGCGCCTTGACGGCGTCCACGGTATTGGCCTGGGAGGCGTCAAGCGTTTCAGCGATACCGAAGCTTCCTGCTATTTTAAGCCTCTGCGGGTATAAATCGGAAGTAATAACGCGGGCTCCGGCCCGATGGCACAAAAGAGCCAAAATGATGCCAATGGGGCCTTGCCCCATGACCAGGACGGTCTCTCCGGGGGCGAGGCGGAGGCCCTGAACCCCCTTCAAACAGGTGTTTACGGGCTCGATGAAGGTAGCCTGCTCAAAACTGCCGTGGTCGGGGATTTTGACGACCCCCCGGCGTACGATCCAATCCATGACACGGATATATTCCGCGAAACCACCACCGGAGGGCTCGAAGCCGGCGGTGGCGCCTACTTTCTTGTAAACGGGACACTGGGCGAAGACCTTGAAGCGGCAATAGTAGCAATCGCCGCAGGGGATGTGATGGAAGACCATGACGCGATCGCCCACGCGAAAGTTGGTAACGCCGGCGCCGGTTTGGACGACGGTGCCTGACATTTCATGGCCGAAGACGCGGGGCGCGGAATGGGAGCCGGTGGCAATCTTCTTCAAGTCTGTGCCGCAGATGCCGCAGGTGTGGATCTTGACCAGAAGTTCGCCGGCCGCGATGGCGGGGGTCGGCACGCTCTCGACGCGTACATCATTGACACCGCGATAGACCGCCGCACGCATCTCCCGGGGGAGCGTACTGGCGTTCTGCGTCAAGGTTTGGGTGGCTGACATTAGCTTCGTTATCGTCCTGGGCTTCCTATCGTGGAACCGGGGTTACTACTATTGTATAGGGCGTGTTGCTGGATGACCTGTTGCAGATGCGCGGTCAGGCGCTCGGTGGCGAGGGCGCTATGGCGGCCCAGCGCGAAGACGTTGGGGATCATCCAGGGACGCATGGCGATGAAGACGGCAAATCTGGCGGTGTGAAACTGGCCGTCGTCGGTGATGAAGCGGCTGAGCGGCGGCATGGGGAAATCGAGGGTGTCAGAGATGGCTTTGACGGCGGTAAAAGGGACGCCATAGACACGGGCAACGTCGGCGACGGCGTAGGCTTCCATGTCCACGGCGCGGGCGATGTGGCGCGCGGCGAGGGAGCGTTTGGCGGCAGCGTCGGCGATGGTGCTGGCGGTGACGAGGGTGCCATCGCCGGAGGCGGCGTCAATCCGGCCGCCATCGACGTCGTCGATGATGAGCTTGGGGGTGAAAATCTCACCGACTTCGAACTCCGGGATGAGCGCGCCGGCGAGGCCGGCGGAGATGAATTGAGCGATTTCGCCTTTGCCGAAGTCATAAGCGGCGCCGGCGGCGATGCGCGCATTGATAACGCCGATGCCGGCGCAGGCCGCGATGGCGGAGTCTGAGTGGGAGATGTGGACGCGCCGATTCTGCGAGGTGACCTGGGTGGTGGTCCAGCCCTTCGTCAGAGGAGCGAGTTCCCTTTCGAGCGCGGTGATGATGGCGAGCTTCTTCAAAAACCGTTACCTCAGCGGCTAAAGCCGCGGGATTTTCTTGTGGCTAATGGCACGATTGAAGTCATGCCCCTCCCAGATAGACCGCGGTCCGAGGGTAATAGTCAGTCTCCACCAATTGAATTGAAAACCAGATGTCAGTCCCAGGAAGATTCTTAATCTCCAGCCACTCAGGCGCGCTCCTTCAAATTTTGTTGTCATAACCATTTTCCTGGAACCAGGCGACGGCGCGACGCAGGGCGCCGTCGACGGGGATGACTTGGTAGCCGAGTTCGCGCTCCGCCTTAGCGGAGGAGGCGAACATCTTTTTGCGACCCATGCGGACGGCGTCGATGGTGGCGCGGGGCTCTTTACCGAGGATACGTCCGGTGAAGAGCTCGTCGAATACCGCGTAACCGAGAGCGACAGCGTGCGGAACTTTCATCGTGGGCGAAGGGAGCCCGGTGATGGCGGCGAGCCGGTCAAGGAGTTGCTTGAGCGTGAGGTCTTCCCCGCCGAGGATATAGCGCTCGCCGGGCTTGGCTTTTTCCATGGCAAGGATATGTCCGCGGGCGACGGCTTTGACGTCGGCGAGGTTGAGGCCGGTATCAACGTAAGCGGGAAAGTTTCCTTTGAGGAAGTCGACGATGATGCGTCCGGTGGGCGTGGGCTTGATGTCATTCTCACCAATTGGCGTGGTGGGATTGACGATGACAACGTTGGCGCCGTTCTTCCCTGCTTCGAGGGCGACCTGCTCCGCCATGAACTTCGAACGCTTGTAATGGCCGATCATCGCGGCGAGGGAGACTGGGTCGGATTCTTTCACAGGAACACCTTGGTCGTTAAACCCCATGGTGGCGACACTGCTGCAATAGATGACGCGGCGGACGCCTGATTCCTGCGCCGCTTGGATGATAGCGCGGGTGCCTTCGACGTTGGCTTGATACATCTCGTGGGGGTAGGGCGTCCAGAGGCGGTAGTCGGCGGCAACGTGGAAGACGAATTCGCAGCCGGACATGGCTGACTTGAGCGAAGCGGGATCGCGGAGGTCACCAGTCACGCGGTCCGCCTTCAGGGCATCAATGTTGCCGGTTCGACTTGAGGCACGGACCAGCAGGCGCAGATCAGCCCCGCGAGCGGCAAGCTCACGGGCAACGTGGGAGCCGACAAATCCGGTGGAGCCAGTGAGGAAGATCGGGCCTTTAGCCATTAGCCATTAGTCTTTAGAACTTCAGTATCAACATCCTACAAAAAATAAAGAGACGCCGTTGGGCGTCTCGGCGTGCCAACTTGTGAAAGGAAGTCGTTGGTTTAGTCCAGCTTCTCCGGCTCGATGCCGATGTTTTTCTCGCCGGCGGCACGTTTCTCCCAATATTTACGGACCCAGGCTTCATAGCTCTTGCCCGCGGCGGTGTCGCGTCCGGTGAAGGCGAGGGCGGCGATGTCGGAGTACGGGACAGAGATCTTCTGGTCGGAATCGCGCGGAAAGAGGCGAACGACGGAATCAGCCAGCGTCTTGCCGGTGCGGCGATCGAAGATGTAGCCATCGATCTTGGTGCCATCCTTGCGGGTGATAGTGACATCGCCGCGGAAGCCGAAGGCTTTCTCAAAAGCAGCGAAGGTCTCGGCTTCGCTGGCCAGTTCGGGAACCCATCCTTCGAGTTTCTCGTGGATAAAGCCAGGAGCGACTTCAAGAGAATCGGGATCGACGGCTGCGGGTGTGGCTCCGGGGGCGGAGGCGTCTGTCGTCGGTCTACCTAAATCTTTGTCCGCTTGGTTAAGCAAGTGAGCGCTCATGGCGGGTCTCCTTGAGTTCCCCATTTATTCCAACGCCCGCTTCGATGTTGACCAACGGATTGTGCGCGTGAACGGGGCGCGAGGGTTCGTTGAGCAGGTCGAGGGCCCCGGCGTCCTTATATTCGGTGAAGAGAGTCGCCTTCACCGTGTCAACAAAGCCGCGCAGCGAACCGAAGGTGTCATTGACGGCCGAGGGCTCATAGCCGCAGTGGACCATGCAGTTGGCGCACTGGGGATTGCCGGACTCGGTGCCGTAATCTTCCCAGACGGTGGTCTCCATCAGCTCGTTATAGGTGTCAGCGTAACCGTCCTGCAGCAGATAGCACGGCTTCTGCCAGCCAAAGATATTGAACGTGGGCATGCCCCAGGGCGTGCAGGAGTAGTGCCGCTTGCCCATCAGGAACTCGATGAAGAGGGGCGACTGGTTGAAGCGCCACGTCGACTTGCGATTGGAGAAGATAGCGCGGAAGAGGCGACGGGTGCGGGCGCGCCCGAGGAAATGTTTCTGGTCGGGCGCCTTGTCGTAAGAGTATCCGGGCGAGAGCATCATGCTCTCGACGCCTACTTCCATCATCTCGTCAAAGAATTTGCGGACGCTGTTGGCGTCGGCGCCATCGAAGAGGGTGGTGTTAGTGGTCACGCGGAAGCCGCGCGCGAGCGCTTCGCGGATGCCTTCGACGGCGGCATCGTATCCACCCTCACGGCAGACGGAGAAGTCATGATGTTCGCGCTCACCGTCCACGTGAACGGAAAATGTCAGATACTTGCTCGGTTTGAAGAGGCCGATCTTTTCCTTGAGCAGCAACGCATTGGTGCAGAGGTAGATGTACTTTTTGCGCGCGACCAGACCTTCGACGATCTCCGCGATCTGCGGATGCATAAGGGGTTCGCCACCGGGGATGCTGACCATCGGCGCGCCACACTCTTCCACTGCCTGGAAGCATTGCTCCGGCGTGAGGTCTTTCTTAAGGATGTGCGCGGGATATTGGATCTTGCCGCAGCCGGCGCAGGCCAGGTTGCAGCGGAACAGCGGCTCCAGCATGAGGACGAGCGGATAGCGCTTGCGTCCCGCCATCTTCTGGCGAAGCACATAGGTCGCGACCGTCCACATCTGTGAGACAGGAACTGCCATTATTTCCCCTTCCGCAAGGTCATCTCGAAAAACTTACGCCAGGTAGCGCCATCGGCGGAGTATTCACCGATCTCAAACCACTCGCCTTTAGCATTCAGGGTAATGGTGTAGCGGATCTTGTTGCGCGGCGAGTCCATCCCCCAAACAAAAACGTTGTCCGACGGAACGCTTCCGGTGAAGTCGCCGGCGCGTCCGTTAGCAAGGTTGGTCTTAAAACGAAAGTTCTTGGCTGGCTCGTCATAGGAGAGGACGGCCAGAGTCTGATGCACGACTTTGCCGGTCGCCTTGGACTTATGCAGTCCCTCAACAAGGAGGGCAAGACCGTCGAGTTTACTCTGAACCTTTTCCCAACTCGTGAAGATTTCACGCGCGCCGCCTGGCATGTCCATCCAACCCTCGCCGTTCCATTCACCCACAATGAAATCGAGTTTTTTGACCTGCGCCGACTGGGCGGCCGGGTCGGGGGGTGGGGGCGCCTGAGCAGCGAGGTTTGCACCCAGCATTAACAATACAACCAGCAAAATCAATAATCGCTTATTCACCGAACGTGAACCTTTCCGAAGGCGCGCTCGTAGCCAGTCAACGCCATCAATGGGAAGTATATGCGGTATAGATGGTAGGCGAGGTAAAAGACCCGGGGAAATCCGGTGCCGGTGTATTGAGGTTCAGCCCAGGAGCCGTCCTTACGCTGCGTTTTGAGCAGATAGGCCACGCCTTTTTGCACGGCTTCACTGCGGGTATCGCCAGCGGCGAGAAGTCCGAGAACCGCCCAGGCAGTCTGCGACGGTGTGCTGGGTCCGATGCCGCGGGTGTTGGGATCGTCGTAAGAGCCGCAGGTCTCGCCCCATCCACCATCAGAATTCTGGAACATGCGGAGCCACTCGGCGGCCTGCTGGATCATGGGCTCGTTGTGGTCGATGCCGATGGCGTCGAGTCCACGCAGCACTTGCATGGTGCCGTAGATGTAGTTCACGCCCCAGCGTCCGAACCAGGAGCCGTCGGGCTCCTGCTGCGCGCGAATGAAGTCGAGAGCGCGCTCGACGGGGCGGTCTTTTTGCGTAAACCCATGAGCAGCTAACATCTCTAAGACCCGGCCCGTGATGTCGACAGTGGCGGGATCAAGCATGGCGTTGTGGTCGGCAAAGGGCACGTACTGGAAGACCATCTTGTCGTTATCTTTGTCGAACGAAGCCCAGCCGCCGTTCTTGCATTGCATGGCGAGGACCCAATCCATGGCGCGCTTCACCGATTCATGCTGGTAGCGCTCATTCGAGGTGGCGACCTTGGACAAGCCGAGCATGACCATAGCGCTGTCATCGACGTCGGGATAAAACTCGTTATTAAACTCGAAATACCAGCCGGCGGGCGCGACGTTGCGCACCTTCACGGCCCAGTCGCCCTTGTGAGTGACCTGTTTCTTCAGCATCCACTCCGCGGCGCGACGCAGGCGCGGGTCGGTGCTCACTGCGGGAATTCCTTTCTCGGATTCACCCAGCGCGAACAGCGCATAGGCGGTGTCCCATACGGGCGACATACAGGGCTGCATGCGGAAAGTGTCGTCTTCCTCGATACCGAGCTTTTCGAACTCGTCGACCGCGCGGATGACCTGGGGATCGTCGAGCGAATAGCCGAGGCAGCGCAGCGCGATGATGGCGTTCATCATGGCGGGATAGATAGCACCGAGGCCGTCACTCATCTCAAAGCGCACGAGCATCCACTTCTCCGCCTGCTTTAAGGCGAGCGAGCGGAGCGGACGGACGTGGACACGCTCGAACATGTGCGTCATGTGATTGAGCACGAGGAAGTAATTGCGCCAACTGATGATCTTCTTCGCCCACTTGAGATGGAGATCGGCATTCTCGCGGCCGCCGAGAAAGAGTTCATCGATTCCCAGTTCGTCGGGAATCTTCTTGAACGGTTTCTTGGCATAAGCGATGGAGAGTGGCACGAGGATGGCGCGCGACCATGAAGAGATCTCGTAGATGTTGAACCAGAACCAGCGCGGGAAAAGGACGATCTCCGGCGGAATCGCGGGCACGGCTTCATAGCTGTACTGGCCGAAGAAGCACAGATAGATCTTGGTGAAAGTGTTGACCTCGGTAACGCCGCCCAGGCTGAGTATCTTTTTGCGGGCTCGGGCCAGCGCGGGGTGTTCGGCGGTGAAACCCGCGAGCTTCAGGCTGAAGTAGGCCTTGACGGACGCGCTGATGTTGGAAGGTCCGCCGTGATAGATGGGCCAGCCGCCATCGTCATTCTGATGGCGCAGGATCTCGCGCGCGGCCTTGGCGTTGCGCTTTTCATCCACCGTGCCAAGCAGAGTGTGGAGCAGGATGTAATCAGATTCGAGACTGGTGTCAGCTTCCAGCTCGCCACACCAATATCCGTCTTCATGCTGGGCGGTGAAGAGGAAGTTGCGGGTGGAGTCGATGGCCGCACGAACCTTGGCGGTGGCGTTGTCGAGCACGCCAAAGAAGAGCTCGGGGGAGTCTTCCGCGCCAGGTTGTATGTGATCTCTGGGCATCAGTTCGCGGCTGCGGGCGCCGAGGCGATGGCTTTGACGATCTCCGGAGGCAGACCAAAGCGAACATTCTCCGGCATGACCTCAATCTCTTCGACGTTGGTAAAGCCTTCGTTGGCGAGGAACTCAATGACTTCTTTGACCAGGACTTCCGGCGCGGAGGCGCCCGCGGTGAGGGAGACGGTCTCAACCCCGGTAAGCCATTCGGGCTTGATGTCTGTGTAGCTATCTATGAGGTGGGAGGCGCGTCCGAGGTTGCGGGCGACCTCCACCAGGCGATTGGAGTTGGAGCTGTTCACGGAGCCGACGACCAGCAGCAGGTCAGTGTCTCCGGCGACCTGCTTGACAGCGACCTGGCGGTTCTCAGTGGCGTAGCAGATGTCCTGCGCAGGCGGCTCGTGGATGTTGGGGAACTTCTGCTTAAGCGCCTGGATGATGGTGTTGGCTTCATCAAGGCTGAGCGTGGTCTGGGTAACGTAGGCAACTTTATTGGGGTCAGGAACGACCAGGCCGTCTACTTCTTCCGGACTGCCAACCACCTGAGTAACTTCCGGTGCTTCGCCGAGCGTGCCGACCACTTCTTCGTGATCGCGATGCCCGATAAGCAGGATGGAGAATCCCTGCTTGGCGAATTTAGCGGCTTCCACGTGGACCTTGGTGACGAGGGGGCAGGTAGCGTCGATGACACGGAGGCCGCGGGCTTTACTGTTGGCCCGGACTTCCGGAGCCACGCCGTGGGCGCTATAGATGACGCGCGCGCCTTCGGGGACTTCGTCGATCTCATTGACGAAGATGGCGCCCTTGCTGGAGAGGTCGTCAACCACATAGCGGTTGTGGACGATCTCGCGGCGAACGTAGATAGGAGCGCCGAAGGTTTCAAGGGCTATGCGGACGATGTCGATGGCGCGGACGACGCCCGCGCAGAAGCCCCGAGGCTTCAATAAGAGCAGTTTTTTACCGGTTGGCATCATGAGCTTTAGTGTCAATAGTATACGGTGATTTTGGAGCCATTGCCAGTGACGAATCTGGGGCTTGCAACGGTTGGGGAGAATCGGCAGCGAATGGGAAAGCTGGGCGGGTTAATGGTAACTATGGGGTCGCCATTATTTGCGGCACGAGGCAGTTTTGTACAATCAAAGGTCATCATACAAAACCATGCATACCCCCCTCGATGTTCTGGCCATAGCCGCGCACCGCGATGACGTAGAGCAGACCTGCGGTGGCACCCTATTGAAGATGGCGGAGCTGGGCCAAAAAACCGGCATCCTGGACCTGACCCAGGGCGAACTGGGAACGCGCGGCAGCGCGCAAGACCGGGCGAATGAGGCGGCGGACGCGGCACGGATACTCAAGGTGACGTGGCGCGAGGCGCTCGACATTCCCGATGGGCGGGTGGAGAACACTTGGGAGAACCGGTTGAAGGTGGCGCGAGTGATCCGCGAGCGGCGGCCGCGAGTGGTGATACTTCCCTACTGGAAGGGGCGGCATCCGGACCATTACACTTGCTCGACGTTGGGCTATGAGGCGTGTTTTCTGGCGGGGCTGTCGAAGTTAGCGGTGGCGGAGAAGCAGGAGGGGAAGGCGCATCGTCCGTTCAAGATCGTGTATGCGACGCTGTATTACGACATCCGTCCGACATTCGTGGTGGACATCACGGAACAGTTTGAAGCGCGGCTGGAATCGATCTATGCGTACAAGACGCAGTTCGCGGACCAAGAGGCGGGGCGGAATGATTTTCCCGCGCACGCGGAGATCCGCGACCGGGTGGCGGCGATGGCGACTTTTTACGGGATGCTGGCCGGGGTGAAATACGCCGAACCCTTCCTGCAGAAGGAAGTAGGACTGGTGGACGACTTGACGCTGCTGCCGGTGAAGTCGATCTAGCTGCTTATATCTGACTTCTTCTATCTAGTGAATGGTGACGGCGCCGCCCGGCTCGTGGGGAATGTCAAAGCTCTGGGCAGCGTCGCGGTAGACACGCAGCACCCTTTCCAGCGGGGCACTGAAGCCGGGCACCGCCCACTGCACGGTGAGCGCGCATTGCGCCTGGAAGACCATGGCGCGCAGATGAGTCGCTTCACGCACGCGCAAGCGGAAGGCTTCGGCTTCCGGGCCAGCGTTAAGGCGCAGCACAATCTGACCGGCCTGGACCATAAGCTGGGCATTCTGACCGACGCGTCCGAGGTACTCGTGAGCCACTTGCAGGCGCTGGCGCTGCAGGCGGCGGAATACCGAGGGTGCAAGGTGTTCGCGTAAGTAACGTTCTTCGGCGGGGTCGATGAGGTTGGCGAAGGCTTCGAGGTCGACGGCTTGCCAGCGGGCGCGGAAGTCTTCCAGAGACCGTACTTGGGCGGCGTGGCGACGGGTGGCGTAGGCGAAGAACGCCAACACGAACAACGCGAGAACGAATACGACGAGGAAACCGGTCATTTAGCCACCCTTTCGACGGGGCGGAGCCATTCCGTGACAGACTCCACGGGCATGTTCTGCAAAGCGTGCGCTTCACGGTGACGCCAGATGAAAAAGATCCAGACCAGGACGGCGAGTTGGTAACTCAATATCTTCGCCATGATAAAGACCGTATCTCCGGACGGGCCCAAGGAAGTGCGAAACGTGGTGGCGACCAATTCGATGGTGGCATACACGCCGTAGCCGAGGGCAAAACCGAAGGGCAGAGATTGCCAGTAGAAGTTGAAAAAGAGAGTGGCAATAAGGAGGACGGCGAGCAGACCGATCTGCACGAAGCGGACCGTCCGCGACAGGATGAAGATGGCGCGCAACATGGCCGGTGAATCGGCGGTCTCGAGCCAGAACGCGCTGCCTGCCGCCAATGCCAGCAAGCCCACAGTCAGCAGAAAGAACGTTGACCGAGTCAGGTTGAAACCACTCGAAGCCAATACCTGACGGTAAATCTCAAAGATGACGAGCAGGCTGAGGCCCACAGTGACGGCTTCCGCAAACCAGTAGCTGTAGAAATAAGTGGTGCGGTAAGGGCGCAGGAGGAACAAAATAGGCGCGCGGCCGAGCACCAGCCAAAGATAGCGGACGAACCACGGGAACTGCTTCTGCAGACTGCGGGCGTAGAGCATCCGAAGGGTGATGGCCAATAGCACCATGCCACCCACGAAGGCGCAATCGAGTATGAGTCGTGTGTCCAATTTGTGAGGTTACGGCTCCGAGTATTATCGCCCCGAAGCCGTAGCCTT
The DNA here is from genome assembly GCA_046714215.1 of Terriglobales bacterium. GTDB lineage: Bacteria > Acidobacteriota > Terriglobia > Terriglobales > Acidobacteriaceae > DATLCI01. The sequence goes on along the minus strand of JBKKBM010000279.1, from coordinate 12,901 downwards.
CACAAGTTACTTTTGTTCCTCAAGAACCCTGCATACGAGTCGATAACCTGAATACCAGGCTGCTTTTAGCCCAAAATGGGAATCAGCCGACTACATCTAGGTTGCCCGGGGTGAACTAGGGTCTGCAGTTAGGATCGCTGGGCAAGCAGACCGGCGGAAGATCTCCTCCGTCCACCGGAGCGGGGATGGTGGAAGCGGAGATGGCGGACGAGGCAAGCAACAGGCAGAAAGCGGCAAGAACACGTAATTTACGCATGTGGAACTCCTTTTTTGAACTCGCGTTGGGCGAAGTTGCAAAAAGAAGTTTGGTGGCATGCAGGCGAAGTGAAATAGAATTCGAGTCGGGTTATCGATTTACGGAATCGTGAAATGGAAGTATGCGGATCAAGACAGCACTAGAAGACTTTGTAAAGACGACTTTGGCAGCAGTGCCGGGGTATTGGCAGAAGCTGTTGTATCTGGGAGAGCTGCGCCAGGCGAGGTCCGAATACGATCATTGGGGTATGAAACGGCGCTACGGGACGGCGGCGAGCGCGAGCGCGATAGGCAAGGCGCACACGGACGTTTTTCTCAGTATTCTGCGCACGCCGTTACCCAACCTGCTAGCCGACCTGCGGACGAGCGCCCGCCAGCAGGAGCGCAGTGAACAGGAATATCTGGAAATGCTGCGGGAGCAGCGAGCCGGCGTTCTACCGACGAATGAAGGCGGGGGGAGCGCGCGGCACTTCGAGGTGACGGTGCAGACGCTGGAGTCGCTTACTCAGGCGGAAGTGGCAGCAAATCGCCGAGACGAATAGCCGCGCCGACTACTTGGCCGATCACCTCGGCTTCCTGGGACAACCGCATGATGCGGAGTTCACACGGCGACATGGGGTGGGGTTGCAGGATGATCTTGCCCTCCTGCAACAGGCACCAGCCACAGCGATATTCTTCGCGGGTCTCCAGGAAATAAATAGGACGTTCGTAATCGGAGCGCCAAGGCCCTTTGCGGACACGGTTCTTGGCGGGATCGACCTGCACGAACGAGCCCGGGGGCAAGATGGGATACATGGTGAAGTCGCCGGTACCGATATAGCCATAGATGAACTGGTCCTGAGCCATCTCCTCAACAAACTTCATGGGCACACTTCCCCACTGCTGGACATAGCGGCCGAAATCGACGGTCTTGCGTTCGTCGAAGGCGGGGTCGAGACGATAGGGGAGGTGGATCTTCTCCTTGCTCAGTTGGGGATGGTCAATGATGTGGGTGCGAGGGGCGCTGGGCAAGGCGACTGGCGACGCCGCGAGATGCGGGATCCCATACCAGGACAGGATCTCTTCCCGGCGCGTGCGGTAGATGAGCGCGAGGGCATGCATACGATAGATGCTGGGCAGGATCCCTTTGGTCTCAATGTCCGAGAGGCGGCTGGGGGGGATGGAGAACTCCGGATTCTCATAGGCCTGGACCAGAAGGTTGCTGGCGTCTTCGACCGCGCGCAAAGTGAGCCCAAGACGTTCACGCAGGTCGCGCAGTTTTTTGCCCCCGGTCAAGGCTATGGTTCCCGGCGAGAACTCCGCTAGTCTAATAGGGTCCATGTTTGCAATTTTCCGGCTTCCGTAAATCTTTTGCTAAGGCGTGGCTTCCGATGCCGACTGGGGAGGATCGACAACTGTTCGGAATTCGTAACTGCCGTCGATGAAAAACTAACCTGGGGGATGAGGGCAGAGCATGACTAAGCATACTGGCGGTGTCAAATCGCCGCTATCCTTACTTTCACTTATGGCTGTTAGCTTAACAAACCACAGTGTTTAGCTTGATGATGAATTAGATGGTAGGGATGCGGTAAATGTTCGCTAGAGCACACACCATTCCCGAAATGGTATAGGGCGTAGCCTCGACATCAGCTTTAAGTCCTATCTCGGCCAGGGTTGCGGTCGTGACCGGGCCGATGGATGCGACCACCACCCCCGCGAGGACTGACTTGGGGCTGGCACCGCTGGGCACCAGCGCGGAGAAGTTGCGGACGGTGGATGAACTAGTGAAGGTGATGGCGTCGGCCTGGAGGCGGCCCTCCTGGAGATGCTCTTGGAGGCGTTTATGGGCGTTGGCGGGCAAGACCGTCTCGTAGGCTTCGGCTACATCCACTTCCGCCCCGGCGGCACGGAGTTCGCGGGGAATGACGTCGCGAGCGACCTTGGCCCTCACCAAGAGGACTGACTTCCCTTTTACCTGGCTGGCTAAAGCGCGCACCACGGATTCGGCGACATACTCCTCCGGCATGAGTTTTACGTTAAGGCCCAGCGCGGTGATCTCGTCGCGGGTGGCGGGGCCGATGGCGACGATGCCCATGTGCCGCAGCGCCGACGTTGGCATGGCGGCTTTTTCCAGCCGTTTGCGCAAGGCGTGGACCCCGTTGACGCTGGTGAGGATGAGCCAATCGTATTTCTGGATCTTGAAGAGCGCTTTGTCGAGCGGCTGAAAGGATTGGGGCGGGCGGATCTCAATGGTGGGGATGGAGATGACGGTAGCGCCCAGGGCTTCGAGTTCGCGGGCCAAGGGTGCGGCCTGGTGATGCGCGCGGGTGATGACGATGCGTTTGCCGGCGAGCGGTGGGGATGTGGGGTCGAGGTTGGTCCTATCTACTTCATGATCGGTCATGGTATTTCCGGGAGGGCGGCGCCGGAGCTATACACGTCGTCGAGGATTTTTTGTGCGCCTTTTTCCAACAGCGCATGAGCTACCGAGCGGCCGAGAGTCTGGGCGTCGTTGCCGGTCTGCGATTGGCGAAGCGTCTCACTGCCATCGGGGCGGGCGACGAGGGCGCGCAGGGTGATGTGATCATCTGAGACTTGGGCGAGTGCGCCGATGGGGACTTGGCAGCCTCCGCCCAACCCTTGGAGTAGTGTCCGCTCACAGGTGGTGGCGATGCGCGTGGCCGAGTGGTCGAGAGGCGCGACGCAAAGTGCGGTTGTCTCATCGCCGGCGCGGGTCTCGATGGCGAGCGCGCCTTGCCCAGCGGCCGGACACATAACCTCCGGCGAAAAGTATTCGCGGATGTAGGCTTCGAGGCCGAGGCGGTGTAGGCCGGCGGCGGCCAGGATCATGGCGTCGACGTCGCCGTCTTCGAGTTTTCTCAGGCGGGTATCAACATTGCCGCGCAAGGTGGAGAGACGCAGATCGCGGCGCAGGGTGCGCAACTGGGCCTGTCGCCGCAAGCTACTGGTACCCACCGCCGCGTGCTCCGGTAAATCTGCGAGGCGGTGATGGCGGAGAGAGACGAAAGCGTCGCGCGGGTCTTCCCTTTCGAGAATGGCGCCTAGCGTGAAGGCCGGGTCGACTTCCGTGGGCAGGTCTTTGAGGCTGTGGACGGCGAGATCAATGCGGCGGTCGAGCAGCGCCTCCTCAATCTCCTTGGTGAACATTCCCTTGGTGCCGACCTGGGAAAGCGCCACTTCGGTGATCTTGTCGCCGGTGGTCTTGATGATTTCGATCGCGGTGGAGTGTCCGGCGGTCTTCAGCAGCGCCGCTACATGGTGGGCCTGCCAGAGGGCCAGTTTGGAGCCGCGCGAACCGATGCGAAGGTGGGCCATCAGCGTGCCTTGCCGGTTTTCTCATCGCCGGTCTTTTCGTTTCGGTCAGACTTTTCGCCCCGGTCAGCCTCTTCGTTACGGCCCGATTTGTCATTCTGGTCAGCTTGGGCTTGTTCCGCTTCCCGTTGCAGATTGAAGATACGGCGAACGAGTTCGATGAGCGTGCCGGCGTCGCCGGTCTTCCCTTTGGCGCTCTGCGCGTCGCGGGCGGCGGCCTTCAGCGCGGTGATGGGCGTATGCAGGACCTTGTTGACGATGCCCTTGCTGAGGGCCTCGACCGCGAGTTCCTGCTCGGCAGTGAGGGGGCCGAGGCGTCCGCGGACCTTGTCGATCTCCGCCTGGCGGATGTTCTCGAGGTGGTCCTGAAGAGAAACGATCATGGGCACCACATCGAGCGAAGTCATACGCTCTTCAAAGCGGAGGACCTCAGCTTCGACGATGGCTTCAGCGCGGGCGGCTTCGCCCTGGCGGGAAGAGACGTGGCCGGCGATCACCGACTGGAGATCGTCGATGTCATAGACAAAGATGCCGTCCACCTTATTCATCTCCGCGTCAACGTCGCGAGGCACGGCGATGTCGATGAAGAACATCGGCTTGTTCTTGCGCCTCTGCTGAAAGAGTTCGCCGTGTTCGCGGCGGAAGATAGGCATGGGCGAGCCGGTGGAGGTGATGATGATGTCGGCTTCAGCAGCCGTGTCATAGAGCTGTTCGAAGAGCAGAGCTTTCCCGTTGAACTTCTGGGCCAGAGCGACGGCGCGGTCATGCGTGCGATTGGCGACGAAGATGGCGCCGGCGCCATGCGCGAGGAGATGGCGCGCGGCCAGGTCGCTCATTTTGCCGGCGCCCACCAAGTAGACGTTCTTGCCTTCCAGCGATCCGAATATCTTTTTGGCCAACTCCACCGCCACCGACGCGACGGAGACGGCGGAGTTGCCGACCATGGTCTCGGTGCGGACGCGCTTGGCGACGGCAAAGGCGCGGGTCATGAGGTGATCAAGCTGCGAGTGGACCGCGCCTACGGTGCGGGCGACGGCGTAGGCCTCTTTGACTTGTCCGAGGATCTGGGGCTCGCCCACGACCATGGAGTCGAGGCTGGAGGCGACGCGGAAGAGGTGGCGGATGGCGTCTTGATCGCGATACTCGTACAGGTAGGGCGAGAGTTGAGCGCCGTTGATGCCGAAAAAACTTTGCAGAAAAGGACGCAGGTCAGGCGCGGCCTGCGGCGAACGCGCGAGTAACTCCACGCGGTTACAAGTGGAAAAGATGATGGCTTCACTCACGCCGGGACTCTGCAGCAGCAGGCGCATGGCGTCGGGAAGGCGGGAGTCAGAAATAGCGAGGCGCTCGCGGACTTCCACCGGAGCGGTCTTATGATTTACGCCGAGGAGGGAGTAATACATCATCGCGTGACCCCAGGGACGGCGTTGATGTAATTGGCGGCCCAGGCCAACGTGGCCGCAGTGAAGGCCACGGTAGAGAGTATGGCGGCGCGGCGACCGCGCCAACCGACGGTCCAGCGGCTGAAGAGCAAGATGAGGTAGACCGTCCACATAATGAGCGAGAGAACGATCTTAGGGTCGCGCAAGAACGTGGGACCGTAACTGGATTCAGCGATGACGGCGCCGGCGATGAGGCCGAGCGTCATGCAGGGAAAGCCGAGCAGGAGGGAGCGGAAGCCGATGTCGTCGATGACCTGCAAGGCGGGCAGGCGGGCGGCGAGGCCTCCGACGGCATGCGACTTGAGGCTGCGCTCCTGCGCCAGATAAAGCAGGCTGGAGGAAAAGCTGAAGAAGAGCGCGGCATAGCCGGCGAGGATGAGCGCGATGTGGGCGAAGATCCATCCGCTGCGCAGGATGGGGGATGGAAACTCGATGGGATTTCGGCCGAGCACGGTGAACAGCGTGAGCACAAAGACGAGCGGAAAAACAAAGATACCGTGGGAGAAAGTCTTGTAACGCCAGTAGACGAAGAAGAACAAGACCATCAAGAAGAAAGCGAGGAACGATTCCGCCCGCTGCACCATGAGCGAAGAGAGTTGGCGGGTGTTCCAGACGGATTCCGCAAGAGCGACAAAATGAAAGAGCGCGCCGATGCGGACCAGCGCTATGACCACCCGTTCCAGGCGCTCGCGGCGGCCATGCAGGGTGAGCCACGAATAGAGCAGTCCGCAGCCATAGAGGACAATGGCGATGGTGAGCCAGAAATGGGGCATGTAAGCGTAGCGCGCAGCAACGCCAGCGGGGCGCGCGAGTCGATTATACAATCGGGATGCGCGTCTTCCAGCGAAAGGCGGTTTGCTATAATCCGCAAAAATCGGAAAAACGCCTTCCGTTTGATCCGCGCGCGCCCAGCCAGATGCAGATTTGGCCCATGTCTACTCAGTCATGACCACTCACCCCGCCAATGAACCTTCCACGCCGTTGATGCGGCAGTATTCCGCCATCAAGAAGCAACATCCCAACGCGCTGCTGTTCTTCCGGCTGGGAGACTTCTACGAACTCTTCTATGACGATGCGGTGGTCGCCGCGCGCGAGTTGCAGATCACGCTGACCTCGCGCAACAAGGAGAAAGACCAAGCGGTGCCGATGTGCGGGGTTCCCTACCATGCCGCGGAAGGTTACCTGGCCAAGCTGTTGCGCAAAGGATTCAAAGTGGCGATCTGCGAGCAGATGGAAGACCCGAAGGCGACTAAGACCATTGTGCGTCGCGAAGTAACTCGAGTGGTGACGCCGGGGACGGCGCTCGATGCGCAGATGGCGTCAGAAGAAAACAATTACCTGGCAGCACTGGCGCGGACGGACAACGTCTGCGGGCTAGCGGTGCTGGATCTTTCGACGGGCGAGTTCCGCGCCACGCAGTTTGCCGGCGAGGATGCGGAGCAGCGCATCCTGGAAGAGTTGCAGCAGTTGCGTCCGCGCGAGGTGCTCTTCCCTTCTACCCTGCCGCTGTTCGACCGCAGCGCGCAGCGCGCGGAGATGGGAGAGAAGCCGCCGTTCACGGAGACGCCGCTGGAAGATTGGGCGTTTGCGCCGGACTATGCCATCCCGCTGGTCGAGAACCAGTTTGGGGTGTTGTCGCTTGAGGGATTTGGCTTGGCGGGACGGCCTGCGGCCGCGGCCGCGGCGGGCGCCATCCTGCATTATGTGCGGGCCACGCAGAAAGGCACGCTCGAGCACATTGACCGGATCGGCTTCTACGATCGCCAAGATTGCCTGATCCTGGACGCAGTGACGGTACGCAACCTCGAACTGGTGGAGCCGATCTTTGCCGGCGCCGGCAAAGAGGTCACGCTGTTTGCCGCGATCGACCAGACACTGACGCCGATGGGCAAGCGTCTGCTTCGCTCGTGGATATTGCGTCCGGCAATCGACTTGACGCAGATTCAGGCGCGTTTGGATGCGGTTGAAGCAGGCGTGCGCGATCTGATGGCGCGCGAGGAATTGCGCAAGGCACTGGACGGCATCCTCGACCTGGAGCGGCTGCTGAGCCGGGTGACGCTGGAATCGGCGAACCCGCGGGATCTGCTGGCGCTGGCCGTGTCGCTGCGTCGCCTGCCAGGGGCAAAAGCCGCGGTGGAAAGATTCAACGTGTCGCGCTATCGCGAACTGCATGGCAGCCTGGATGACCTGGCGGACGTCCGCAGACGCATTGAGCAGACCGTCATCGCGGAGCCGCCGATATCGCTGGCAGAGGGCGGCGTGATTGGGTCCGGAGTGGACGCTGAACTGGACGCGTTGCGCGACCTCAGCCACAACAGCAAGCAGTACATCGCGCAGATTGAAGAGCGAGAGCGGCAGCGGACGGGCATTGGGTCGTTGAAGGTGAAATTCAATTCCATCTTTGGGTATTACATTGAAATATCCAAAGCCAACCTGCACCTGGCGCCCCCTGACTACGACCGCAAGCAGACGTTGGTAAATGCGGAGCGCTTCACCACGCCGGAGCTGAAAGAGTACGAAGCCAAGGTGCTGGACGCGCAGGAGAAGATCGTCGAGATCGAGCGGCGGCTGTTCGCGGAGTTGCGTACGTCGATCGCGGCGGAGGCGAAGCGGATACGGCAGACGTCGCTGGCGGTGGCAGAGGTGGATGTACTGGCCGCGCTGGCCCAGTTGGCGGTAGTGCGCGATTACACGCGTCCGAAGTTCGATGACAGTGGCGAGATGGAAGTGCTCGAGGGCCGGCATCCGGTCATCGAGTGCCAGGAAGTGATGCAAAGTGCCGAGCGGTTCGTCCCTAACGACCTTTATATGAATGCGGCCAGCCACACGGTGCTGATCCTCACCGGGCCGAACATGGGCGGTAAGTCCACGTATCTGCGGCAAACAGCGCTGGTCGCGATCCTGGCTCAGATAGGGTCGTTCGTGCCGGCGCGCCAGGCGCGGCTGCCGCTGTTTGACCGCATCTTCACCCGCATTGGCGCGACCGACAACCTCGCGCGTGGACGCTCCACCTTTATGGTGGAGATGACGGAGACGGCGGCGATCCTCAATTCGGCGACGGCGCGGTCGTTAGTGCTGCTGGACGAGATGGGACGCGGCACGGCAACGTATGACGGGTTGTCGTTAGCATGGGCGGCGATCGAGTACATTCACGCGCGGACGCGCGCGAAAACGCTCTTTGCCACGCATTATCACGAGCTGACGGAACTGGCGCAGTTGCTGCCCGGAGTGAAGAACTTCCACGTTTCGGTGCGGGAGAGCGCGGGCGGCATCGTGTTTCTGCGCAAGGTCGAAGCCGGTGCAGCGGACCGCAGCTACGGCATTGAAGTAGCGAAACTGGCGGGGCTACCTCTGGAAGTGATCGCGCGCGCACGTGAAGTGCTGGTGGAGCATGAGCAGGCGGAGCAGAAAGTCACTGAGCACCTAGCAGAAGACGGCGCGGGCACTCCGGCGCAGTTGACTATCTTTACGCCGCTATCTCAGCGCATCATCGATCGCCTGAAGGAAGCGGATCTGGATCGCCTGACGCCGCTCGAAGCTTTGAATCTGCTGCACGATCTCAAGAAACAAGTTGATTAGTCCGAAGCGAACATCATCCACAGGCCCAGGAAGGTACATGAAGAAATCACAGCTCGACCTACGGCAGCAGGTAGCGCAACTCATCATCATGGGCGTGGAAGGGCCGGAACCTGACGGTGAAAACATCAAAACACTCATGCGGCTGCAGCCAGGCGGGCTGATCCTGTTCGCACGGAATATCAAGAGCGCGGAGCAATGCTATGACTTGCTGGCGGTTGGGCGCAGGTCCACACCGGTCCCGATGTTCACGTGTATAGACCTCGAAGGCGGGCTGGTGGACCGCTTCCGCGAGTTAATAGGTCCGGCCCCATCGCAGGCGCTGGTAGCTTCTACGAGATCGCGCGCGATGTTCCAGCGTCACGGAAAGATCCTGGGCGATGAAGCAAGGTCGCTCGGCTTCAACACGGATTTTGCACCAGTGTCTGATCTAGGGTACGAGCAATCACGTAAGGTGATGGGAACGCGCACCGCGTCGGCTGATGCGGAGGAAACCATCATTTATGTGCGCGAATTTTTGCGTGGGTTGAAGTCGTCCGGGGTGCTCGGCTGCGGGAAACATTTTCCCGGGTTGGGCGAAGCCGACTTGGACACGCATTTTTCACTGCCGACGATCTACAAGAGTTTTAAAACGCTGTGGCAGGAAGACTTGCTTCCCTATCGCAAGTTGCATCGGCAGTTTCCATTTGTGATGGTGGCGCATTGCGCGTATCCGGCGGTGACGGGCGATGGCACGCCGGCATCGCTTTCGAGCAAATGGATGAAGGACATCCTGCGACGCAAGGTAGGCTATCGCGGGCTGGTGATGGCCGACGATCTGGAAATGGGTGGCGTGTTGGCGGTGGGGTCGATCGAAAATGCTGCACTCGAGTGCTTGCGCAGGGGCGCGGACATGTTTCTGGTGTGCCGCAAGGAAGAATTCGTGATCGCGACCTATGAAGCGGTGGTGCGCGAGGCAGAGCGGGATAAGAAGTTTGCGCGGCTGGTGAAAACGGCCTCGGACCGCATCCTCGCGATGAAAAGGCGCTCGCGCGAGTTGAAGCGGGTGGCGAAGCGTCCGACGCAGGCGACGATCGTGCGTCTGCGCAAGCAGTTGGATAGCTTCCGCACGCAACTGAAAAAAACTGGAGTGCAGGCATGATCGTTGCCGGAGTGATGAGCGGGACGTCGGCGGATGGCATTAATGTGGCCATCGCGCGGGTGCTGGGGCGCGGGACGGCGATCCGCTTCGCGTTGCTGGCGGAAGCGCAATTTGAGTTTCCCGCGGCGGTGCGCAAGGCGGTGTTGGCAGCGATGAATGCACCGAAGGCGAGTGTCGCTGATCTTTCCCGTCTCAACTTTCTACTGGGACGACTGTATGCCGACGCGGTGCTGGCGACGAAGAAAAGGCATGGCATCCAGAAGCTGGAACTCATCGGCTGTCACGGGCAGACGATCTATCACCAGGGCGAAGCGGCAGCGTTTCTGGGCACACCGGTAGCCGTCACTTGGCAGACGGGGGAGGGCGCGGTAGTGGCGCAGCGAACGGGCGTACCGGTGGTGTCTGATTTCCGTCCGGCGGACATGGCGGCGGGTGGCAAAGGGGCACCATTGGTGCCAATGCTCGACTACATCGTCTATCGGCATCGCACACGGGGGAGGATCCTGCAGAATATCGGCGGCATTGGGAACCTGACCGCGGTGCCCGCCGGGGCAAAGCTCGACGACTTGATCGCGTTCGACACCGGGCCGGGCAATATGGTGATCGATGCCTGTATGGAAAAGCTCTATGGGAAGCGCTATGACAAGGACGGACACGTGGCGTCGATGGGCAAGCCCTTGGACAACATTGTGTCGGAGTTGCTGCGTAATCCTTACTTCAAGAAGAAGCCGCCGAAGACGGCGGGGCGGGAGGAATTTGGCGCGGAATACGTACAGCGATTCTTGCGGCGGTGCGGCCGGGCACGCAAGGAAGATGTGATCGCGACGGCGACGGTGATTACGGTGCGGTCGATCGTGGAATCGGTGCAGGCTTTTGTTTTGCAAACCAACGACGGTAGCTATAAAGATTTTGTGGTCGCAGGCGGGGGCAGCCAAAATCCGACGATGATGAAGCTGCTGGCGGAGGAGTTGAGGCCCTGGGGGCTGACGTTGCTCGACTCCGTCAAGTTTGGCGTGCCGCCGGAAGCGAAGGAAGCCATCGCGTTCGCGGTGCTGGCGTACCTGACCTGGAACCGTCAACCGGGGAATGTGCCAGCGGCTACGGGCGCGAAGAAGGCTGTTATTCTGGGCAAGATCTCTTATGCCTAGGCGCATCGTCTCCGCCGCGCTCTTATTTTGCGTTTGCCTGTGCGCCTGCCTGTTCGTGCTTTCTTGCCACCGCGCGCTCCCAGCCGACACGCTGGTGATGATCATCGAGAGCAGTCCGGCGAACCTGGATCCTAGGGTAGGGACGGATGCACAATCCGAGCGCATCTACAAGCTGCTTTTCGACTCCCTGGTGAAGCGCAATGATGACTTCACCCTGAAGCCGTGGCTGGCCGAGCGCTGGGAGACGCCCGACGCGCTCACTTACATCTTCCATCTGCGAAAAGATGTCCTCTTTCATAATGGCGCGGCGCTGACGTCGAAAGACGTGAAGTGGACGTTCGACTCCATCCTCAACGGCTCGGTAATCTCCGCGAAGGCGAGCACGTTCAAGCTGGTGAAGGAGATTGAAGCGCCCGATCCGTGGACGGTGATCTTCCGCATGAAGGAGCCGTTCGCGACGCTGCTATGGAATGTGAGCGACGGAGCCATCGCCATCGTGCCCTACGGGAGCGACAAGGATTTCAATCGCGCCATCGTGGGCAGCGGGCCGTTCAAGTTCGTGCGCTCCATCCAGGACAGCGAAGTGGTCATCGAGCGCAACGATGACTATTGGGGCGACAAGCCGCACATCGCGAAAGTGCGCTTCGCGGTGGTGCCGGACGTGACTACGCGGGCGCTGGAGTTGCGCAAAGGGTCCGTCGACCTAGCCATCAACGCGCTGAGCGCGGACATGGTGATGGCGCTGCGCAAAGAGCCGCAACTGGTGATCCAGACCAGGCCGGGCACGGTGTACAACTACCTGGCATTCAATCTGCGCGACCCGATCTTGAAAGACGTGCGGGTGCGCCAGGCGTTGGCGTATGCCATCAATCGGCAGAAGATCATTCATTATCTATGGCGCGATCTGGCCAAGCCGGCGCCGGCGATATTGCCGCCGCTGCATTGGGCGTTCGCGACGGATGTGCGCACGTACGAGCATGATCCGGCCAAGGCGAATCAGATCCTCGACGCGGCGGGCTATGCCAAGAAAGATGGCGTGCGCTTTCGCCTGACGATGAAGACTTCGACGGAGGAGACCACACGGCTGCTGGCGGCGGTACTGCAGCAAGAGCTGCGCGATGTGGGTATCGCGCTCGATATCCGTAGCTTTGAGTTTGCGACTTTCTATTCCGACGTGGTGAAGGGCGCGTTCCAACTTTACTCGCTGCGCTGGATCGGCGGGAATGAAGACCCGGACATCTTCGAACATGTGTTCCATTCGAGCAGTTTTCCGCCGAAGCGGGCGAACCGGGGCTATTACGTGAATCCGGCGGTGGATGCGCTCATCGACCGCGGCCGCGTGGAAATGGACCAAGGGAAGCGGCGGGAGATCTATCGCGAGTTGCAGAAGATCGTGGCGGAGGACCTGCCGTACATCAATCTTTATTATCTGGACAATGTGGTAGTCCATTCGCGGCGGGTCAAGAATGTAGTGCTCACGCCCTCCGGCAATTACGATTTTCTGCGCACGGCGGAGCTGGTGCAGTGATGGAAGTCCGACAGCGGCTGGACGACTTTCTGCCGGATTATCACGTGCGCAGCGCGCACCAGACGCTGGTGGAGGCCGACGTGGCGACTACGTATCGGGCGCTGTGCGCGGCCAGCTTCGCGGATTCGGCGATCGTGCGGGCGCTGCTGCGGATCCGCAGCTTGGGCAAGCCGCTGCCACCGCGGGCGCCGGACGCTTCCCTGCTCTCCGAGCTCAAGCGAAGCAGCTTTGTAGAGTTGGCGACAGTACCGGAACGGGAGATCGTGTTTGGCATCGCCGGACGCTTCTGGCTACCGCGGGCGGAGTTGGTGACCCTGGCATTGGCAGCGGAGTTCGCGCAGTTTCACACCGAGGGTTACGCGAAGGCCGCCTGGAATCTTTCCTTGCACTCAATCACTCCGCAGACGACCAAGCTGTGTACGCAGACGCGCATTTTCTGTTATGGCCGCGAGGCTGAGATCAAGTTCCGGCTGTATTGGAGCCTGGTGGGGCCGTTCTC
>JBKKBM010000278.1:0-6436 GCA_046714215.1 Terriglobales bacterium | reverse complement strand
CTACGCCACGTGGTGGATCCGCCAGGCCATCACCCGCGCCATCGCCGACCAGGCCCGCACCATCCGCATCCCGGTGCACATGATCGAGACCATCAACAAGCTCATCCGCACCTCGCGCCAACTGGTGCAGGAGCTGGGGCGCGAACCTACGTCAGAAGAGATCGCCAAGCGCATGGACATCCCGGTGGCGAAAGTCCGCAAGGTCTTGAAGATCGCGCAGGAGCCCATTTCGCTGGAGACGCCCATCGGTGAAGAGGAAGATTCCCATTTGGGAGACTTCATCGAAGACCGCGGCGTGGTTTCACCCGCGGAAGCGGTCATCAACGTCAACCTCAAGGAGCAGACCGCCCACGTTCTTCGAACGCTCACTGCGCGCGAAGAGAAGGTCATCAAGATGCGCTTCGGCTTGGAAGACGGCTCTGAGCACACGCTCGAAGAAGTGGGTCAGAGCTTTACCGTGACCCGCGAGCGTATTCGCCAGATCGAAGCCAAGGCGCTGCGTAAATTGCGGCATCCTTCGCGCTCACGCAAGCTGCGGGCGTTCATGGACGGCGTAAAAGACTAACGGTTCTTGCTTCTGAAAGGGCAGCGCTTCGGCGCTGCCTTTTCTTTTTCCTAGGATGAATAGACACGTTAAAATCGCTGCGATGCCAGCCACATCGCAATCATCGGCCAAGCCCGACCTGCGCCCGCTTTTTCCTGAACTCGACCGCCGCTTGATCGCCTTGCTGCGCTCGTTGTCGGCGGAAGACTGGGCCAAGCCGACCCTTTGTTCGCAATGGACCGTCAAAGATATCACCGCGCATCTGCTTGACAGTGGTCTTCGCCGCCTTTCCATGGCGCGTGACGGCTTCTATGGGGAGACGCCTGCCACCAAGATAAAGTCTTATCAGGAACTAGTCGCCTACCTGAACCGACTCAACGCCGAGTGGGTCACCGCCATGCGCCGCGTAAGTCCGGCAATCCTCATCGACCAACTTGAGTACAGCTCGGCAAGGGTCTTCACGCACTTTCAGTCGCTCGACCTCGCCGCGCCTGCTCCGTTTGCCGTAGCGTGGGCAGGAGAGCGGCAGTCCGAGAACTGGTTCGACATTGCGCGCGAATATACCGAGCGCTGGCATCATCAGCAGCAGATCCGCCTCGCCACTGGCCGAGACCAGGGTCCGGACAAGATCACTACCCGCGAACTTTACTCTCCCGTGCTCGACACCTTCATGCAGGCGCTCCCCCATCACTATCGCGACGTCGCGGCTTCCGCAGACGCCATCGTTCGCGTGAAGGTCTCCGGCGATGCCGGCGGTGCATGGTCCATCCAGCGCGCTGCGAACAAGTGGAAAATGAGCGAAACTCTGCGCGAAGCTACCGCCGAAGTGACAATCCCCGACGACATTGCCTGGCGCGTCGTTACCAAGGGCATTCCCCGCGCGCAAGCCATCTCCGCATCGACCATTAAGGGTGATCGCGCGCTGGCCGAACACGCCTTCTCCATGCTCTCCATCATGGCGGAGGCCGTGCCGTCACAATCCTGAAAACTCTTGCCGCGATCCGCCCGAAACGGTCTACGATAGCCGCCATCAGTCCAAACAAACTCAAAGTTGTGCGGAGGCACGTCCGATGATGCACTTCCTGGGTGTCAATCTTCTCGCTGTCCTCGCCGCCGCGGTGGCCACTATGGTCATTGGCGGGCTGTGGTATTCACCGCTGTTGTTCGCCCGCCCGTGGATGGTCGCCATGGGCATGGACCCCGACGACAAAGCTAAGATCGCGGAAATGCAGAAGGGCGCCGCGAAACTCTACACCCTGGCCTTCATTGCCAGCCTGATCGCGGCCTTTGTATTGGGCAAGCTGTTTGTGCGGCTCGAAGTGGGCGACTTGCAGCGGGCCATGATGTTTGCCATCGCGATCTGGGCCGGCTTCGTTTCCACCGTGCAGTTCACCAACACCCTCTTCGGTAATAAACCGCTGAAACTGTGGTTCATCGATACCGGATACCAATTGGTCTGCTTCGTAGTGATGGGCGTCATCCTGGCCATGTGGCGATAGCTGACTAAAAACACAACGCGCAGGCCTTTCGGCCTGCGCGTCTTACTTGGAGAACACGGGTGAGCGCAGAGCGAGCGCCGTACAGCGCGAGCCTAGTGCGAGGGCGAAGCAGCGGCACGCTGCGGAGCCCTTGAATCATTGATCTCCACTGCGACCATGGAGACCACGTTGTACTCGATCTCCTTATCGCCATCGCCGATGCGCAGCAGCATCTTGTCTTTCTTGATGCGAAACTCGATGCGCTCGCCGATAGGCAGCAGCTCCGCCTTCTTTTCTTTGCGCGGACGGATGCGGTAGTTCACCTTCTCTGACTTCAGCACGTATTCCTGGCACAAGGTCTGGCGGATGTCTTTATTCGACGAGTCGGTGCCGATCAGCGCGCCCACGAATCCCTTGCCACTCTTCTCGTGATAGCCGCACTCGGTGGCATTCATCTCAGAGAGCAAGCCGGTCTGGTAATAACGGTTTTCTTTGGCCGTCGCCAATGTCGTGACGAACAAGACGGCGACGAATAGCGTAAGCATGTGGCGCTTCATGCGATTACCTCCTGAGAACTTAGAAGCTGACTACACCGGAGATAGGTGCAAGGCACGCGCCAAAGCTACAACCGCGTAAAAGATTGAAAAGAAAGGGTAATCCACTGGGGACATGTACCGGCGTACTCAGAAGAAATGCCCCGGCACCAGGTAGAAACTGCCAAAAAATTAAGACCCGCCGTAAACCAATACGGCGGGCCGGGTCGAAGCCAAAGGTCCTTTACACCGCGTCCGAGATGCTGCTCATGTTGAAGTCCTTGATCTTCATCGCCGGCAGCAACATGCCATTCGCCCGCTCCGGACGACTCATCATCTCCACATTCGCCAGCAGGTTTGCCGGGCTTTCATTCCAGCGGAAATTATTCACCGGATACGCGACCTTGCCGTTCTCGATCATGAACACGCCGTCGCGCGTCAGCCCCGTGTACTGCAACGTCTGCGGATTCACAAAGCGGATATACCAGAAACGCGTCACCAGCAATCCCTTCGCCGTGGACTTGATCAGGTCTTCCAGCGAATGGTCTTCACCTTCCAGGATGAGCGAACCTAGTCCCGTAGTCGGCGCCACATTCTTCTTTTGCGCCCAGTAACGACTGTAGGAAAGATTCTTGACCATGCCTTTCTCAATCCACGTCATCTTCGCGGCGGGCAGGCTGCTGGCTCCCCCTCCACCGAATCCACCACCACCGCCGAAGCCGCCGCCTCCACCCCAGGGAAGCCCGGGGTTACGCGGGTCGAAGGGATCAGAGCGTACCGTAACTTTGTCTGAGAAAAGTTTCTCGCCCAACCGCGTTCCGCCCCCGCGTTTGGAGAAGAAAGAGCGTCCTTCTTCCGCGTTGCGCGCATTGAAGGCGCCGGCGATCAGCGGAACCAGGTCGCGCACCGCCGCCGATTCCAGCACCACCGTATATTTGCCCGCTTCCAGCTTGCGCGGATTCTGCGAGAGCACGCCCTTCTCCGCCGCTATACGCGCCAAGTCCGCATGGCGGATGTCGCTCAGCTTGTTGCTCTCCGCCGTGGCCCACCCGGAGCCAGTGCCATCCGCCGTACGCGCCGTTACGGAGAGGTCCGCGGTGGTGCGTGTGCCATATCCGAAGTTGCCTTTATTGTTCCCGAACGACCGCGAGACGGCGTTCAACGTATAGAAGCCGGACGCCTGCAGCTTCTTCGTTTCTGCCGCCGCCACGGCTGACTTCACGCCCGGAATCAGGCTGGCATGGTCGGCCTTCGCCGTCGCCGCGTCAAAGCTCGCGATCTCCGGATACTGCTGCGGACCCAGCGGCTCGATGTATTCTCCGTCCGGCGGCGAGAGCGACGCCAATTCTTCGGCCTTGGCCACCGCCGCGCGCAGGGCTTCATCAGAAACTTCACTCAGCGACGTCGATCCGCTCCGCTTTTCCTTGTCGGTCACGCTGATGGAGACGGAAACGCTGTTGTGGCGGCCGCTTGTGGTGATGCTGTTGTTGGCGAAGCGCGTCTGCACGTTCTCATCGCCACCCACGCTTACTTCGCAGTCCTGCGCCTTGCTGAAGGAGAGGACTTTGTCGATGAGGCGCTTGGATTCGTCTTTCGTCAGTATCATCTTTGTGACCTCAGGGCCTAAAGCCCGATTGCTTCAAAGTCTGACGGCGCGCTTGAAGGCGCGCCCTGATACCTGTAAGCCTTAATCAGTCTGCAGAACGTTCACGCCGCGGAAGCGCGAAGGCGCGCAGCCGTGGCTCATGGCGTTGATCTGTTGTGGTTGGCCTTTGCCGTCGCTGTTCAGGCCCTGATTGATCCAGAAGCGCTGATCGCAAATGCCGTCCAGCTTCTGCCAGAAGTCGTCGGTGCGCGACTGGTAGGCCACGCGGCTGATCATCTTGCCCTTCTTGCCGCCCTTGATCTCCCAGAACGCGTCGCCGCCGAACTGGAAGTTATAGCGCTGCTGATCGATCGAGTACGAACCGCGCCCGTCGATGAGCACGCCATCGTCCACGCCGCTGATGAGTTCATCGAGTGACATCGGTTTGTCACTCGGCTTCAGCCAGACGTTGGGCATACGCTGGAAGGGAATACTGTCCCACGAATCCGCATTGCAGCAGCCGCGCGACGCTGTTTCCTTCACGATGTGCGCCTGGTCGCGGATGGTCTGATAGCCCACGAAGATCCCTTTATTGATGATTGGGAAGCTTGTCGTCTTTACCCCGTCGTCGTCATAACCGATGGTTGACATCGCGCCCGGCAACGTGCGGTCGCCCACGATGTTCATCAGGTCGCTACCCACGCGATACTTGCCCAGCTTGTCCAGCGTGAGGAAGCTGGTGCCGGCAAAGTTGGCTTCATAGCCGATGGCGCGGTCCAGTTCCGTGGAGTGTCCAATGCTTTCGTGGATGGTCAGCGCCAGATGGTTCGGCATCAGCACCAGGTCTTTCTTGCCTGCGGTCACCGGCGCCGCCGTGAGATGTTCCACCACCTCTTCACCGATGCGCTTGCCATGGGCGAACAGGTCAGCCTTTTCGATCAACTCCCAGCCGCCTGTCTCCGGCGGCGGCGAATAATTGCGCGTGCGCGAGATGCGCGTCTGCACGTCGCGTGCCTGGGCAGACATATTGCCTACCGTTTGCACAATGTATTGCTGAATGCGCGAGCCCTCCGACGACGCGAAGAACTTGTCTTCCGCATGGATGTTGACCACGGCCGTCGCGGCAAACACCTTTGGCACCGAGCGGATCTCCGCCGTCACCTTCTCCAGCAGCGCCAGCTTCTCCGGAATGGGCACGTCAAAAGGATTCTTTTTGAAGGGCGTCTGATAGACGTCCACGTAGGTCTTGTTCGGCGCCAGGCGCACCGGCGAGCGCTGCAGCGCGGAGTTCGCCTTGGCCACCGCCACGGCCTGGGCCGCCACTTTGGCGATCTCTTCCTTGGTCACGATGGGGCTCGAAGCAAATCCCCACGTCCCATTGGCGATCACCCGCACGCCAAATCCAAAAGATTGCTGCTCGCCCACGTTGGGCACGTTATTCACTTTGCCGGTGGTGATGTCCGGGGAAGAGCGTAGTGCGGTGAACTGGTCGCGATAGCGGTTGATGCGGATGTCCGCATAACTTGCGCCCGCTTTCTTCGCCGCGCTCAGGGCCACTTCGGCCAGCGCGATCAGCGCCGCCGATGGCTTGCCGCCGCTGGCGCCGGTAGTAGAAGCCTGCGCCCAAAGTTGGGGCCGTCCGAAAAGCTCATCGGCGAAGGCGGCCATCGCGGCCGCGCTGGAAAGTTCGATGAAGGTGCGTCGGGAGATGCTCATTGGGGATGCTCCGGTCGCTGCATATTCCGTCACTGCGTAATGAGGTGCGAATTGTAGAGCATGCAGAGATATGCGTAAAGAGAACTGGGACGGATGGTAGAAAGGCCCATAGCGCCTTCGATCTGCCTTTTACCCGCCTTCGCTTTTTCCGTGTCTCCGTGCTTCCGTGGTGGATGTTGCTCTTGCCCTTGGTTCTGCACTTGCCTTTCACCGTCTTCCGCTTCCTCCGCGTTGGACTTTGCCGTTGCTTTTGCAAAGAGCCAAGAGCTAAGAGCCAACCGCTAAAAGCCAAGACCAGCACTATTACACAACTATTACAAACGCCCCTCCCCATCCTTGTTAGCCTAGAAGAGTAAGCAAAGAGTTCATTTCTTCAAGGGGCTTCCGGGCAAATGGAAACGCAAATGTATGGCAAGAAGGCGTCGCAAGGCGTCAATTGGGTCACGACGATCTTCATGGTGCTTTTCCATGTGGGCGCGGTCGCGTCCATCTTCTTCTTTAGCTGGCCGGCGCTCTTCCTCGCCATGTTCTTGTGGTGGGTGGCGGGCAGCCTGGGCATCGGCATGGCCTATCACCGCCT
>JBKKBM010000277.1:0-10601 GCA_046714215.1 Terriglobales bacterium | reverse complement strand
TGTATCTCGAGGGTCGCAGGTGGGCGGTGGTGGCATTTTCGCTGGCCGTGTTGGCGAAGGAGACCGCGATTCTGTTTCCGGCGGTCTTGTTTGCGTGGGAAATTTGGAAAGGGCGACCCTCAGCGGCTAAAGCCGGTCAGGCGTTGGGCCTGAACGGCACGGCCGAAGCCGTGCCCCTTCGAAAGCAAGTTCTCCTATTGCTGATAGTGCCGGCGGTTGCGCTGGCCCTGTGGTTCGGGTATCACTACGCGCGTACGGGATACGTCTTCGGCAATCCGGAATTCTTCCGCTACAACGTGGTGACCACTTTTGTGCCTCTGCGGATTGCCCTCGCGGCGCTGCGTCGGCTATGGCAGGTCACGGGCTACATGAATCTATGGGTGCTCACGGGCGCGATGGCCGCGGCGATGCTGCTGCCGCCATTGAGCGACGAGCATCCGGACGATGATAAGGGGCCGGGCGAAGACCGGTCGCGATCGCGCATTGCTATTCCAATCCAGCTACTTTTCCTGGCGCTGATTCTGACGCATGCCGTGGCACATTCACTGGTGGGCGGCGCGGTGCTGGCGCGCTATCTCATGCCGCTGGTTCCGCTGGTAATTCTTATATCGGTCTCCACGCTTTGGCGGCGAGTGCGTCAATGGAAATGGGTGGTGGGTTTTGCGTGCGTGACGTTCGTGGTCGGATGGTTCGTCCCCCCGCTGACCAGCTTCGCGCCGGAAGACAATCTCAACTATGCGGCATACGTAAGGCTTCATCACAAAACGACGAAGTTTTTAGAGACGAAATACCCTCGGGCGAAGGTTCTCACCACTTGGCCCGCCAGCGACGAGATCGCGCATCCTTATCTGGGATACGTGGAACGTCCGCTGGGTACGGTGCGTATTGAAAACTTTTCTTTCGACCAACTGATGCGGGCGCGGCAGAGCGGCGAGTACGACGTCGCGTTCCTGGTTTCGACGAAGACGCAGCGTAGCCGCTTTCGTTGGGAGCTATGGGACAAAGCAAACGCCCGCTTCTTCGATCTGCATGAGGACGTGAGCCCGGGCGTGGCGGCTACGTTGCTGGGTGGGCGGCTGGTCATGCACGAATCGGAGAACGGACAGTGGGTGGCGGTGGTCGAGTTTGACCGCATCCGCAACGGCGATTAACGCCGCAGCAACCGCTTGGCCTCGCGGAAGATCTCTTCAAACATCTTCTCCGTCAAGCGGCCGGTATTGGTGTTCTGCATGGAAGGATGGAATGACGCGATCAGCCAGCGGCCGTCCGGCATCTTGTATTTCGCGCCATGGCCGAATTCATAAGCGGACCGCGTGGCGATCTGGCCTTGGCGTTTGAGGTGGTTGAGATATCCGTCAAAGCCGATCCGGCCGAGAGCCACCACCACTTTTACATTCTTCAGCAGCGCGATCTCGCGGTCGAGGAACTCGGAGCAATTCGCGATCTCCTGGGGCAGCGGTTTGTTGGCGGGCGGAGCGCAGCGCGCGACCGCGGTGATGTACGCGCCGTGGAGCGCGAGGCCGTCGCCGCGATGGGTCGCGGTGGCCTGCGAGGCGAAGCCGGTGCGGTGCAGCACCGGATACATGAAGTTGCCGGAGCCATCGCCGGTGAAGGGACGCCCCGTGCGGTTCGATCCGTGGGCGCCGGGTGCGAGGCCGAGGATCAATACTTCGCCATTGATGTCGCCGAATCCCGGCACGGGCTTGGCCCAGTAGTCCCAGTCGCTGTAAGCGCGACGCTTCTCTCGCCCAATCTTCTGGCAATAGGTGACCAGGCGCTCGCAGCGAGTGCAGCCCACCACATCCTGATTCAAGACCTTGAATTGGGCGGCGCTCACTCCACTACCTCGAAATGTCCGATCAGTGCTTCCTTTTCCGTGAACGCAGCGAACTTTTCGTCGAGTTCACGGTAGCGCTCTCGCTTGCGCGCTTGGAAGGCTTTGTAGGAGGCTTCGTCTTGCCAGACATCGGTGGTGAGGTAGCGCCCTACCATTTTTGGATCGCGCAACAAGGTCGTCTCTTTATAGGCCGGATCTTCGCGGAAGAGCTGTGCCCAAGTGCCAGTGCCGGAATAATGACGCTCAAACTCCGCGAAGTGGTCCGACTTGACATGAAATTCCCAGACGACGAAGAACATGAATCGCCCCCCCAACACGATTTTACCGTCTTCCGGCGGAGGCGGCGGTTTGACCACTCTCCGTGTCGTCTCTTAAACTTGAAGTTCGGCCTTTTGCGTTCGGCAGCCATCAGGGTCCCGGGCGGCGTAAACGGCATTTTCATAGACCGTACGGAAAGACCGTAAGGAAAGGCAGTCCATTTGAGTTCTCCCGAGACCAGTTCCCCCGAGACCGGCGTTCCCGCAGCCGACTCACCCGCAACCAGTTCGCCCGCAACTAACGATGAGAAGGCGACATCCGCGCCGCACGCGCACGACCATACTCATGATCACGCCGAGCTGGAGATGAATGAAGCCTGCCGCCGTGAGGTGAAGGTGGAAGTCGCCGCCGATCAAGTAGCGCGGGCGACCGAAAAAGTCCTCCGCAAGTTCCAGAAGATGGCGCGCATCCCCGGCTTCCGCACGGGGAAGGTCCCGGTCAGCATCATCAAGGGCCGGTTCATGGACGACGTCCGCAGTGAAGTGGTCGAGGCGCTGGTACCGGAGCACTTCCGCCAGGCCGTGGATAAAGAAGGATATCTCCCGGTCTCGCAACCGCGCATCACTGACTTGCATTTCCACGAAGGCGAGCCACTGAAGTTCACCGCAGTCTTTGAAGTCCTGCCTGAGATCAAGGTGAAGGACTACAAAGGACTCAAGGCGGAGAAGAAGGACACCAGCGTTTCGGAGGCAGAGTTGGAGGAGGCGCTGAAGACGCTGCAGGAGCGCCAGGCGACGTATGATGCGCTGGAAGATCGCGAATTGACGGACGGCGATTACGCTAACATCTCATTCAGTGGGCGGGCGAAGGGCACCAAGGCCGTCATAGCTAAGAAAGCCGAGCTGGCGGCGAAGAAGGAAGTGGGCGAGGCCGCTAAGAACGAAGTTAATGAAGACACCGCTAGTGAAGATAAAGTTCAAGCCGCGATCAATGCCGCTGTCGAAGCGGAAGCGGTTAAGCCGGTCGAAGTCAATGACGTGCTGGTGGAGATCGGCGGAAAGAATACGGTAAAGGAATTCAGCGAAAACCTGCGCGGCGCCAAGCCGGGCGATGAGCGCAGCTTCGACGTCACGTATCCCGACGACTTCAACGACCAGCGCCTGGCCGGCCAGGTGATGGCTTATGAAGTGAAGATCCAAGGGGTTAAGATGAAGATCCTGCCGGAGTTGAATGATGGGTTTGCCAAAGAGTTGGGCGAGTTCGCTACGCTCGACGACCTGAAGCAGCGCATTCGCGAGAACATGGAAGCCGAGCGGAAGCATGAGATCCAGCACGCGGAGAAAGAAAAGCTGATCGACGAACTGGTGGCCAAGAATGAGTTCCCTGTTCCCCAGGCGCTGGTGGACCGGCAGATCGACGTCCGGCTGGACCGAGGCTTGCGGGCGCTGGCTGCCCAGGGCATGCGCGAAGAAGACATGAAGCGCATGAACCTGCCCCGGCTGCGCGCCGGACAGAAGGATGCAGCAGTTCGTGAAGTAAGGGCATCTCTACTGCTGGACAAGATCGCGGAGCTGGAGAATCTCGAAGTCACAGACGAGGACATAGACAAGGAAGTGGAGGCCGCGGCGGAACAGACGCGGCAACCGGTGGAGGCATTGCGCGCGCGGCTGACTAAGGAAGGTTCACTGGATCGCATCAAAGACCGCCTGCGCAACGAAAAAGCGTTAGACTTCCTTTACGAGCATTCCGCTTAAGATAAAAGAGCTGCCATGATGTGGGGCGGCGTTCACATGAAAGGCTCACCAGCTGATGAAAGACCCTCAGATGTATCTGGTACCCACCGTCCTGGAACAGACCAGCCGGGGCGAACGCGCCTATGACATCTACTCACGGCTGCTGCGCGATAACATCGTCTTCCTGGGCACCCCGATAGACGACACCGTGGCTAACCTCATCATCGCCCAGCTGCTGTTCCTGGAAGCCGAGGACCCGGAAAAAGACATTCAGATGTACATCAACTCTCCGGGCGGTTCCATCACGGCCGGCATGGCTATTTATGACACCATGCAGTTTGTGCGTCCGGACGTTACCACGATCTGCATCGGCCAGGCGGCCAGCATGGGGGCGGTGCTGCTATGTGCGGGAGCGGCGGGCAAACGCTTTGCCCTGCCCAACGCCCGTATCCTGATCCATCAACCGCTGATGAGCGGACTCTCCGGCCAGGCTACGGACATCGACATCCACGCGCGTGAGATCCTACGCATGCGCGAGATCATGAATCAGATCATGTCGAAGCATTCGGGCCAGAAGATGGACAAGGTGGAAAAGGACGTGGAGCGCGACTTCATCATGAACGCGGCGCAAGCTAAGGAATACGGGATCGTGGACGACATCATTTTCAAGCATAAGTGACGGGAAATGTCCTTTGGTAACCCCCGGGGAAGTTACGAAGGTATTGCCTTTTTAGGTATTAAGCGCAAAAGGTGACGGAAGTAAGTAGAAGAAACTAGTGTCCTGAGGCAAACTGGGACATAGTCTTTTGGCTGGTTACAGGAGCAGAACCGTGAAATCGCGAAGTGGAACGGAAGAATCGTTGCGTTGTTCGTTTTGCCATAAGTCTCAGGACGCCGTGGCCAAGCTGATTTCGTCGCCCAGCGATTACCCGCGCGCTTATATCTGCGATGAATGTGTCGCCGTGTGCAACAGCATCCTGGAAGATGATCGCAGTGAAACCCACGCCGCCGCCGCTCCCAATCACCTACCCAAGCCACTAGAAGTGAAGACTTTTCTGGATGAATACGTGATCGGGCAGGAGCGCACCAAGAAGAAACTTGCCGTCGCGGTCTATAACCACTACAAGCGCATCCACATGAATCGTCATAAGACCGGCGATGGAGTGGAGTTGGCCAAATCGAACATCATGCTGGTGGGCCCCACCGGCACGGGCAAGACGCTGATGGCGCAAACGCTGGCCAAGATGCTCGACGTCCCTTTTGCCATTGTGGACGCCACCACTCTGACCGAAGCTGGTTACGTGGGTGAGGACGTAGAGAACATCATCTTGAAGCTGTTGCAGGCCGCCGAGGGCGACGTGGGACGCGCTCAGACCGGCATCATCTATATCGACGAGATCGACAAGATCGGTCGCAAGGATGAGAACCCGTCCATCACGCGGGACGTATCCGGTGAAGGCGTGCAACAAGCGCTGCTTAAGATTCTGGAAGGTACAGTCGCCAACGTTCCGCCGCAGGGTGGGCGCAAGCATCCGCACCAGGAATTTACTCCCGTGGACACCACCAACATCCTTTTCATCTGCGGCGGGGCGTTTGTGGGATTAGAAAAGGTCATCAGCCGCCGCGTGGGCAAGAAATCGCTGGGCTTCCGCGCCGACACTAAGGAAGCGGATAAAGCCAAGGCCCATAATCCCAACATGCGCGACTCTGAGTTGCTGCAGCAGGTGGAGCCGCAGGACCTCATAAAGTTCGGCCTCATCCCGGAATTCGTGGGACGCTTACCGGTTCTGGGAGTATTGAACGACCTGGACGAAGACGCATTGATCGAGATCCTCACGCGTCCGCGCAACGCCATTTTGAAACAGTACCAGCGGCTCTTTGAATTCGAGAGTGTGAAGTTGAAATTCACCGAGGAAGCCATTCGCGGCATCGCCAAAGATGCACTCGCCCGCAAAGTGGGCGCGCGCGGCTTGCGCATGATTCTTGAAGAACTCATGCTCGACTTGATGTACCATCTGCCTAGCCAGAAGCGCGTGAAGGAGTTTGAAGTCACACAAGAAATGGTGGAGAAGCGGGATGTCTCCATCGCCAATCTCGAAAAAGCTGGATAACACACAAGTCAGGGGGACCGGTGACGCAGATCCAGAATAAAGAGAAATTCGAGACTAGAAGTCTTCCCATGATGCCCATTCGGGACGTGGTCATCTTCCCGTTCATGATGACACCGTTCGTAGTGGGCCGCGAGTCCAGCGTGCGCGCCCTTGAAGAAGCGCTGGCCGGCGACCGCAAGATCTTCCTGGCGACGCAGCACGACGCCAGCATCGATGAGCCGAAATCCCACGAGATCTACCAGGTAGGCACGGTTGTCAACATCGTGCAGAGCCTCAAACTGCCCGACGGCAATATCAAGGTGCTGGTGGAAGGCCTGGAGCGCGGCAAGATCCAGCAAGTCACGGACGACCAGGGCTACCTGCGCGCCACGGTGCGCACGTCGAAGTACACCACCGAAGTCACGCCCGCGATTGAGACCGCGATGCAGCGCGTCACTTCCCTGTTCGAGCAATACGTAAAGCTTTGCCAATCGCTGAACTACGAGACCATGATCGCCGCCGTGCGCATGGAAGATCCGGCCAAACTGACGGACACCATCGCCGCCAATCTGCAGCTTTCCATCGAAGAAAAGCAGGAACTGCTGGAGATCTTTGACCCTTCCGAACGACTGAGCCGCATCGCCGACGTGCTCGACATCGAGATCGAGAAATTGAACATGGACCGCACCATCCAGACCCGCGTGAAGCGGCAGATGGAGCGCGCCCAAAAAGAGTATTACCTCAACGAAAAAATCAAGGCCATCCAGAAGGAACTGGGCCGCGGCGAAAAGAGCGAGTGGGACGAGCTCAAGAAGAAGGTCGACAGCGCCGGCATGCCCAAGGAAGTGCAAGAGAAGGCCATCCAGGAGCTGAAGAAGCTGGAGCTGATGCCGCCGATGTCCGCGGAATCGACGGTCTCACGCAATTACCTCGATTGGCTGCTGGCCGTGCCGTGGCGCAAGAAGTCGAAAGAGATCCGCAACATCGAGCGCGCGGAAAAGATCCTCAACGAAGACCACTACGGTCTGGAGAAGATCAAAGAACGCATCCTCGAGTTCCTCGCGGTGCGCCAGTTGGTGAAGAATCCGAAGGGCTCCATCCTGTGCTTCGTCGGACCTCCGGGCGTGGGCAAGACCTCGCTGGGTATGTCCATCGCCAAGGCCACCGGGCGCAAGTTTGTCCGCATGTCGCTGGGCGGCGTGCGCGATGAAGCCGAGATCCGCGGTCATCGCCGCACCTATATCGGTGCGCTGCCCGGGCAGATCATTCAGATGATGAAGAAGGCAGGCACTAAGAACCCGGTCTTCATGCTGGATGAGATCGACAAGATGGCTTCAGACTTCCGCGGCGACCCGTCGTCGGCGCTGCTGGAGGTCCTGGATCCCGAACAGAACTTCATGTTCGTGGACCATTACCTTGACGTGGAGTACGACCTCTCGCAGGTCTTCTTTGTCGCAACATCGAACGTGCTGCACACGATTCCCCCGGCGTTGCAAGACCGCATGGAAGTGCTGCGGCTGCATGGCTACACCGAGTTGGAAAAGGTTGAGATCGCGCGGCAATACTTGGCCAAGAAGCAGATGATTGCCACCGGGCTCTCGGAAAAGAACGTATCGTTCACCATCGACGCCTTCCAGGAGATCATCCGCTCGTACACCCGCGAAGCCGGCGTGCGCAACCTGGAGCGAGAGATCGGCAACGTCTGCCGCAAGATCGCGCGCCGCGTGGTCAAAGACGGTCCGGAATACAAGATCAACGTGAATGGCGATAACATCCACGAGTTCCTGGGCGTGGCCAAATTCCGCGATACCATGGCGCACGAGAAGAGTGAGATCGGCCTAGTCACCGGCTTGGCGTGGACGGAAGTGGGCGGCTCCATCCTGAGCACCGAAGTCAGCGTGGTCGAGGGCAAAGGCAAGCTGACCTTGACCGGCAAGCTGGGTGACGTAATGCAGGAGTCGGCGCAGGCGGCCATGAGTTATGTCCGCTCGCGGGCGGCGCGCCTGGGACTGCCCCGCGACTTCTACCGCAATTACGACATTCACGTGCACGTGCCCGAAGGCGCTATTCCCAAGGACGGCCCTTCGGCCGGCATCACCATGGCAACGGCGCTGGCCTCAGCCCTAAGCAAGATCCCGGTACGGCGTGACATTGCCATGACCGGCGAGATCACGCTGCGGGGCAAGGTGCTGGCTATCGGCGGATTGAAAGAGAAGTTGCTGGCCGCGCATCGCGCCGGCATCTTTGAGATCATCCTGCCGAAGGACAATGAGAAGGATTTGGCCGACGTTCCGGAGAACCTCCGTAGCGCGATCAAACTTCACTTCGTCGACAAGATGGATGATGTGCTGGTCATCGCGCTGGAAGGTCCGCTACCAGTGATCGCCGAGCCGGTGAATGAACCGCTGGCGCAGGTGCCGCCCACGGGAGACGCGCCCGTCGCGCACCAATAACTCTCTCCTTTACCAAAGCCGCAGCTTCGCGCTGCGGCTTTTCTCTTGGCACATCGTGTACAGTGGTGACAGATGAAAGTCATCTCCAGATTCGTGCTCTCAGCCGTAGCTGAGGACAACTTTCCCCCTGCGACTGCTCCGGAGGTCGCCTTCCTGGGCCGCTCCAATGTGGGCAAGTCGAGTTTGTTGAATTCGCTGATCGGCGATAAACAGGCGCGCGTGAGTAACACTCCCGGCCGCACCCAGACCATCAATTTCTACGCGCTGAACTTTGGCAAGCCGCAGGCGGAGCCGGAGTTGGTCTTTGCTGACCTGCCCGGATACGGCTACGCGCGGGTGCCCAAGGCGATCGTGGGGGAGTGGCCCAAGTTCATCGAACCTTATCTCGCCGGGCGCGAAGCCCTCGCCCTGTGCGTGGTCCTGATCGATTCCAATATCCCGCCGCAGAAGAGCGACCAGCAGTTGCTTACGTGGCTGAAGAACTCTGACCGCGACTTCGTGGTGGTGGCCACCAAAGCCGACCGCATCTCGGGGAACAAATTGACGCAATCGCTGGTGGCTCTGAAAAAAGAGCTGGGAGTGGAGTTACTTCCCTACTCGTCGAAGACGGGCGTGGGAAAAGAAGCTTTGTGGAAGCGGATCCGCGAAGCGACAGCGGAAATGTAGAGGGTCAGTCGTCCCGGCGGGACTAGGAGACGTAGCAAGCTACGTCTCTACAACTGCGGGCGTCGCGGCTGAAGTTTGAGCGGCGGCGCCCCGACCGGACTATGACTCAGTTGCCGCCTTTATTGATCACGACCTCGCCATTCACGATAACCTGTTCGCAGCGATTCCCACCGAACCAATAACAGATCTCGCGATAGTCTTTCACGTCGAAGATTGCGAGGTCGGCATCTTTGCTGGCTTCAACGCTTCCCTTGCGGTCTCCCAGACGGAGCGCGTGCGCGCCCTGGATGGTGGCGGCGGAGATGGCCTCCTCCGGCGACATCTTCATCTGCGTACACGCCAGCGACAAGATGAACTGCATGTTGGTTGTCGGTGAAGTGCCGGGGTTGTAGTCGGTGGCCAGCGCCACGGCCACGCTGGCGGATATCAGCTCACGCGCATCGGGATAGCGCTTGTTACCGAGAAAATAGTTCACGCCCGGCACCAGCGTGCTGATGGTATTGGTCTTGGCCAAGGTCTTCAGGTCAGCCGCATGGTAGTGGTCCATATGGTCGAAGGAGACCGGGCCATAGCGCAGCAGCGTCGCCAAGGAGCACGCCGAGAATTGGCCCAGATGAGCGCGGGGGCGGAGGCCATTCTCTACCGCGGCGGCGAACACTTTCTCGGATTGCTCCAGCGAAAACGCACCCTCTTCGCAGAATACGTCAACGAATGTCGCCAGTTTCTTCTTCGCGGCCTGCGGGATCATCTGCTCGCAGACTTCGCACAGATAGCGCTCGGGGTCAGATTTATGCTCCGCTGGAACCACATGCGCGCCGAGCAACGTCGCGACTACCGTGCCCGGCCAGCGTTTGGCTGCGTCGCGGATCGCTTCCAGAGATTTGATTTCCGCCGCTAGCGAGAGACCGTAGCCCGACTTCGCCTCGACCGTAGTGGTGCCCTCCCGCAACATCTCATTCAGCGCGCTGAGTGCGCCGCCAGCCAGCGTGGCCCGGCTGGCCTTGCGTACGCCTTCAACGCTGGAGCGTATGCCTCCGCCCGCGGCCGCGATCTCCTGATAGCTGGCGCCCTGGATGCGCTGGGCAAAGTCCACCAGCCGAGGCGCGGTGAAAATGAGGTGCGTGTGCGAATCGACAAATCCGGGCAACACTACTTTTCCGGCACAATCGATCTCTCGCAGCTTCTTCTTGTTCTTCCTAAACCAAGTACTACGCAGCATCTCACGCTGGGGACCGGCAGCGACGATGCGTCCACCGGCACAGAGCACGGCGGCGTCGCGAATGAGGCCAACGTCAGCAAGATCTTTGCCGCGGCGCGCGGAGGTCGGCCCGCGCAGGGTCAGCAGTTGGGAGATGTTTGAGAGCAGGATCATGCTTGCCTGGATGGAATCTTCACGCCCGTTCTCTTGGCGAAGGCCTCGGCCTCAGGATAGCCCGCGTCCACGTGGCGGATTATGCCCATGCCAGGATCGCAGGTGAGCACGCGCTCGATTCGCTTAGCCATCATCTCGGTGCCGTCGGCGACGGTGACTTGTCCCGCGTGAAGCGAATAGCCGATACCGACG
>JBKKBM010000276.1:0-35059 GCA_046714215.1 Terriglobales bacterium | reverse complement strand
CGCGCGCGGTGTGCGACCGCGAAGTGCCGGGCATGAGCGAATGGATGCGGGCGGAAGGCATGAAGCAAACGCCGTTCGCTGCCTTGAGTCGGGGCATCTGCGGCAGCCGGGGGCAGGCTCTCATCGTAAATGTGCCGGGAAATCCAACCGGCGCAGCCGACTCGCTCACCGCCATCGTGCATCTCATTCCGCACGCCCTGGATCTGCTGCGGGGCAAGACCGAACACCGCGACGCGTCACCGGCGTAGGTTTCAGGCTGATACACTTTTAAAAGAACGGACGAGATCGAGCCTCCACCTTTGGATTCCCTGAAACATATTTTTGGCCAGTACACGGCGTTCTTTGCCGGTGTGTTGGCGTATTTCGGCATCTGGGGTGTGCTGGTGATCGCCACAGTGGACGCGGTGATCCCCGTGATACCTCTGGACCCGGTGATCGCTACCTACGTCTACAAAGATCCAGGACGCTTCTGGCTCTATTGCCTGATGGGCTCGGTGGGGTCGGCGGTGGGAAGCCTAGTGCCCTATTGGATCGGACGCGCGGGCGGTGAGTTGTTTCTGCTCAAGCGCATCGATCGTAAACGGTTGGAGGAGATGCGCGATCGGCATGAGCGGGGCGAGTTCTTCTTCATCATGATCCCGTGCATGCTGCCGCCGGGAACGCCGATGAAGCTGATCATCCTGGCCGCGGGCGTGTTTGAGATGCGGGTGCCGTTGTTTTTGGCTGCAATGTTCGTGGGCAGGATGCTGCGCTTCCTTATCCTGTCTTTCTTCGTGGTGCGCTTTGGGCCGGACATCGTGCACATGTTCGGGAACCTGGTGAAGGAACATACGCCGGCATTATTGATCACGCTGGGCGTGGCCGCGGCGGCGGGGTTTGGGTGGTGGCGGTGGCGGAAGAAGAAGGCCGTGGTTGAGCCCTCGTCACCGGACTAGGTGTGATTAGAAGTTAAGAGGCGCGACCAAATGGTCGCGCCTCTTTACTGTCAAGACGTTCTTACGCGGCGGCTTGGTTGCGGGAGGAAGTAAAATACTTTTGCATCGCTTCGAACACTACCGGAGCGCCAAAGATGGCCACGGCGTAGATCATGTCAGCGGCGACGGTCCCACGGAAGAACGGGATGGCGGCCACATAGCAGGCACCCAGTCCGGCCAGAGTGTGCGGATACATGTTGTAGGCAGCCCACACGGCAAAGTTGCTGATGATGAAGAACGAGACGGAGCCGGCCAGCGAAGCGCCGACCACGCGTAAGGGGCTGACCTTCTCCTTCAAGAGCGAGCCGATGAGGATGGCGATGGCGTACCATCCGGTGCTGATAAAGGTCTCCCAGGTGATGGGAAAGTTGTAAACGAAGCGGTTCAGCACGACGTCAGAGGCCGCCAGCAGCACCAGAGGAAACCACATATGCTTGCGCGGGTGCTTATAGCCAAAGTAGAGCAGCGCGGCGCCCACCGGCGTGAAATGCCAAGCGTGGGGCAGAAAGCGGATGACAACGGCAAGCACAACGAATAGAACAGCCAACATGTATAGACCTCTTCCCTGCCGAATAGACGGAAGTCCATTGTTGCGCCCGGAGGCGGTTGTAGTCAAGCCGAGGGGCATTTGGGTAGTGGGTCAGTTTCATGTACTACAATTTTTGCCGAGTGCATCAGACCCTGCGGGTTACCCCCGCAATGGAAGCGGGGCTTGCGGATCACGTTTGGACACTAGAGAGTTGGTTTCTCTTTAGAGCAGAGTACACTGGCGGCTGGCATAGGAGAAGAATATGGACATCGTGCAGCTTATCGAGGGGCCAAGGCCATGACCAATCCGCGTAAGGTTGCTTCAGGCATTTTCGTTCCCGTGTTCTTGGTCTTCATGGGAATCATCAACTTTTCCTACGCCGCCACCAGGCCCAGCTTCGAGACTTTTCGCGCGGTTGACGTTGTCCTGTTGATCGCCGTCGGAATGTGCTTCGGTGCGGCTCTCGTTGCCCTGATCATGTTCTTTCGCGGTCATCGTTCAAACTGACCCACTACCGGCATTTGCTGGGCAGAAGGAACGACTAATCCTCGATGTGCCGGCCCATGCGCTGCTCGACCACGCGCAGGGTTGGATCCAGCGTCACGTTCATGGAGAGGGGGGTGCGGTCGGTCTCCGGCGTGTCACCGGCGAGGCGCTCGCGCAGTTCAGGATAGTCATAGCGAAGGTCACGGATGCGCACTCCGATATCTCCGCCGGGCTTGTCCGGAATGATGACTTCAGCGTAGGGATAGCGCGCCCAGTCGAGATAGACGCGGCCCAGGGGTGACCCCTTCGCGGCTAAAGTAACGGGCGTCTCCTCCGGCTTGTAGCGAACAACGACGATGCGCTGCGGGTCGACTTCTCCCGCCCAGGTATCCACGGGCTGGGTGAAGAATGCGGTCTGGGTCTCAACCACGCCGAGCCAGCGGAAGGGATTGCCCATATACGGGCTGGCGGAGATGCGGATGGGCTCCTGGTCTTCATAGAGCTGCGATTCCAGCAGCGCGATGGCGCGACGGTGGTGGTAATCGCGTCCCCACCATAGCAGCGCTACCAGGATGAGGGCGGCGATGGCGCTGCCGCGCCCGGGCATGTGCGCTTTACGCGCGCCGACCTCGCCGCCGATGAGTCCGAAGAACCAGGGCATGATCAGCGCCAGCAGCAGCGCGCCCGTGAGCACGGGCTCGATGATGTAGACGATGTCCCACGCGTACCAGCGGTGCAGGAAGGGCGAGAGCGGGCGCACACCATAATTATTGGTGAAGTCGAGGAGGATGTGGCTGAGCGCGCCCAGCAAAGCGTAGGCGTAAAGCAGCTTCCAGTTGGGCGGGAGCTTAGGCTCACGGCCGCGGTAGCGCATCCAGCGATAAAAACCATAGACGATGGCCACCGACGCCGCCGCCATGAAGGGCGCGCCGATGAAGGTATGCGTGATGCCGCGATGAGTGGCAAAACCGGTGACCGGGCCAGCGAAGGAAGTCACGACGTCAATGTCAGGGAATTCAGCGGAGATGGCCAGTACGGCGGTGGCGAGTCCGGTCTTGCGGTTGAGGCCAGCGCGGCTCAGTACCGAACCGGCCAGGATGTGAGTGAGAGGATCCAAGCATTTCGAGGATACAACAAAAT
This sequence comes from Terriglobales bacterium, assembly GCA_046714215.1. Taxonomy (GTDB): domain Bacteria; phylum Acidobacteriota; class Terriglobia; order Terriglobales; family Acidobacteriaceae; genus DATLCI01. Next base: position 31,930 of record JBKKBM010000276.1, on the reverse strand, counting down.
ACTTCTGCGAAGCTCAGCGCGGAGGCGGCATCAGCAACGTGAAAGCCTGGGGCACGATGCGGATGGTGACGGGCAACGTGCCCAGGAATTCGCCGTCGGCCTGGGCGTAGATGCCGTGCGCGTACGTCTGTCCCGGCTTAGGTTCGCAGTTGAGCTCCGAGCACATCACGCCCTGGATGCCGCGGACCTTCCAGCGCTGGAGTCCCCAGCGCCGGGCAAAATAGGCCATGGTCATCAGACGACTAGAGGTTGAGACCAGGACCGCATGAAAATCATCGCGTTCGAGCGCGGAGTCCATGGTGAAGTAGCAAAACCAGTTGCCGACGGCGGTTACGCGGACGGCTGAAAGTTGCGAAATGGCGACGGTGCGGTTTTCCCCGCCGGCATTGCACTGCAAAAGAAACTCCTCATAGGGATGCGCGAGTCCGACGCGTAGCGCCTGGCGCAGATACTCCAACATGCCCATATGCCGTTTCATTTCGGCGTGCACGCGATAGAGCATGAGCGCGTCTGGCCCAACTCCGGCCATGAGGGTGAAATAACGGGAATCCCTGGTGCCCTCGCGCGTCTGGAATTCGATGTGGCCGGCGGCGATGCGGCGCGGTAGATATTCCAACTGCGCGCGGGCGGCACGGGCGGCATCGCGAGGAATACGCAGATCGAAGGCGAGCAAATTGCCGGTGCCCAGAGGAATGATGCCGAGCGGGATCTCAGGAGCGTGGGCCACCATGCCCTGCAATACGTCATGGATGGTGCCATCCCCTCCGCAGGCGAAGATGGCGTCGTGTCCCTGAGCGACCGCAGCCGCGGCCTGCTTGCCGGCCGAGCCCGCTTCCTCGGTGGGAACAAGGGTGGTGGTGACGCCGCCGACGTGGAGCGCGCGCGCCGCCGCTTCTACCTGGGCGAGACGGAGGTGGCGACGTTGTCCCGAGGCCGGATTGTAGAGGAGCGCCGCGCGCTGCATAGAGGAGAGGATTCTAAACAAAAAGCCCGGAGCCAGGGCCCCGGGCTTGATCTTACGCGGTGAGGATCACTGCGGTCGCATACGGCGGAAGGGCAGCTCACTCGGATTCGCCTTGGTGTACTTGATGGTGACGGCGCGCTCGAATTGAGTGGCAGTGGGGCCCATGTCGAGGGTATACGTGAAGGCGGTGGGCGTGAGTTCAGTGAAAGCATGACGGGCGTAAACCTTCTTGCCCATCATCGTGTCCGTGCCGGTGAAGACCAGGTCTTTCCCTTCCCATTTGCCGGTGGAAACGCTGACGACAGGGTTGGTGTTGTCCGTCCAATGGAGGTGGTAGACACGCGCGGTGGGGTCCCACGTCATGAGGCCGATGCCGGCAAATTCGCCCATCGGTCCCTGCGAGACGTATTCACCGATCAGCGACATTTTGCCCGGACCGGGTCGGATCGCTTCCTGACCTTTGCCGGTACCGCCCTGGGGCAGCATCTCCGAGGGTTCGTGCTTTTCTTCCGTGGTCCATCTCCCCTGGAACTGCTGGAGTACGCGTTCGATCTCGGGTGCGGGCTTCGGCATGCCGGAATCCGGTTTGGTGGAACTCGGCTTCGTGGGCTCGGCAGTCTTGGTCCCGACGGGCGGCTTCTCCGCAGGCTTGGCTTTGACGTCCGGCTGATTATGCGGTGCCTGAGCGGCCAATGACAGGGCCAGTAATAGCGCAAGGAAGGCGGGGGTAAGGGATCGGATGAGGACTTTCATAGCACCTCCAACCCGCAAATTTAATACATATCTATAATCTTTGCTATGGCTATGGCCAAAGCGTCCCCTGCTGACCAGATCGAACGGCTGCGCGAAAAAATCCGCCACCACGAGCACCTGTATTACGTGATGGACGCACCGGAGATCACGGACGCCGAATACGACGAGCTGATGCAGCAGTTGAAGGCGCTGGAAGCGGCTCATCCCGCGCTGATCACCCCGGACTCACCCACGCAGCGGGTGGGCGGCAAGCCGCGCGAGGGGTTCACAAAGCAAAAACATTCGCGCCCGATGTTGTCGCTGGACAACGCCTACAACGAAGAAGAGTTGCGCGCGTGGGACCGGCGGGTGCATGAGTTGGCCGGGGCCAAACAGATCGAATACGTCTGCGAGCTGAAGTTGGACGGGCTATCGCTGGCGCTGTGGTATCGCGATGGCGCCCTGGATAAGGGCGTGACCCGCGGTGATGGTTATACGGGCGAAAACGTGACCGGCAATGTGCGGACGATCCGATCGGTGCCGCTTTCAATCGCGGCTACGGCACTAAAAAAATCGGGGCTGCCGGGTGATTTCGAAGTGCGCGGCGAAGTGATCATGCCCATCGCCGCATTTGGCCGGATGAATGACGAACGCGAGCAGCAAGGCTTGGCGCGTTTTGCGAATCCGCGCAATGCGGCGGCAGGGACCATCCGGGTGCTGGAGCCGAACATCGTGGCGCAACGCCGCATGGACTTCTTTGCCTATTTTGCGCTGAAGGCAGATGGCAGTGACGCCTTCGCGAAACATGCAGAGGCGCTGGCGGCGCTGACCACAGCGGGGTTCAAGGTGAATCCCAATCACGCGCTGGCGAAGGACATCGACGAAGTGTTCGAGTTCATCCAGCGCTGGGAGGGAAAGCGCGATGCCCTGCCCTATGAGATCGACGGCATCGTGATCAAGGTGAACGCGATGGCCCTGCAACGTGAGTTGGGATTCACGGGCAAGGCGCCACGCTGGGCCATCGCCTACAAATACGCGGCGCGCGCGGGCGAGACCCACGTAGAAGACATCCTGGTGCAGGTCGGACGCACGGGCAAACTCACCCCGGTGGCGGCGCTGGCGCCGGTGAGCATCGGCGGGACGACCGTGACCCGGGCCACGCTGCACAATGCGGACGAGATCGAGCGCCTGGGCGTGAAGATCGGCGATTGGGTCGTCGTCGAGCGCGGGGGCGATGTGATCCCCAAAGTGGTGCGGGTGATCGACGATAAGAAACATCCGCGCGGGATGCGCCGCTTCCACATGCCGGCGAAATGTCCGGTGTGCGGAGGCAAAGTGGTGCGGGCGGAGGGCGAGGCCGATCATCGCTGCGTGAACGCGGCCTGCCCGGCGAAGCTGCGCGAAGAGATCCTGCACTTTGCCTCGCGCGGGGTGATGAACATCGAGGGTATGGGCGAGGCGCTGGTCAACCAGCTGGCGGATGCGAAATTGGTCAAGACCGTGGCCGATATCTTCGTCCTTACGGAAGCCCAACTACTCACCCTGGAGCGGATGGGGAAAAAATCCGCGCAGAACGTGCTGGCGCAGATCGAGCGGGCCAAGACGCTGCCGCTGGAGCGCGTGATCTACGGGCTGGGCATCCGGATGGTGGGCGAGCGTACGGCGGAGCTGCTGGCGGAGCACTTTGGCTCGATGGACAAGTTGATGGCGGCGTCCGTGGAAGAATTGACCGAGGTGAACGAAGTGGGACCACGGGTGGCGGCGAGCGTCCGCGAATTTTTTGATGAGCCCCGGAACCACAAGCTCGTGGAGCGACTACGGCAAGCCGGATTGCAGTTCAAGGGACTTGCTAAGCTGCGGGGCACGCAGTTGGCGGGCAAGACCTTCGTCATCACCGGCACCCTGCCCAACTATTCCCGCGACGAAGCTAAGGCTTTGATCGAGGATGCCGGCGGCAAAACTTCCGGATCAGTCAGCAAGAAGACAGACTACGTGCTGGCGGGGGCGGAAGCGGGATCGAAGCTGGACAAAGCAAAAGAGCTGGGCGTCACCGTCATCGATGAAACCCAGCTGTTGAAGCTGATTGCAAAATAGATCAGGCTGCGCGACGGCGCAGGATCTCGCATGAGCTCAGCGGCCGACGCTGCGGCTCAAGCTGAACTCTTCGGCGACCAAGCGAACATCGCGGCGGGGCATATCCGCCGGCAGACCGCGGAGGTATCCTGCGAACTCGCGCACAGCGCGGGTACCGTCGCGATAGCCCTGCACAATAGCCGGGGCGGTGATGTCGCCGTCAAAATCGAGGACGGAGGCGGAGAGCGCCTCGGCCGGCTCTACCGTGATGGCTTTCAGGTAGCGGTAGCGGCGTTGGCCAACGTGCAAAGTGATCTGCTCGGGACGAAGGCGGAGGCCTTCGGCGTAGTGCTCACACCACGAATTCACATTGCTCAGGATCTTGAGATCGGTCTTCAGGTTCTGCGCCATGAGGATGTCGATAGCGCGCACGCCGAGGTCGAGGAAGGTCTTGATCTCACCGCGGCGTTGGCTGCGGGGCTCCACCATGACGAGGAAGAGGACATCCGCGCCCAAACGAATGGCCGGACGGATGGGCTGATTGCTGACGATACCGCCGTCCGTCCAGGTACCGCCCTGCATGGGCACCGCTTCATAGACGATGGGAAAAGCCGAGGAGGCGATCACGGCGAGCAGCAGATCCTCCGCCAGCACCATCTCGTCGCGCACAAAGTTCGGTTCCACGCCGGGGTCCTGGAGCAATTGCCCTTGCGTGGCGTTGGTGAAGCAGCGGTCCGAGCCGGTGTACACGTCGGCGGCCGTCATCACCACGCGGATGGGTGATGCGCGGAGGCCGTCTGCGGGAATGTGGTCGCGCAGAAAGCGAGTGCGCTCGAAATTAGGAAAAAGACCGGAACGTAACGGCAGCCGCAAAAACTTATGGCTGAAGAAATTGATCTTCTTGCGAAAGAAGAAGGCGAGCACCAGCGCGAGCACAAATCCGGCGGAGATGAGCAACGTGAGGTCCGGGTCGTCACCTTCAAGGATCTCCTGGGCGGTAAGGTGGAGATGGCTGACGCTGAGGAAGAAGACGCCGCAGCCCCAGACCACGAGATTAGCGGCAACGGAGAGCCAGGTCTTCTTCGTGTCGGGCCGCCAGTGCCGACGAAAGACAGCGTGCTTGATCACATGGCCGAGATACGGGAGGTGATCATAAAGAAACAGGATGGCCGCGCCGGTCATACCGAGCGCGAACCAGGTCCACTTGGGGCTGCTCAGGTGGAAGAAGATTCCCTCCGTTCGGAGCCACTCGCGGATGAGGTTACCGAAGCCGGCGGAGGCGGCGACCAAGCCCGCCAGCACCAGGATGTAACGAAACCAATCGATGCCGACGGCGGGCGGATTGATATGTGACCAGGAAGCGACGAGCGATTCCGCATTGCCCACAGTGGTCTTGGAATGAGCGGCGTAGGAGGCGGCATTGATGCTGCCGACGGAGGTGGCGGCGAGGATATGGGTAGGCATGGCCGCGTCCTGGAAGGCGAGCAGCACGCCGGCTTCATAGGCGCCGCGGGCGCCGCCGCCGGAGAGAACCACGCCGGTGCGTCCGGAATGTTCGGCCCAAAGCCGGGCAGAATCCGGCGGAAGGTCGGCGCGGAATAGTTCGCGCTCGGCGGTGAGCTCCGCAGACTGGGTAAATATGGGGTTGTGGCTCAATCTGCGGGAAGGATAGCGCGGAATCCGGCCCGGAGGACAGCGAAATCTACCCCAGCGCTTCCTTGATCCGCCTGTAAGTGACGTCGAGAGCTTCAGGCAGGACGCGGGTTTCGCCAATGACGGAGATGAAGTTGGCGTCGGCGGTCCAGCGCGGCAGGATATGCATGTGCAGATGTCCCGCGATACCCGCCCCGGCGGCCTTGCCGATATTCATACCCAGATTGATCCCCTCCGGGCGGTAAAGGCGGCGCAGGATGCCCTCCAGCCGCTGCGACAGGGCCATCATTTCCGTGGCGGCGGGGGCGTCGAGTTTCTGCAGCTCGTCCACGTGCTGGAAGGGCACCACCATCACGTGGCCGGAGGTGTAGGGGAAGGCATTGAGGATCACATAGCAATGCTGGCCGCGGTGGACGATGAGGTTGCGAACGTCGTCGGCCTCCCGGGGCTTGTCGCAGAAGATGCAGGCGCCGGGCTCAGGCTCCGCGCCGGTGATATAGGCGTAGCGCCAGGGGCTCCAGAGGTAATCCATAGCTGGGGATTGTAGCAAGGGCGGGGATGGTAACAAGGCGAGCGGGGCGGCGGCGGGATGGTTTGACACTCTTCCGATGAGGTTGTTATAGTCAAAGAGTCCGGTGAACGCGCACGCGCGCACTGGATCCGGCCGCTGAGTTTTTGGTATCTCGCCTCCTACCAGGCAATCACCCAGGAAGACTCGCCGCCACCACTCCGTAGTCCCTCAGGGTCGTATCCGCAGGCGCTAAGCGCCTCCAGATGCGCACAGGGTCTCCCTCCTGAAGGTCCATGGGAAACGACAACGACGGAAAATGATGTTCGATGACAACACAGCCCGCACCCAGGAAGCCGCCTCTAATGAAGCAGGCCCGGGTCAGGTAGAACATCCGTCGCCCTCAGCCCCACCCACTATGCATTCAAATCCAAAGGAAAACGAGCGGCCCGCCGAGGGTCCTACTCGCAGAGAAAACGAACCTAACATGTCAGAAGATTTCGCCTCCGTCCTGGAAACATTCGGAGCCGAACAATCCGCCGCCGCTGAAGCGCCCCAGACCGACGATCATAAGATCATCAAGGGCACCGTGATCAGCATCACCCCTACCCACCTTTCCGTGGACATCGGCAACAAAGCCGACGGCCTAGTGCCGATCGCGCAAGTGACCGACCGCGAAGGCAAGATCAAGTTCCAGCCCGGCGACTCCATTGATGTGGTGATGGACCGGGGCGAGCGCGAAGAGGGTTATGTACTGCTCTCGCACGAAAAAGCGGCGCGGGTCAAAGTCTGGGATGACATCGAGAAGGCCTTCAACGAGAAGACCAACATCAAGGGCATCGTGGCGGAGCGGGTGAAGGGCGGACTGAATGTGGAGATCGGCGGGATCAAGGCGTTCCTGCCCGGCTCCCAGGTGGATTCCAAGCCGGTCCGCAATCTGGATGGATATAAGGACCAGGAGATCGAAGTCCGCATCGTCAAGCTGAACAAGAAGCGCGGAAACATCGTGGTGAGCCGCAAGCAGATCCTCGATGAAGATAACGCGGTCAAGCGCGACGAGACCATGAAGCACTTGGAAGAAGGCGCGGTATTGACCGGCACGGTGAAGAACCTCACGGAGTACGGCGCTTTTGTGGACTTGGGTGGGCTGGACGGCCTACTGCACATCACGGACATGTCCTGGGGACGGCTGACGCATCCGCGCGACCTAGTGCATGTGGGCGATGAGATCCACGTGAAGGTACTCAAGTTTGACAAAGAAAAGCAGCGCGTTTCGCTGGGCTTCAAGCAGTTGACGCCCGATCCGTGGCTCGACGCTTCTGACCGGTATCCGGTGGGCGCGCACGTGAAGGGCAAAGTCCTGAGCCTCACCGATTACGGCGCGTTCGTCGAATTAGAGCAAGGCATCGAAGGTCTGGTGCACGTCAGCGAGATGAGCTGGTCCAAGCGGACAAAGCATCCCTCGAAGATCCTGCAGAGTGGCACCGAAGTAGAAGCGGTGGTGTTGAACGTGAACGCCACGGAACGCCGCATCTCGCTGGGCATGAAGCAATTGGAAACGAACCCCTGGGAGACGCTGCACACCAAGTATCCGGTGGGCGCACAGGTGGAAGGCCGGGTACGCAACCTGACCGACTTTGGCGCGTTCGTCGAAGTAGAAGACGGCATCGACGGCTTGATCCACGTGAGCAACATGAGCTGGACCAAGCGGGTGAAGCATCCTTCTGAAGTGCTGAAAAAAGGTGATAAGGTGAAAGCGGTGATCCTGGCGATTGAGCCGGAGAACCGGCGCCTGTCGCTGGGCATGAAGCAACTGGAGCCGGATGTCTGGGAGACGTTCTTCAACACCCATCGCGTGGGCGACCTGCTAAAGGGCAAGGTGCTCCGCAGTGCGGCCTTTGGGTCGTTCGTCGAGATCGCGGAGGGCGTGGAAGGCCTCTGCCACAACTCCGAAGCGGTGGATGAGCACGGCGCGCCGTTGAAGCTCGAAGCGGGTGAAGAGCGCGAGTTTAAGATCGTGAAGATGAACCCGGAAGAGAAGAAAGTGGGCCTGAGCCTGCGCGCCATCGGCGAAGAAGCCAGCCGCGCCGACGTGGAAGCCTACAAGCAGCCAGTGGCGAGCTCAAGTTCGAGTTCCAGCAGCGGAGCCACCACCACGCTGGGCGATATCATCAACTGGAAGCGCGAAAAACAGTAGACCTCAAACAAATGAAACAGGCCGCCAGCATGGCGGCCTGTTTTTGTGAAAAACGGAAGACTACTTTTTGACGTCGATCTTCAGCGTCATCTCCACCTTGGTCTTGCTGTCAAAGGCGCTCACCGTCTTGGTGCCGCTGCGCTGGCCGTTGTACTCGGCATAGACCTGGTAATCGGTGTTGGGTGAAAGCGCGAAGAACCGGAATGTCCCGGTGTCATCGGCAATAAAGCTTTTCACCGCCAGCGTCTTCATGTTCTTGAGGTAGACCACGGCCTGCGGCAGTGGGGCCTCGCCCTCACCGACGACGGTGCCGGTGAGGCTCTTGAGCTGGTTCTTGTCCTTATCCTTTTGCATGATCGGTTCAGGTTCTGTGGTTGCAGCCACGCTGCGCGGCATGAACGCAAAAGCGGCCGCCCCCAGGATGGTCCCGCCTAACACGATCTTGGTAAGACGTTTCAATGTATGCTCCTTTGTCGAACACCATCAGATCAGTCAAGCAAAATAGCGATCAGCACGACGGCTGATGGTTCACTTCTTCTTTTCTTTGGCAGCTACCGTAGTTAGATGCAGCGCGATGTCCTGACGCTCGTCATTGGCAATTCTGACCTTAACTTCTTTGTTTTCAATAGCATACTTTTTAGGAATCTCGGTGCGGATGTAGTAGTCGGCGGCGCCGGCGGGAAAGCGTTGCGCGAACTCTCCGCGGCGGTCGGAGACCAATTCCCACTTGGCCCGTTTGTGATCGCCCCGGCGGATCTTGATCTTGACGTTGGCAGCCGGCCGGTCATCGGGACCAAAGACCGTGCCGAAGATGAGGGCGTAGGGCTTGGTGGGATCCACGTTGTTCTGCGCGACCCCTGTGGCGGGAATCAGGGCGAGGCAAAGCGCGAATAGGAGTCCCGCCAGGGCTCCATGCAGCCAGACCCGGCGCAGCTTATTCATCCTCGTCCTCATCCTCATCCTCGTCTTCCTCGTCATCATCGTCATCAGCGACGGGAGCGAGTTCCAGGGGGTCAGCGGCGACTACTTCAAAATCCGTGCCGCACTCGACGCAGGAGACCACGTCGCCCTCCTCGACTTCTTCCACATCGAGATCAAGATCGTTGTCACATTCCGGACACAAAACCATCGTGCTGCCTCGCTTTCGCTACAATGCAGGGGCGCCCCAAGGCTCCCCTGGAGAATGATACCCTTGTCTTATATTTAAGTTGCTTCCGCGCCCGCGTCAAGTGCAACTGGCGTCCTGCATAAAATCTAATTTCCTGAAGAGGACCCGAAGAGGAACCTATGATAGGCAAATCGCCGTGGCGAATGATGGCCACCCTGCTTGTATGCGGATGCGTGGCCTTGAGTTGCACCGCCTTCTCCCAGACGCCCCCGGTGGCGCCGAGCACACCAAAGACGACCCGTACTGCCCGGCTGCCGCGCAAAGATTTGGATCCGGCCATTGCTGCGGCGGTAAAAAATGTCTCCGCGGCACGCATCAAGGCCACCATCGAGAAGCTGGTCAGCTTCCACAACCGCAACACGCTGTCGGCGAACGATCCGGAGTTGGCGGCCAAAGGGCGAGGCATCGTGGCGGCGCGGGACTGGATCAAATCCGAATTTGAAAAATATTCGCAGGCGTGCGGCGGCTGCCTGGAAGTGAAGCTGGATACGTTTACCGAGCAGCCGGCGAACCGTATTCCCAGGGCGACCGAGATCAGCAATGTGTATGCCGTCCTGCGGGGAACCTCAGAGCAGAGCCCGCAGCCGATCTTTGTGGTCACCGGCCATTATGATTCGCGCAACAGCGATACGTTGAACATCACCGACCCGGCGCCGGGCGCTAATGACGATGCCAGCGGCACGGCGGTGAGCCTGGAGTGCGCGCGCGTGTTGAGCCAGCGCCGCTTCCCTTCTACCATCATCTTTCTAACCGTGGCGGGCGAGGAACAGGGGCTGAACGGGGCCCGACACTTCGCCAAGATGGCGAAGGCGGAGGGCTGGAGCATCGCGGGAGTGCTGAATAACGACATCGTGGGGGGCAACAAAGCCAAAGATCAGGATACGGCGATTGTGCGCGTCTTTTCCGAGGGAATCCCGCAGGCGGCAACCGAAGCGGAGCTGCGCACCATCCGCAACCTGGCGCTGGAGAATGACTCTGCGTCACGGCAGTTGGCGCGTTATGTACGCGAGACCGGGGCAAAGTATGTGGCGGCGCCGTTACAGGCGAAGCTGATCTTCCGGCGCGACCGTTTTCTGCGCGGGGGCGACCATACTGCCTTCAACGAGAGCGGATTCGCCGCGGTGCGGTTCACTGAGTATCGCGAAGATTTCAACCGGCAGCACCAGAACCCGCGGACGGAGAACGGCATCGAATATGGAGATTTGGCGAAGTTCGTGGACTTCGAGTACGTAGCCAACGTGGCGCGAGTGAATGCGGCTTCGCTAGCATCTTTGGCGTCGGCGCCCGGGCCGCCGGTGGATGTGAAGCTGCTGACGCGAAAACTGGACAACGATTCAGAACTTACCTGGTCGGCCCCGGCCGACGGCCGCGCGGTGAAATACGAAGTACTGTGGCGTCCGACGACGGCGGCTGAGTGGGAGAATGTGGAGACCGTGGGCAACGTGACCACCGCGACCCTCAAGCGCTCCAAGGACAACGTGATCTTCGCCGTGCGGTCGGTGGACAAAAAAGGCAACCGCAGCCTAGCCGTGATACCAACACCGGAGAGATAGGGAAAAGCATGCGACGAACAATGTCAGGTGGCGGGGGCGGTCGGGGCATGGGTGGGTTCAACATGCCCACGTTCTCCGGAGCAGTACGCTGGCTGATCATCGCCAATGTGGCGATTTTTGTCCTGCAGTCCCTTTTGAAAGGCTTCGCGCCCGGCCTATACGGGGCGTCCTTTGAGTACTTAGGCCTGACGCCGGGACTTCTCATTGGCCAGGGATTCCTGTGGCAGCTCATTACCTACTCATTTCTCCACGGTGGGGTGATGCACCTGCTGTTCAACATGCTCGTCCTCTGGATGTTCGGCGCCCAGATGGAGCAGCACTTTGGCCGGCGGCAGTTCTTTGAGTATTACTACTGGTGCGTCATCGGTTCCGCGCTGGTCTTCTCCGCCGTCTCCTACGCGGGAGTATTCGGTCTCTCTCCTCTTGTTCATCTGGTGGGAGCGTCCGGCGGGATCTTCGGACTCCTCATCGCCTTCGGCCTCATTTTTCGCGAGTCTGAGGTCTACCTCTTCCCTTTCCCCATCGCCATCAAGGCAAAGTATCTGGTGGGGATATGGATCGGCATCGACGTCCTGCTCATGCTGCGCAATGAAGACCCGGGTTCGGCCATCGCGCATCTGGGCGGAGCACTCTTCGGATTCCTCTATTTGAAATTCCTGCCGCGCCATGGCCTGGGCTTCAGCGAGTCGGCCTATGGACTGCGCAATCGCTATCACAAGTGGAAGCGGCGACAAGCGGCCAAGAAGTTCGAAGTGTATATGCGGAAACACGACCGCAACGATTATTTTGACGAGCACGGCAACTACCGCGGCCCGGAAGCGGAACCGAAGAAAGATAATGGCGACGCGGGCAAGGGGCCGTGGGTGAATTAGTGCAGCTTTTGGCTTTTAGCTCTTAGCTCCCTGCACGAAGCCGTTATTGCGGCTATTTCGCCTTTGTCTTTCCTTGCGTCATCTTTTTCGCGCGCAGGTTTTTCTTCCGCGTGGCCACACCTTTTTTCGCCAAAACCTTGCGGTGGATGAGGCGGGCTTCCTCTTCCGTGGCGGTGCCGATCACATGCAAGCGCATGAAATTGGTGGAGCCGGAGGTGGTACGGGTGCCGGCGACAATGCCAATGACGTCGTCCTTCTGCGCGAGACCCCGGCTGACCAGTTCTGTCTCCGCGCCGGAGACCATCTCCTCCACCGACGGAGTGTGCTTGCAGAGGATGGGAGAGACGCCCCACAGCAGGTTCGCCCGATTACAGACCGCGGGCACGTAGGTCAGCGAATATATATCCGTGGTGGGGCGATACTTGGAGATCAGCCGGGCGGTGGTGCCGGTCTCGGTATAGACAGTGATGGCGCGCATGTCGAGTTCGAGGGCGGCATGGGCGATGGACTCGCAGATGGTCTCGGAGATGGAGAGTTTCTTTTCACTGCGCCGGCGCATAGCGGGTCCGGAGGCGAACATCTGGCCTTCCGTCTCAGTAATGATCTTGGCCATCATGGCGACGGCCTCGCGGGGATATTTACCGCTGGCCGTCTCGCCGGAGAGCATGAGCGCGTCGGTACCGTCGAAGACGGCGTTGGCTACGTCACTGGCCTCCGCGCGGGTAGGCCGCGGGTTCTCGATCATGGACTCCAGCATCTGGGTGGCGGTGATGACGGGCTTGCGCCACTCCGCCGCACGCCGGATGATGTGCTTCTGGATGACGGGAACTTTTTCCGGCGGCATCTCCACGCCCAGATCGCCACGGGCGACCATCACGCCGTCCGCCGATTCCAGGATGGCTTCCAGGTGCTCGATGGCCTGCGGTTTTTCCAGCTTAGCGATGACCCAGGCGTCGCTGTGGTGGTCCTTGACTCTCCGCTTGACGTAGCGCACGTCGTCCGCGCTGCGAATGAATGAGACGGCGATCATGTCCACGTTGTGGCGCAGTCCGAACTCGAGGTCAGCCTCGTCTTTTTCGGTGAGCGAAGGGACAGTGAATACAGCGCCCGGGAGGTTGATGCCCTTGTGCTCGCCCAGCATGCCGCCATTAACGACCTCACACTCGACCTCTGAGCCCTTGATGGCCTTGACGCGGAGCTCGATCAATCCGTCTGAGAGCAGGATGCGCGAACCGGGCTCGACCTCGCGCGCCAGCGTCTGAAATGTGGTGGAGATGATCTGCCCGGTGCCAAGGACGTCCTGCGGAGTGATCACGATCTTTGACCCGGCCTTTAGCGCGATGGGGATACGGTTCTTGAGGCGCCCCGTGCGGATCTTCGGCCCCTGCAAGTCCTGCAGGATGCAGATGGTTCGGCCTTCTTTGTTGGCGATGCGGCGCAGCCGTTCGATAAGCCGGGCGTGGTCCTCGTGGGTACTGTGGGAGAAGTTCAGGCGGGCCACGTCCATACCAAAGCGCATGAGGTCGCGCAAGGCGACTTCAGAATTACTGGCCGGGCCGATAGTGCAGACGATCTTCGCCTTGCGGCGGCCAGTCTTGAATTCCAGGGGGTGGGTGAGCAGGTCCAAGTCCATGTCCATAGTTACGAGTAAGCCTTACGCAAGCCAGAGGATAGGGTGGAAGCAGTTAGTGTACCGCTTTTCAGGCGCGACGGCGCGGTCTCCGGCGCCGATCTGAATCGCGCCGCTCGTCGTCGTCAGTAGTCGCAGTGCGGGGGCAGGCCACGGCGTTGAACTCCGCACCGACCAGGATGGTGATGGAAACGAGGTAGAGCAGTACCAGCAGCGCAATGCCGGCCCCCAGCGGCCCATAAATGATGTTGTAAGAGGCATAGCGGGTGACATACCAGCCGAAAACGATGCTAGCGGGGAACCACAGAAACGTGGCGACGACCGCCCCCGGCAGGACCCGGTGCCAGGGCTGTACCCGGGGCAATCCCCAATGGTAGATGAGCATGATGGCAGTGACGCTGGCGATGCCCGATATCAGCCAGCGGCTCAAGCTCCATACAAAGAGTACCCAGAGCTTGGGGACGAATTGGGTGTGCAATAGCACCCACGTCTCGATCACATTGCCAAAGGCGACCAGCAACATGGCAAAGACCATGGGGGCAAATCCGAGGAAGACGAGGAGGAGCGCGACCGCGCGCTCCCGCCAGAATCCCCAGGGATTGACGGAGATGCCGTGGGCGCGGCGGAAGCCCTCCATCCAGGAAATCATGATGCCGGAAGCGGCAAAGATCATGATGATGGAGGCGGTAACAATCTCTTTCATGGGACGCTGCGCCCCTTGAAAAACTCCCAGCGCGGTGGTGCGGGTCCCCGGGGGCAGTACCAATCCTAAGGCGTAGGAGATCTCGCGGAAGAACCGGTCCGTGGTGTTGGTCTCAGACAATATCCAGGAAACCACGATCAGGAAGGGGAAAACCGTAAGAATAGACGAATAGGCCGCGCCCTTGGAATTCATGAAGGCGCCATGCCGGAAGGCGTGCCAAAACGCCCGGCGTAGCAGGTTGAGATTGCGGAGCATGCCAGGTCAAGGGTAGCAGTGGCAATCCCTTGTAGCTAGAGACGATTTGGATACCTCAGAAAAAAGCGGGACCCTTTCGGGTCCCGCTTGCCTGCTGCATGCAATGCGTTACTCGGCGGCCAGTTCTTCCTGTTCGCCTTCGGTACGGAGCAACTCCAGCGCGCGTTCGGCTTCTTCGTACGCCTGACTGACTTCTTCCTGCACCTTGGCAGCTTGTTCTTCCAGCTCCGGCGAGAGCTTCACGTTGCGGTAATACTCCATGCCGGTGCCGGCGGGGATCAAGCGGCCCACAATGACGTTCTCCTTGAGTCCGCGCAGATGGTCCACCGCGCCGTTGATGCTGGCCTCGGTGAGTACACGCGTGGTCTCCTGGAAGGACGCCGCGGAGATGAAGCTATCGGTCGAGAGCGAGGCCTTGGTGATGCCGAGGAGCAGCGGACGGCCCGTAGCCGGCTTGCCGCCCGTGGCGATGACCCGCTCGTTCTCTTCGCGGAAGCGGAACTTGTCCACCTGCTGTTCCAGCAGGAAGGAGGTATCGCCCACGTCTTCCACTTTCACCCAACGCATCATCTGACGCACGATCACTTCGATGTGCTTGTCGCTGATGGTGACACCCTGGAGACGGTAGACTTCCTGGATCTCATTCACCAGGTAGGACTGCAGTTCCTTCTCACCCAGCACGGCGAGGATATCGTGGGGATTGAGGGGACCGTCCATCAGCGGTTCACCGGCGCGGACGCGGTCATTCTCCTGCACGTTAATGTGCACGCCCTTGGGCACGGAGTATTCCTTTTCCGTACCGTTGTCAGCGATGACGTAGATCTTGCGCTGGCCCTTGCTCACTTCGCCGAATTTGACCGCCCCATCGATCTCGCTGATGACGGCAGTCTCACGCGGCTTGCGGGCCTCGAACAATTCCACCACGCGGGGGAGACCGCCGGTGATGTCCTTGGTCTTCGTGGTCTCGCGCGGAATCTTAGCCAGCACGTCGCCGGGATGGACTTCATCCTGATCGCCAATCATCAAATGGGAGCGCGACGGCATCAGATACCGGCGGCTGCCCTTGGGTCCCTTGATGACGATGGCGGGTTGGCGCTTCTCATCCGGAGACTCGGTCACAACGTGACGCGAGAGACCGGTGACTTCGTCCACTTCCTCGTTGAGGGTGAGGCCCTCCTGCAGGTCTTTGAACTGCACGGTGCCGCCGATCTCAGTGAGGATGGCAAAGGTGTACGGGTCCCACTCGACCATGACCTGGCCGAGGGTGACGGGAGCACCGTCCTGGACTTTGACCTTGGCGCCGTAGAGGACCGAGTAACGTTCTTTTTCGCGGCCCTTCTCATCCACCACCGCGATGGAGCCCTGGCGGTTCATGACCACCAGTTCGCCCGACTTCGCTTTTACGGTCTGCAAGTTGATGAAGCGGACATTGCCGTTAGACTTGGCGTCGAGGCGCGACTGCTCATTCACGCGCGAAGCCGTTCCACCGATGTGGAAGGTGCGCATGGTGAGCTGCGTGCCCGGTTCGCCGATGGACTGCGCCGCGATCACGCCGACGGCTTCGCCCATCTCCACGGTGCGGCCGGAGGCCAGGTTTCGTCCGTAGCAGGCGATACAGATGCCGCGCTTGGATTCGCAGGTAAGCACGGAGCGGATCTTCACCCGCTCGATGCCCGCCGATTGGATAGCGCCGGCCATATCTTCTGAGATCTCGCCGTTCACATCCACCAGCGTCTTGCCTTCGTAGTCCTTCAGCTTCTCGAGCGAGACGCGGCCGACGATGCGGTCGCGCAACGGTTCGATGATCTCGCCGGATTCCACGATAGAGCCCACATAGATACCGTCAACGGTGGCGCAGTCGTTCTCGCTGACGATGACGTCCTGAGCCACGTCGACCAGGCGGCGGGTGAGGTAGCCGGAATCCGCCGTCTTGAGTGCGGTGTCCGCCAGTCCCTTACGGGCGCCGTGGGTGGAGATGAAGTACTGCAACACCGTCAGACCTTCACGGAAGTTGGCCGTGATGGGCGATTCGATGATCTCGCCCGAGGGCTTGGCCATCAATCCGCGCATACCGGAGAGCTGGCGGATCTGCTGTTTCGATCCGCGCGCGCCCGAGTCCGCCATGACGTAAATAGGGTTGAGCTTGCCTTCTTTGTCTTCGCGCTGCAGCACGCTGAACATCTCATCGGCGACCTTTTCCGTGATGCCGGACCAGATCTCGATGACCTTGTTGTAGCGCTCACCGTTGGTGATGGCGCCGTCCAGGTATTGCTGCTGCACTTCGATGACTTTCTTCTCCGCTTCTTTCACGAGCGAATACTTGTGATCAGGGATGACCATGTCATCGATGCCGATGGAGATACCGCTCTTGGTGGCGTAGGCAAAGCCCAGGGTCTTGATGCCGTCCAGCATCTTGACCGTGGTCTCAAGGCCGAAGGTCAGGTAGCAGTAGTTCACCAACTGCCCGATGCCCTTCTTCTTGAGCAAGCCGTTCACGTAGGGGAAACCATCTGGCAGATTGTCATTGAGGATGGCCCGGCCCACGGTGGTATTGATGAACTGGCGTTTGAATTCGACCGGTTCGGTATGGAGCACATCCTGATCGTCGTAAGCCGACACCAGGTCGATCACCTGTCCGGTGTAACGCAGACGGATGGGTGTTAGCGTTTCTACTTCCTTGGCTTCGAGCGCCAGCAACACCTCTTCGATGTTGGCGAACGCACGGCCTTCTCCCTTGGCTCCGGGCTTTCCCTTGGTCAGGTAATACACACCCAGGACGAGGTCCTGCGTGGGCACCGTGATGGGCTGGCCGCTGGCGGGCGAGAGGATGTTGTGCGAGGCCAGCATCAATACGCTGGCTTCGACCTGCGCCTCCGGCGAGAGCGGAATGTGTACGGCCATCTGGTCGCCGTCGAAGTCAGCGTTGAAGGCGGTGCAGACCAGCGGATGGATCTTGATGGCCTTACCTTCTACCAGTACCGGTTCGAACGCCTGAATGCCCAGGCGGTGCAGGGTGGGAGCGCGGTTCAGCAGTACGGGATGGTCCTTGATGACTTCTTCCAGGATGTCCCACACCACCGGTTCCTGTTGCTCCACCATTTCTTTCGCCTGCTTGATGGTGGTGCACTGGCCCGTCTGTTCCAGGCGGTGATAGATGAACGGCTTAAAGAGTTCGAGCGCCATCTTCTTCGGCAGACCGCACTGGTTGAGCTTCAACTCAGGGCCGACGACGATGACGGAACGTCCGGAGTAATCGACGCGCTTGCCGAGCAGGTTCTGGCGGAAGCGTCCCTGCTTGCCCTTCAGGGTGTCGGAGAGCGACTTCAGCGGACGGTTGTTGGCGCCACGCAGCACGCGGCCACGGCGGCCGTTGTCAAAGAGTGCGTCCACGGCTTCCTGGAGCATGCGCTTTTCGTTGCGCACGATCACTTCAGGCGCGTGCAGGTCCATCAGCTTCTTCAACCGGTTGTTGCGGTTGATCACGCGGCGATAGAGATCGTTCAAGTCCGAGGTGGCAAAGCGTCCGCCATCCAACGGCACCAGCGGGCGCAGCTCCGGCGGAATGACCGGGATCACGTCCAGGATCATCCATTGGGGCTTGTTGCCGCTCTTGCGGAAGGCCTCAGTGACTTTCAAGCGTTTGGTGTACTTGAGGCGCTTCTGCAGCGAGTTCTCATGCTTCATCTTGTCGCGCAGCTCGACGGAAAGCTCATTCACATCCACGCGCTTGAGCAATTCCTTGATGGCTTCCGCGCCCATCATGGCCTTGAAGCCGGAGGGGCGGAACTGCTGGTCGAGTTCGCGATACTTCGCTTCGTCCTTGATGATCTCCTTATCTTTTACGGGAGCATCACCCGCGTCGATGACGACGTAAGATTCGAAGTAGAGCACCGATTCCAAGTCGCGCAGGGAGATGTCCAGCAAGTGGCCGATGCGCGAAGGCAGGCCCTTGAAGAACCAGACGTGCGAGCAGGGCGAAGCCAGCTCGATGTGGCCCAGGCGCTCACGCCGGACCTTGGAGAGGGTGACTTCCACGCCGCACTTGTCGCAGATGACGCCGCGGTGCTTCATGCGCTTGTACTTGCCGCAGAGGCATTCCCAGTCCGTCACCGGGCCGAAGATGCGCGCGCAGAAAAGGCCGTCGCGCTCCGGCTTGAAGGTGCGGTAATTGATGGTCTCCGGCTTGGTGACCTCACCGTGCGACCAGCTCCGGATCTTTTCCGGTGAAGCCAGGCTGATGCGGATGGAGTCAAAGTCGTTGATAGCGTTTCCGAGGTCGAACGGGCTCGATCGGTACAAGGTTTCCTCCTGCCGGAATCACGATCCCGGCTGCCGGCTCTCGAATGCGGCTAAGCTTCCAACTCGACCCGCCACTCGAGAGCAATGTGACGAGGAGTGCGATGTTTCCATTCTTTAAACTGCAAACAATCCAACGGGACGCAGCCCCCAGGGCTGCGTCCCTACAAGTTGTTAGTCGGCTGCGGCGGGGGCGTTCTTCTTGCGCCCACCTTCGGTCGTGACCAGCTCCACGTCCAGACAGAGCGACTGCAATTCGCGGATGAGCACGTTGAAGGATTCCGGCACACCCGGTTCAATGGCGGCTTCGCCCTTCACGATGGCCTCATAGATCTTGGTGCGGCCATACACGTCATCCGATTTGGCAGTGAGCAATTCCTGCAAGATGTAAGCCGCGCCGTAGGCTTCCAGTGCCCAGACTTCCATCTCACCAAAGCGCTGTCCGCCGAACTGCGCCTTACCACCCAATGGCTGCTGGGTGATGAGCGAGTACGGACCGATGGAACGCGCATGGATCTTGTCGTCCACAAGGTGGGAGAGCTTCAGCATGTAGATGTAGCCCACGGTCACCGGCTGCTCGAAAGCGTCTCCGGTCATGCCGTCATAGAGCGTCGTTTTGCCGGAAGTCGGCAGACCGGCCTCGGTCAGCAGGCTCTTAATCTCCTTCTCAGTGGAGCCGTCAAAGACCGGCGTGCCGAAGCGCACCTTGTCTTGCATGCCCCGGGCGATGGAGACCAACTGGTCTTCGTCCAGCTCATTGATCACGTCCAGGAACGGCGTGCCCTTGAAGATCGCCTTCATGTCTTTGCGGATGGCGTCTTCACGATTGTTGTCAGTGAACAGCTTGGTGATGCGCTTGCCGAGTTCGTTGCCGGCCCAGCCCAGGTGCGTTTCCAGGATCTGCCCCACGTTCATACGGGAGGGAACACCCAGCGGATTCAGCACAATCTCAACCGGAGTCCCATCGGCGAGGTACGGCATGTCCTCTTCCGGCAGGATGCGGGCGATCACGCCCTTGTTCCCATGACGGCCGGCCATCTTGTCGCCGACTGAGAGCTTGCGCTTCATGGCAACGTATACCTTCACCAGCTTGATCACGCCCGGAGGCAGCTCATCACCCTTCTGCAGCTTGCTGATCTTCTCGTTGACGATCTTGCGCAAAACGTCGATCTGGCGCGAGGTCATCTCTTCGATCTCATCGATCTGCTCGTTGACGCGGGGGTCCTTGTCGGCATACTTGATGCGCTTCAGGTTCTTGGTGGAGATGCGCTCAATAGTCTCGCGGTCGAGCATGGCAGCCTTGGTCAACAAGCGCTTGTTGGTGCGCTCGTCGTGCAGGTCAGCCTGAACTTCCTTGCCGCCGAGGATCGCTTCCAGACGCTTCAAGCGCTCGTCGGTAAGAATGCGGATCTCGTCAGCCAGGTTCTTCTCCAGCTTCTCGACCTGCATGCCCTCGATGGCCTTGGCGCGCTCGTCCTTCTCCTGACCCTTGCGGGAGAAGATCTTGACGTCGACCACGGTGCCCTCGATGCCCGGCGGACAGGTGAGCGAAGCGTCGCGGACATCTCCGGCCTTTTCGCCGAAGATGGCGCGCAGCAGTTTTTCTTCCGGCGTGAGCTGGGTCTCGCCCTTGGGCGTGACCTTACCCACCAGGATGTCACCCGGCTTCATGCCGGCACCGATGCGGATGACGCCGCTTTCATCCAGGTCGCGCAGCGCTGATTCGCTGACGTTCGGGATGTCACGGGTGATCTCTTCGGGGCCCAGTTTGGTGTCGCGTGCTTCAATCTCGAACTCTTCGATGTGCACGGAGGTGTAGTAGTCCTCACGCACCATTTTTTCCGAGATCAGGATGGCATCCTCAAAGTTGTAACCGCGCCAGGGCATGAAGGCCACGAGCACGTTGCGTCCGAGGGCCAGTTCCCCCTGGTCCGTGCACGGACCGTCAGCAATAACCTGCCCCTTCAACACCCGGTCACCCTTCTTCACGATGGGCTTCTGGTTGAT
Source organism: Terriglobales bacterium (assembly GCA_046714215.1). Taxonomy (GTDB): domain Bacteria; phylum Acidobacteriota; class Terriglobia; order Terriglobales; family Acidobacteriaceae; genus DATLCI01. Next base: position 11,319 of record JBKKBM010000276.1, on the reverse strand, counting down.
GCAAGTGTTCTGGTTGGAGCGCTTGAACTTGATGAGCTGATAGATGTCACTGCCCACCTCGCGCGAAAGCTGCGTGGGATGATGCTCGCCCTCGACGCGTACGATGATGCGCTCGGAGTCGACTGAATCGATGAGGCCATTGCGACGCGCCAATACCACGGCGCCGGAATCGCGAGCGGTGACGCCTTCCATACCGGTGCCCACGATCGGGGCCTCAGCACGGAGCAGCGGCACCGACTGGCGTTGCATGTTCGCGCCCATGAGCGCGCGGTTGGCGTCGTCATGCTCGAGGAACGGGACGAGCGAAGCGGCGACGGAGACCAGCTGCTTGGGGCTGACGTCGATGTAATCCACATCATCCCGCGGCACCAGCACGAAGTTGCCGGCTTTACGCGCGTTGACCAGCTCACCCACCAGGCGGCCCTTTTCGTCGAGTTCGACGTTGGCCTGCGCGATGACGTGCTTGTCCTCTTCCCAAGCCGATTGATAGAAGCTGAACGGCTCCCAGTCGATGGAGCGCTTGCGACGCTCTTTCAGGTCGGCATTGAGCTTCTCCATCTCGTGCTTCTCGATGTGGTCGCCCACGCGCAGTTCACTGTCACCAGCATTGACGACGGTGATGAAGTCCTGCACCCGTCCGCCCTTCACCCGGCGATACGGCGACTCGATGAAGCCGTAGTCGTTGATGCGGGCGTAGCAGCTCAACGACGAGATGAGTCCGATGTTCGGACCTTCCGGTGTCTCGATGGGGCAGATGCGGCCGTAGTGCGTGGGGTGAACGTCGCGGACTTCGAATCCGGCGCGCTCCCGCGAGAGACCGCCCGGCCCCAGGGCCGACAGGCGGCGCTTGTGCGTGATCTCTGACAGCGGATTGGTCTGGTCCATGAACTGCGAGAGCTGCGACGAACCGAAGAACTCGCGGATCGCGGCCATGACCGGCTTGGCGTTGACCAGGTCGTGCGGCATCGCAGTCGACATCTCCTGGTACACGCTCATCTTTTCCTTGATGGCGCGTTCCATGCGGACGAGGCCGATGCGGAACTGGTTCTCCATCAATTCGCCGACCGCGCGCACGCGGCGGTTGCCGAGGTGATCGATGTCATCCACGATGCCGATGCTCTTGCGCAGCTTGAGCAGGTAGCGGATGGTGGCGTAAAAATCATCCGGCTCGAGGGTGCGGGCGTCGAGATTGTCGCCGCCATCGGCCTTGTCATACAGCTTGATGTTGAACTTCAAGCGGCCAACGCGCGAGAAGTCATACTTGCGCGCGTCGAAGAACATGCCGTGGAAGAGCGAGGTGGCGGTGTCGAGGGTCGGCGGGTCGCCCGGACGCAGCTTGCGGTAGATCTCGATGAGCGCTTCCTGTGGCGTCTTCACTGAGTCGCGGCGCAGCGTGGCGCTGATGACGTTGCCCACATCGTCGCGTTCAGGGAAGAAGACGTGGAGCGCGGTCACGCCGCCTTCGGCAGTCATGATCTTGGAGAGCTTGTCTGCGGTGATCTCGCTGTTGGATTCGAGCAACACCTCGCCGGTGGTGGTGTCGACCACGTCGGAGGCCGTGTAAGCGCCTTCAAGGTCGGTGGTGTCGATCTCGATGTCCGTGATCTTCGCCTTGTGGATCTCCTTCATGATGGCCGGTGTGATCTTGCGGCCGGAGTGCGCGATCTCGTCGCCATTCTTCGCCTTGAGCGAGTGGGCCAGCTTCAGACCCAGCAGGTTGGTGGGCTTTCCCGAACCGGTTTCGAGCGTCCAGAAGAGCTTGTTCTTGCGCAGCTCGATCTTGTCGACCGTATAGAAGGTGCGGAGGATGTCCTCATCCTGACGCAGGCCGAGGGCGCGCAAGAAGATGGTGCCCAGGAACTTGCGCTTGCGGTCGATGCGGACGTAGAGGATGTTCTTTTGGTCGTACTCAAACTCCACCCACGAGCCGCGGTAAGGGATGATCTTACCGAGATAGTAGGTACGGTTGTTCTGCGTCTCAAAGAAGACGCCGGGCGAACGGTGCAACTGGCTGACGATCACGCGCTCGGTACCGTTCACGATGAAGGTGCCGTTGGCGGTCATCAGGGGCACGTCGCCGAAGAAGACTTCCTGCTCCTTGATGTCGCGGATGGTCTTGTTACCGGTCTCCGCGTCCTTATCAAAGATGGTGAGCCGGATGGTGACTTTGAGCGGCGCGGAATAAGTCATACCGCGCTCTTCGCACTCATTCACGTCGTACTTCAGCTGCAGGCCGACGGGGTCACCGCACTTGTTACAGAAATCAGGCGTATTCGCGTTGTAGGTGCCGCACTTGGAGCACAGCACGTCGCCCGGGTGGAACGGGTCGGTGATAACGGTGTTGCCGCAACCTTTACACGTGGTACGGAGGTGATGCAGACCTTTGAGGTGTCCGCACTTACACTCCCAGTTGCCAATGGCATAATCCACGAACTCCAGTTGGGAGACGTTGCGGAAATCGGAAATGGGGAAAACGGACTGGAAAACAGCCTGCAGTCCATTGTCTTCGCGCTCGCTGGGCAGCTTATCCATCTGCAAGAAGCGGTCGTAGGAGCGCTTCTGCACTTCAATCAGGTTCGGGATCTGGATAGTGGCCGGGATCTTGGAGAAATCGAGGCGATGACGGACCGCGCGGTTCTTGTTCGGCATTAGAGAAACTCCTAGTTTTCTACCCACGTGTTGCAGGCCTTACGCATCCGACCATGGGCGGCCGGAGCGCTACTGCGGTGGTGCATCCTGCTCTCGCGTCTACAAGCAAAGGAACTGAAATTGCCTTCTTGCTTTCGCGATTTACTTTGCTACACTGCGCAATATTCCAGTAAAGACGCGCATGCGCCCGCAGAGACGAGTGTCTCCGCCGGCGCGTTGTGCCGCGCTCAGGAATGCTGAAATTGTCTTTTTCTGCGCCAGTCTTTTTTATCCAAGGACTCCGCAAACCCAGCGATTACGCTTGGCTGCATCGTCCTCGCACTTTGTTCGCAGTTCCTTATCGAAACCGCGAACTCCATGCCAACCTCATTTACGAAGTCCGAAAAAAGCGTTTAGCACTGAAACCGAGTTCAGCACCGGAGCTCCGAGCGGCATGGGTCGTCAAATCCAGGGCTCCGCGGCTTCGCCGCTTTGCCCTCGCACTTTGCTCGCGCTATACGGCGCTCGCTCCGCGCTCACCCGCTGCCGCCCGAGTCCCCTCAAAACGGATCAAGCGAAGTACGGCCGTTTACTTGATTTCGACGGTCGCGCCGGCATCGGCGAACTTCTTCTTGATATTCTCGGCGTCTTCCTTGCTTACGCCTTCTTTGATCGGCTTGGGCGCGCCGTCGACCAAGTCCTTGGCTTCTTTCAAGCCCAGGCTGGTGACTTCGCGGACGGCCTTGATGACCTCGATCTTCTTGGCTCCCACGTCCTTCAGGATCACGCTGAACTCGGTCTGGGCTTCCGCTGCCGGGGCCGCACCCGCCGCCGCGCCGCCACCAGCCATCATCACCGGTGCCGCTGCCGCTGCGGAGACGCCGAGGCGCTCCTCAAGCTTCTTAACGAGCTGCGCCGCATCGAGCAGCGACAAGCTCACGATTGATTCTTCCAACTGTTGTAGATCGGCCATTACTGTTCTCCTAATTTGAACTTCGTTCCTGCACCGCCGCCGTCATGCTTCCAGTGGGCTACACCCGGTCTCACTCGCCCCAGACCAAGCTGCGTGAGAGGTGCTGCCCAACGCCACGACGTAAGCGACCAAACTTTTTACGACCCCACCGAGTGGTACCGCTACTCGGCAAACTTTTTTTGCTCGACCGCCTGGTTGATGACCACGGCGACGTCGCGGCCTACGGCATTCATCACCGTGACCAGACGCTGCGCCGGAGCATTGATCAAGAAGAGCAACTTCGAATACAGCTCTTCTTTGCTCGGCATCGTGGCCAGCGCCGCTAGTTCCTTGGGCGAGACCATCTTGCCCTCGACCACGCCGCCCTTGACGCTGAACTGTTCCTTGTTGTCAGACAAATACTTAGCGACGGCTTTCGCCAACGCCACCGGATCGCCGGTGGTGTAGGCGATGGAGGTCACGCCCTTCAAGCCTTTGAGCGCTTCTTCGAGCGCGGTTCCCTGCGCGGCGCGCCCGGCCAGCTTGTTCTTGACCACGCTGTATTTGCCGCCCGCGGAGCGGACTGCTTTGCGCAGTTCGAAGTCCTGGTTGACGGTGAGTTTCTCAAACGTCGCCACCACCATGTTGTTCACGCCCTTCAGATCGGTGCTGAGCTTCTCGATCTGCTGCGCCTTCTTCGCCTTTGTTACCGCCATATGACCATTCCTTTTCGTACGGCGCGGGAACCTGACCCGCGGCCAGATTCGTTACGCCTTCGCGGCCAATTCCACCGCGCTGGTGTCGAGCGCGACGCCCGGCCCCATGCTCGAAGAGATATACGCAGCCTTGATGTACTTACCCTTGGCGGCCGCCGGTTTCGCTTTCACCACGCTGGTGATGATGGTGGTGGCGTTCTCTACCAACTTGTCGACCGAGAACGAGATCTTGCCCACCGGCACGTGCACCAGCGCGGTCTTGTCCGTGCGGAACTCCACCTTGCCGGCCTTGATCTCTTTTATCGCCGTGGCCACATCGAAGGTCACCGTGCCCGTCTTAGGATTGGGCATCAAGCCTTTGGGGCCGAGCACCTTACCTAGTTTGCCGACTGACTTCATCACGTCCGGCGTGGCGATGAGGGCGTCAAAGTCCGTCCAGTTCTCTTTCTGGATCTTCTCCACCATCTCTTCTCCACCGACGAAGTCCGCGCCCGCCGCTTCGGCTTCGCGCTGTTTTTCTCCGGTGGCGATGACCAGCACCTTTTTCGACTTGCCCAGACCGTGCGGCAGGACTACGGTGCCGCGGACCATCTGGTCGGCATGTTTCGGATCCACGCCCAGGCGCAACGTGACCTCTACGGTCTCATCGAACTTGGCGAACTTGACCTTCTGCAGCAGGGGCACCGCATCGGCCAGCGTGTAAGGGCGCTTCTCCACCCCCGCGCGCGCTTTCGTGATATTTTTTCCTGACTTCTTCATTTCGACTTCTTCCTTTTTGTCTTCCACCGCGCTGCCCCTGTTCCGGCAGGCCGTGGTCCTTGAATAAAAGAACTAAAACTCTATGCGCCGATACTTAGGCGACGACGTCGATGCCCATCGAGCGGGCCGTGCCCTTGATGCTCTTGATCGCTGTCTCCAGCGTGGCGGCATTCAAATCCGGCATCTTCTGTTTTGCGATCTCCGCCACCTGCTTCTCGGTGACCTTGCCCACCTTTTCCTTATTGGGCGTGCCCGAACCTTTGGCCACCGCCGCCGCGCGCTTCAACAGAATGGACGCCGGAGGTGTCTTGGTGATGAAGGTGAAGCTGCGGTCGTTATAGACCGAGATCACCACCGGGATGATGAGGCCATCCATCTCTTTGGCGCTGGTGCGAGCGTTGAACTGCTTGCAGAACTCCATGATGTTGATCTGCGCCTGCCCGAGGGCGGGACCCACCGGCGGTGCCGGCGTGGCTTTACCCGCCGCAATCTGCAACTTCACATAACCTGTGACCTTTTTCGGTGCCATAAATACGTTGTTCCTTCCACTCGCGCGACCATCCACGCTTCAGATTTCTGTGTCGCTCTACGCGACGACTTTTTCTACCTGCCCGAACTCGAGCTTCACCGGAGTGGAACGTCCGAAGATGGTGACCATCACGGTGACCTCTTCCTTGTCGTCGTTCACCTCGTCGATGAGGCCGGTGAACGTCTGGAACGGTCCTTCCGTGATGCGCACCGTCTCATTCTTCTCGAACTTGACCCGCAGCTTCGGCTTATCTTTGCCGACGTTGACGCGGTACACGATCTGATTGACTTCTTCTTCCGAAAGCGGCGAGGGATTCTGTCCCGTACCCAAGAAGCCGGTGACGCGCGGCGTGGCTTTCACCACGTGCCACACATCGTCATTGAGGTCCATCTCCACCAGCACGTAGCCGGGCAGGAAGGCGCGCTCCATGGTGTACTTCTTGCCGTTGCGGATCTCGGTGACGGGCTCGGTGGGAATGACCACGCGTCCGATCTTGTTTTCCAGGCCAAAGGCCTGCACCCGCGATTCCAGCGATTCCTTCACCTTGCGCTCAAAACCCGAATACGAGTGGATGATGTACCACTTCATGTTGGGGTTCACCGGATGCTCAGGCGCCTGCTCAGGAGCTGACTCCGCTGCCACCGCCGGCTGTTCGGGCGGCGGCGGCGTCTGCTCCGCCTGTTCAGCGGTCAATTCCGCAGTCTGCGTGGTCGCGTTCTCCGCGTCAGCGACCTGTTCGTTTTTAATCTCTTCCGTCATTTTCGTGTCCGGACTCATCCGGCGCTGATCCTTTACAGTGACTTCGCCCAATGCAGCAACCGATCGATGCCATACCCCATCACCCGGTCGACTACAAAGAAGTACAGCGCAAAGATGAACACAGTGATGATGACCACCGTAGTCGTCGCCCGCACTTCCTTGGCCGAGGGAGTAGTGACCTTGCGCATCTCGGTGCGCACGTCCCCTAAAAACCTTTTTGTCCGGTCGAGAAAGCCTAATGCCTTGCCCGCTCCGCTTTCCACGCTTGCAGTCGCCACTTTCGAAACTCCCATGTGGTACAAACCCGTTAGTCCATCTAAACTTTGGCAGGGGCGGAGGGACTCGAACCCCCAAGTTCGGTTTTGGAGACCGACAGTTTAGCCATTGAGCTTACGCCCCTATGTAAATTGGTAATTTTGTGATTGTAATCGGGTAATTTGAAAAGCAGAACCGTCAGCCTGTTTTTCAATCACAAATTACAAATTCCACATTACCAATGACCCTACTTCGTCTCTTTATGCGAAGTATGCTTGCGGCAACGCCGGCAGAACTTGCTGAACTCCAAGCGGCCGGTAGTCGTCTTCTTGTTCTTAGTCGTCGAGTAATTACGCTCTTTGCAATCCGCGCACTGTAACGTGATGATTTCCCGCATTGTCGTTTCCTAATCTGTTTTATGGGGACACAGACAAACTGTGCCGCCGACATGTTGGGTCGCGGCTCCTTCCGGAGCCGCCACGTTGAGTTCCCCTACGCCAAGATCTCGCTGATGGTGCCTGCGCCCACGGTGCGTCCGCCTTCGCGGATGGCGAAGCGCAGACCTTTTTCCATGGCCACCGGCGTGATCAGTTCCACGACCAGCGCGACGTTGTCGCCCGGCATCACCATCTCGGCGCCCGCCGGCAACTCCGCCACACCGGTCACGTCGGTGGTGCGGAAGTAGAACTGCGGACGATAGCCCTTGAAGAACGGAGTGTGACGTCCGCCTTCTTCTTTGCTCAGGACGTACACCTCCGCCTTGAACTTGGTGTGCGGCGTCATCGAGCCGGACTTCGCCAGCACCATGCCGCGCTCCACGTCTTCTTTCGCGATACCGCGCAGCAGCAAGCCGGCGTTATCGCCCGCCAGACCCTCGTCGAGCTGCTTCTTGAACATCTCCACGCCGGTGACGACCGTCTTGCGCGTCTCGCGGAAGCCTACGATCTCAACTTCCTCGCCGACCTTCACCTTGCCCCGCTCGATACGTCCGGTCACCACCGTGCCGCGTCCGGAGATGGAGAAGATGTCTTCGATCGGCATCAGGAACGGCTTATCGATGTCGCGCGCCGGCAGCGGCACGTGCTTGTCGACGGCGTCCATGAGCTCGTCAATGGATTTTTCCCACTTCGCGTCGCCGTTGAGTCCGCCCAAAGCCGAACCGCGGACGACGGGCAGCGTGTCGCCCGGGAATTGATACTTGTTCAACAGCTCGCGGACTTCCATCTCGACCAGGTCGATCAGTTCGGGATCTTCCACCGCATCGCACTTGTTCAGAAACACGACGATGTACGGCACGCCTACCTGACGGGCGAGCAACACATGCTCTTTCGTCTGCGGCATGGGACCGTCGGTCGCAGCCACCACCAGGATGCCGCCGTCCATCTGCGCGGCGCCGGTGATCATGTTCTTGATGTAATCGGCATGGCCCGGGCAATCGACGTGCGCGTAGTGCCGGTTGGCCGTCTCATACTCGACGTGCGCGGTCGCGATGGTGATGCCGCGCTCCCGCTCTTCCGGCGCGTTGTCGATCGAATCGAACGAACGGAACTTGATGTTCGGGTTGTGCTTCCCCAACACCTTCGTGATGGCCGCCGTCAGCGTCGTCTTGCCGTGATCGATGTGTCCGATCGTTCCCACGTTCACGTGCGGCTTGCTGCGATCAAATTTTTCTTTTGCCATGGTGGTCCTCTACGAAAAAGTTATGCGTACTGATAAAGCTTGCGATACTTGCCGCGTAGCGCCGGATCCACTTCTTCGACCTGCGAGAGATAGAACTCGCGGATCTGACCCTGATCGGATGCCGGCAACTGCTGATAAAGATTCTGCGCGCCACCTTGCGGCGGAACCACTTTGTCGAACACTGACTTTTTCGTCAGCTCCTCGAAATCACGAATACGCAGTCCCGTGTCCTGAGCCACCCGCAAAAACTTTTCCACATGAGCTGCGCTCAATGCCTGGGCGATGGCGTCCTTCAGCTTGGCGAACGTTTCCGCATTCGCGACCGGTATCTGTGCCTGCGTAAATGCCATTCTCTAAACTCTCTCCCCGGTGACCGGGTAAGCGAATGGTGAGCGCCGTATTGCGCGAACCACGTTGCGAGGGCGAAGCAGCTTGCTGCGGAGCCCCTTAAAACTAAACCGGGTGAGCAACGGTGAGCGCCGTATTGCGCGAACCACATTGCGAGGGCGAAGCAGCTTGCTGCGGAGCCCTCCTATAAATGGAGCGGGAGACGGGAATCGAACCCGCGACCAACAGCTTGGAAGGCTGTGACTCTACCACTGAGTTACTCCCGCCCAACACCGCCGCCCTACACTGTCCTGCTGTGACTCTAGTCAGGGCTAAGCCCTGACCTACCGGTTACTCCCGCCCTAACCTGCCGCTGCTGCCGTCCTGCTCTTCCAAAACTCGGCGCTTGTGCTCGATCCAGATCTTCACCGCGCACCCGCCTAAAACCAACAACGTGACCGCGCGAAATCTGGGATCGCTCAACGTCATCCAGCTTGCGACGGCCAAGACCGCCAGTAGAACTAGCGCCGCTCCCAGTTTCATAATCCGCGTCTGCGCTTCATTTGCTACTTCTACGACAAACTTCAAATCTGGTGCACAGGGGAGGATTCGAACCTCCGTAGCTCCAAAGAGCGGCAGATTTACAGTCTGCTGCCATTAACCACTCGGCCACCTGTGCGTCCGCTAGCCGAGCGCCACTCAGCCATCGACACAGCCTTTAATCCTGGAGCTGATGACCGGGATTGAACCGGTGACCTCTCCCTTACCAAGGGAGTGCTCTACCAACTGAGCTACATCAGCCAATCCTAATCAATCGCTGAACGCGTCAGCCGGCAATCAAAAGGGCAAGATTTCGGGCAAGCAAACTCCCGCGCAAGCGTGTAACCCGTACGGAAAGTTCCTCATACCTCGTGGAGGGCATTCTCGGAAGGACCGTGCTCTGCGCGTTCTCTTTCCCAACAACGCGCTCTGCACGCGCTGATCTGCCTGATCTTTGCTCTTTTGTTGCCTGGAGCTGGCGAAGGGATTTGAACCCCCGACCCTCTGATTACAAATCAGATGCTCTACCACCTGAGCTACGCCAGCGAACTCCTCACCCGTGACACCCATGATCTTGACTCTAAAGTACGGCTTGGCAGGATCGAATCGGAGGCACAGGACAAGAATGAAAGATTAACATAACGGCACTTGACGTGCAACCAATCGCCCGCCTATCCGGCTGCCTTCCGGTCGCTAAGGTAACTCTTTTATTAATACACTCCTGATTATACCCCAGGGCGCCGGCGCGCCCTCCCCGCAGGCCTCGTTTTGCTGGGGCCGCCCACCGACATTCCCCGCCTCTATCCTCTGCAAGCCCCTCGCGTCTGGCCGGCCCTTGGGTGGTATGATTCCGGACGGTGGCGGGAGCCGATTACCGGCTCAAAACCAACCTGCCTGACCCTCCTCCCGACCCTCCTTAACTTATGAGAAAACGCCGAATCTGGCTGGCTATCGGGGTGGTAGTCGTCATCCTGCTGATTGCCGGCGCCGTCTACCTGCGCAAACTGGCAGCTCCGGAGGTCGCGCGACTGCTGCCTGAATCGGAAGGAGTGGTTTACGTAAACCTCTCGGGCTTCCGGCTGGCCTCGGCGTTTGTCGCATCCCCCGGCTCGTCCCCCATCGCTATCGCCCGCGAGCCCGAGTATGAAGAATTCGTCCGCCAGACCGGCTTTCAATTCGAGCGCGATCTGGACGAAGTAGCCATCGCCATTCATCCGGCGGAGATGACACCGCGCCCGCTGGGTCCGGAGATGCAGCGACGCTTCTCCGAGATATTCAAGGCGCGCTTCGATGCTTCGCGGATGAACCACTACCTGCACAAGCTGGCCAGCGGCGTGGAGAAGTATCGGAACTTCGACGTCTTCACCATTCCGCATGAAGGCCGCACCGTGCGCATCTCCATCCTGAGCGTCAACCTGGTCGCCGTCTCGAACATCAGCGACCCGGCCGTCATCCGCGGAATGATCGATCGTCATCAGAAGATCGCTTTGCCCTTTGGCGGCCCGAAGCTACTCAGCGATTACTACCGAAAAGTGCCGCTCGGCAGCAGCGCGTGGGCCATCGTTTCGCTGCCTTCGCCCGAGGGACGCGCGATGACGCTACCCTTGCCCACCGGCATCGAGTTCAAGTTACCCGCCGAGACAGTGACGGTGGCCTCGCTGCGTTATTTGGGCGCGATCCAGTTCAAGGCGGAATCCTTCACCGCCAATGAAGCCGACGCGAAGCAGCTCACTGAGTCGCTCACGAATTTCTTTCAACTCTTCCGCGCGGTTGAGAGCAGCGTGCAGGCGGGCGGGCCCGATGCGGATGTGAAGGCGTTCTTCGACAGCGTCAAAGTGCAGCAGCAAGATACGCGCGCGGTGCTGACCGCGGAGCTGCCCGCAGGATTCATCCGGAAAGCGATGACGGATACGCCGGCGGCGACGGAAGCAAAGCCGCAGACGGCGCAGCCCGCGCCACCGCAGAAGACTAACCGCAAGAAATAAGTGATTGAGAGCGTTAGTCCGCTTTTGCGGCGAATTCAACCTGCGCCAGCGTGGTGCGCAGATACTTATAAGGATTCACCGGGGTGTTGTGGATGTGGACTTCGTAGTGGACGTGCGGCCCGGTGCTGCGTCCGCTCTGCCCGACGTATCCAATGATATCGCCACGAGTCACGCGTTGCCCATGCGAGA
>JBKKBM010000275.1:0-7389 GCA_046714215.1 Terriglobales bacterium | reverse complement strand
GGTGTAGACCGTAGGGCCATTCTCTTTCTGCACCGCGCGCACCGCTTCTTCCAAAGAATTGCGGCTGGCATTGTCTTCGCCGTCGGTGACCACGAGCAGCACTTTCTTTTCGTGCTTGCCGCCTTTGACGAGATGGTCAGCGGCCGCGACTACGGCGTCATACATGGCGGTACCGCCGCGGGCTTCCACTTTTTCCAGGCCCTCTTTCAGCAGATTGATGTCAGAGGTGAAATCTTGGTCGTTATAGGCTTCGTCGTTGTAATTGACGATAAAGACGTCATCCTGCTTGTTGCTGGCGCGGATCAGGTTCAGTGCGGCCTGATTGACGGCGGGTCGCTTATTGCGCATGGAACCGGAATTGTCGATGAGGATGCCGAGCGAAACGGGAATATCCTCCCGCCGGAACGAGGTGATCTGTTGCGGCTGGCCATCCTCAAACACGGTGAACGAGTGGCGGCCCAGGTCACTGACCATGCGATTGCGCGGATCGACCACGGTCGCATACAGGATGACCTCTTCCACGTCTTTGCGGAAGGTATACGAGTCGTCCTTATTCTTGACCGGCTCGTTGGGCCGGGTCGCGGGAATGCTAGCGGTGTCCGAAGGGACATTGGGCGCCGGTGGGGGAACGGCCATGCGCTCGGCTTCCACGTCAGACGGCGGCGTCAGATCCTGGACAGGCTGCTGCTGCCCAGTCTGAGCGGCTAGACTGGCGGAAACGAGGGTCAAAAAAAGGAGAATGAGCGGCAAAGCCCTACTGCTGCGGAGCATAGTATCCCGTTTTTGCATGAACATTCAGAGGCGGCAGGCCTTTCGGGGCAATAAGTTTCACCTTCAATTTACGCCACTTACCATCCCGGGTCTTGTTAGTTGGACGGTATCCAAGCACATATTGGTTGCGTAGCTCTACGCCAATCTTTACGGCAACATCAGATAAATCATTGATATCGGCCACGGGAAAGGTCCGGCCGCCCGTTACATCGGTCATTTCCGTGAGCATGAAGGGCCCGCGGATCTCTTCCGGGGTGCTGCGGACATCGTCAAAGATGCCGATCGCATAGATCTGCACGTCTGCCTCGCGGACCAAGGAGCGGATCTCGGAATCGGTATAGCGGCTGCGGTTATCGCCGCCGTCGGAGATGACCAGCAGCGCTTTTTTGGCGTGCTTGGCATCGCGCATCTTGCTGACCCCAAGATATACGGCATCGTAGAGGGCGGTCCGGCCCTTGGGGATGCTGTAGACCAATCGTCCTTGGATCTCCTCGATCGACTGGGTAAAGTCGGTAAGGACTTCCGGGCGGTCCGAGAAGGTGACCAGGAAGAACTCGTCCTGCGGATTGGCCGTCTTGAAGAACTCGATGATGGCGTCTTTTGCCTTCTGGATCTTGTTGTTCATGCTGCCGCTGAGGTCGAGGATCACGCCCACCGAGATAGGCGCGTCTTCACTGGAGAAGTGGCGTATCTCCTGGTTAGCGTTGGCTTCCAGTAGGCGGAAATTGTCTTTTTCCAGGCCCGTGACCAGACGATTCATGGGATCCGTCACGGTAACATTCACCAGCACCAGGTCGACGTCGACCTTGAGTGGTTTGGTGTAAGTGCGGAGGCTGGGATCGCCCACTACCTTGGGGGGAGTGTCTGAGGGCTTCCGGGGGATGATGTGGACATTCTCGTCTGACCCCTGTGTGAAGGCGCGAGGCATCCCCAGTAACAGAAAGACAACGAGGCCAAGGGAGCCGTACTTCGCCCAGCGGAACACGATGAATTCTCCGATATTAGGCAGATGGTAGCACAACGTTAAATACGCGCACAAAAGCCGGGCAGCGGCAAAAGCGACCACGGCTTTTCGAGCTCAGAGAATGAGATGTGCGAAGCGGACAATAAGGTTATCCCGGGCCAGCATTTGCTGGTGTGGATGTCCGAAACGGAGCACCGCGAATGCTTGTTACAATCCGGAAGCAAGCATCGGCAGGCGATTGAATCTTATGGCGCAGATCCTTCCCTTCGCGGCGTGGCGGTACCATCCGGGCAAAGTGCGTCTGGAAGACGTGCTGACCCAGCCCTACGACAAGATAACGCCGGTGATGCAAGCCGCGTATTACGAAAAAAGTCCCCATAACCTGGTGCGAGTGGAGTTAGGGAGAAAAGAACCCGGCGACGACGACCGGCACAACGTCTATACCCGCGCGGCGAAATTTCTCCAGACCTGCCGCGGCCAAGGTGCGATGGTGCAAGACCCGGAGCCATCCATCTATGCCTGCTCTCAGACGTTCGCGGCGCCGGGGCGGGCGGCCGTGATGATGACGCGGCGGGGGTTCATCGCGCTCAGCCGGCTGCACGATTATGCTGACCAGGTGGTCTATCGGCATGAGCAAACGCTCTCTAAGCCCAAGGCCGACCGGCTGAATCTGCTGCGCGCCACCAAAGCGCACACCGGCCAGATCTTCATGCTGTACTCCGACCCCGAGCGAAAAGTAGAAGCGGTGGTGTGGGGTGAGGCGGGACGGACCCCACCGCTGGCGGAGATGAAAGACGAATATGGAGTGATGCATCGGCTGTGGCGCGTGACGGAAGCGGGTGCGGTGCTGAGCATCCGCAATCACATGGAAGACAAAAAGCTGATCATCGCCGATGGCCATCACCGTTATGAGACCGCCCTCACCTATCGCAACGAGCGACGCGGCGACGAAGGAATGGACTTCGCCGAGTTTGGTCGCACCGGCCATATGACGGTAAAGGTCCGCGCGCCTTACGAAAAGCTGATGATGACCTTTGTCAATATGGAGGATGAGGGCCTGCTGATCTTGCCGACGCACCGCGTAGTCTCCGGGCTGGCGGGATTCAATGCGACCAAGATGCTGGCCGACGCCGCCCCGTGGTTCGATGTAAGCGATCTGGGCGCAGTCATCACCGTGGAAGCAGCACTAGCCCACTTAGAGAGCGCCGGGGCGGAAGGGCCGGCGTTCGTGACCAAGACCGCAGGCGGCGTCCATCTGTTGCGCACGAAAAAGTCAGCCGTGGCCGAGCGTTTATCTAGCTTGCCGGAACGTCAGCGGCAATTGGATGTGGTCCAACTACACAAAGTACTGTTGGAAGACGTGCTCGGCATCTCCGAAGAAGCCATCCGCAACCAGACGAACCTGGAGTATCTGCGGAGTGCGGAAGAGGCCTTCGAACGCGTAGCGGCAGGCGCCAACGTGGCATTCCTGATGTATCCGGTGAAGATCGAACAGATGCGCGACATCGCCTGGACGGGCGAGGTGATGCCGCAGAAGTCCACTGATTTTTATCCGAAGCTGATGAGCGGACTGACCATCTATGGGGTGGAGTAGTCATTGCGTGGGGTAGGCATGGGATGGAGTAGGCGCGCGGCGGGGGCGATGGTGACGACCGCCGCGGCCTTGTGGTTGGCCTTGAGCGCGGGATCGGCGGAAGAAAAGCAACTCAGCGTGTATGCGCCGCAAGCGCAATTCACCGTCCGGGTGAGCGAGCATGAAGGCCGCGAGTATGTGGACTTGATGTCCGTAGTGGGTCCCCTCACCAACATCAAAGTGAAGGTCGAAGGCGACCGGGCACGTTTCAGCGGCGGCGCAGCGGACGGCTTGTTCGTCCACGGGGAGAACAACGTACGCGTGGGGAAAAACCGGGTACGCTTTCCCGGAAAAGTGATGATCACTGAAGGACGCGTACAGGTGCCGGTGGTGGTGCTACCGGCCTTGCTGCAAGAGATGGCGCGCCTGCGAACGGAGCTGCATGAGCCCGGGCGCAGGTTGTTCGTGGAAAACACCCAGACCCATTTCTCCGTAGAGTTGAAAAAAACGGAATTGAAAAAAGAGCAGGACGCGGAAGTGGTGTTGGCCTTCCCCATGCGGGTGAATCCGAACATTACCCAAGAAGGCAACAAGGTGCGGCTGGTCTTCCGCCAGGAGCCGGTGGTGATGACGCAGGACGGTATGAGCTTCAACGATGCGCACATCACCGGCTTGCGCTTTGAGGAAAAGAACGGAGCGGCGGAGATCACCATCAGCGGCAGCGCGCCGTTGCTGGTGAGTTTCTCTGACCAGGGCAAGACCCTTTCCATCAAGCTGGCGCCCGCGGCAGCGGTGGTAGCGCCTCCGCTGGCTACCGCATCCCCCGCGCCCACGGCAGCGGAGCCGGTTGTGCCTCCGACCGTCGCCCCTGCCCCCACGACGGAGCCGACCGCTTCTCCCTTCCCCTTCGACAGCGTGCGCTACGTCGTGATCATCGATGCCGGTCATGGCGGCACGGATCCGGGAGTGAAGTTCAGTGACAGAGTGATCGAGAAGGACATCACCCTGGCCTTGGCCAAGCGCTTGCGCACGGAGTTGCAGAACCGGGGCGTGCCCGCGCTGTTGGCGCGCGAGGGTGACCAGACGTTGTCGTATGACCAGCGTGCCATCACGGCCAACGGTCAGCGGGCCGCGGTCTACGTCACGCTGCATGCCGGAGGCCTGGGTAGCGGAGTGCGCGTGTATGCCACGGTCATGCCGCAGGCGGATACGGTGGAGGGGCCGTTCGTCCCCTGGCAGCGGGCGCAGGAGACATACAGGGAGCGCAGCCAGTTCCTCGCGCGCGTGGTGGCCAATGAAGTGCGAGCCAAGAAGATCCCGGCGCGGATGCTGAACGCAGCCATTCCGCCGCTGCACGCCATTGCGGCGCCGGCTATCGCCATCGAAGTAGCCCCGCCGAAGGTGGGCGCGGCGGTGGAGGAATTCGATAAAGTCGCCTATCAAGTGGCGATCGTAGGGGCGGTGGCCACGGCCATCGTAAATTCCCGCAACAAGCTGGGGGAGATGCGATGATGCCGCGGCATCTCCAGATCACCATCTTGTTGCTGTTGCTGGCCGTGCTGGTGGCGGGCGGGTCCATGATGGAACTGCAACGGCGGGAGCGGGCCAAGAGTCGGCAGCCGGGGGCGGCGAGTGCGCGTCCGTTGCCGGCGCCGGCGGCGGGGCCGGCGGAACGCATCCGGTTGATGGTGGCTTATGACGATGACGGTATGCTCGTCCCCAAGGAGGCAAGTGTGGCGTTGCCCCTGGAACCGGGCGACCGCGCGAAAGAGATCCTGCGTACGCTGCTGGCGTTGTATACGGAGCGTCCGTCCCCGCATCCGCTCAAGGAAGATGCGGACATCAAGAATGTGTTTCTCGTGAATAACGAGTTGTGCGTAGTGGATCTAAATGCCGCGTTTGCCGAGGGACACCGCTCCGGGATCCTGGTGGAACAGTTCACCCTCGCCTCAATGGTCGAGACCATCGCGGCGAATTTTCCCCAGGTGCGGCGGGTGAAATTCCTGGTGGAAGGGCAAGAGCGCGAAACCCTGGCCGGACACGCCGACCTGATGACGACCTATGAAGTGCAGAAGGTCCATGATTTCGTGTTGTCGCTGCAGAATCTGGAATTGGATACGAAAGGTTTGGCTACCAAATAGTTATGGGCAAGAGTCTATGGAAAAGCGTCCGGTCATAGGCGTATTCGATTCCGGAGTAGGCGGGCTTACGGTGCTGCGCGCACTGCTGGAGCAGGTGCCGCAAGCCGAGTATCTCTACTTTGGCGATACCGCACGGCTGCCCTATGGATCGAAGTCCGTGGAGACCATCGCGAAGTATGCGATCTCCGCGGCCCAATATCTGCAAGCCCATGACGCCGAGTACATCGTGGTGGCGTGCAACACCGCGAGCGCGCTGGCGCTGGAGGCCATGGCGCATTCCGTAGAAGTCGAGATGTTGGGAGTGATCGAACCGGGCGCGCGGGCGGCGGCCGCAGTCACCAAGACCAAGCAAGTGGTGGTGATCGCGACGGAAGGGACCGTGGGCAGCCACGCGTACCAGAAGGCGTTGGCGCAGCATGGGATCCGCGCGGAAGAAAAAGCGTGTCCGTTGTTCGTGCCGCTGGTGGAAGAAGGCTGGATCGAACATCAGGTCACGGAACAAGTGGCGCACATCTACCTGGATTCTCAATTCACCGGCGCATTTGCCGGCGCCGATACGATGGTGCTGGGCTGCACCCACTATCCGCTGCTCAAGCCGCTGTTGCGGCGAGTGGTGCCCGCGCAGGTGGCCATCGTGGATTCAGCCGAGGCGACCGCGGCGGTAGTGGCGGAAAAGTTTGGCAGCTCCGGGGGGCCGGGCGCGGAGCTGGGGTCGAATCCTGGTTCGAGTAACAAAAGATCGAGTGACAAAAGTTCGAGTAATAAAACAGTTCGGTTCTTCGCCACCGATTCCGTGGAGAAATTTCGCCGAGCGGGCGAGAAGTTTCTCGGCCGGACGATCGAGGGAGTGGAGCACGTGGAGATCGAGTAGCCACTGCTAGACTATGGCTATGTCATTTCGTTCTGATAATCGTGCGGCCGACCAGATGCGCCCCGTAAAGATCACCCCGGATTACATCGGGATGGCGGAAGGATCGTGCCTCATCGAGGTGGGCAACACCAAAGTCATCTGCACCGCTTCCATCGAAGAAACGGTACCGCCCTTCCTGCGCAACAGTGGCAAAGGCTGGATCACCAGCGAATATGCGATGCTGCCCCGCGCCACCCTCACTCGCACTCCGCGCGAGTCCAGTAAAGGACGCATCGGCGGACGCACCCATGAGATCCAGCGCCTCATCGGCCGCTCGCTCCGCGCCGTCGTCGATCTTAAGAAAGTCGGCGAACGCACCATCACCCTCGATTGCGATGTGATTCAAGCCGACGGCGGTACCCGCACCGCGTCCATCACCGGGGCCTTCGTCGCCCTCGGGCTCGCCGTCGAGAAACTGCTCGCGGCCGGCACGTTGAAAACTTCGCCCATCCGCGATTTTGTGGCTGCGACTAGCGTCGGCATCGTGGATGGCAACGTCGTCCTTGATCTCCCCTATGCAGAAGATTCGCGCGCCGAAGTCGACATGAATTTCGTGATGACCGGAGCCGGCAAGTTCGTCGAATTGCAGGCCACGGCAGAGCAGCACCCTTTTGATGACGCGCAGTTGGCCCAGATGATGAAGCTCGCAAAAAAGGGCTGCGAAGATCTGATCGCCCAGCAGAGAGATACGCTCAAAGGCTTGAAGAGCGCCTGAGGAATACCTATGGGGACTGAGATTCTCCTCAAGAAGAAAGTTATCTTCTGTTTAGCTTTACTGGCAGTTCTAACCGGGCTGTGGTCATTGCTGACGGGTGAGGGAATCCGCCTTGGCCGACGTTGGAGGTCAGAGGGTGGTGTATTCGGTGCCGTGCTTTTGATCGCCTTCGGGCTCTTTGGGATGATGTCGGTCTTGCAGCCTGGAGTTTCGAGGCGTTCTGACGACACTCGCACTCGCCTGCGTCGCAGATTCAAACGAAGAATCAAACAGTAGCGTAGTAGAATTACCCGTTGTTTTCGCACTCTTAGACAC